>CAZJAR010000034.1:0-21184 GCA_964543785.1 uncultured Synergistaceae bacterium | reverse complement strand
TTATGGATATATGCGATGTTTTCGACATCATCTGGCTGGAGTCCTCCTTTGCCGCTTCGGTGAAGGAAAAGCTTGCCGCAAGCCCGGTGATGAACGACAAACTCCTTGCCCGGCTCGAGACGGGCCATTCCGCCGACGAAATCGCGGAGGAGACGGCCCACAAAAAAGCCCTGCCCCTCTACTTCAGCGGGAAGGTGGTTGGCTGCGCCCGGAACGGTCACGAGGTTGACGACTGCCTCTTCGCCTACGTGCTCCTCGAGAACCTGGCCTGCAAGGCCGGAGGAGTGCTTTCCCTCCTGCATCTGCTCAAGAACACCGGCATGGCCCCTGAGGAAATTGATTTCGTCATCGAGTGCTCCGAGGAAGGAGCAGGCGACATGAACCAGCGGGCGGGCGGCAACTTTGCCAAGGCCATCGCAGAGATCGCCGGGTGTGTCAACGCGAGCGGATGCGACGTGCGGGGATTCTGCGCAGGTCCGGTCAACGCCATGATCGCGGGCGCCAGCCAGGTTGCCTCCGGGGCGAGGAAGAACTGCGCCGTCCTTGCCGGCGGGGCCATACCGAAACTCTACATGAACGGACGGGACCACGTGAAAAAGAAATTGCCCGCCCTCGAGGACTGCCTCGGGAACTTTGCCGTCCTGCTTGTTCCCGATGACGGCACGAACCCCGTCATGCGTCTTGACGTCCTCGGGAAGCATACCGTGGGCGCGGGATCGTCGCCCCAGGCCGTCACCACGGCCCTCATCCTCGATCCCCTGGAGCGTGCAGGACTTTCCTTCATGGACGTGGACAAGTACGCCGCGGAGCTTCATATCAACGAGATCACCCTCCCTGCAGGCGCGGGGGACGTCCCCCTGGCGAACATCAAGATGACCGCCGCCCTTGCAGTTACGAAGAAAGCCATAGAGAAGGCCGACATGATGACCTTTGTCAAGGAGCGGGGCGTTCCCGGTTTCGCCCACACCCAGGGACACATCCCTTCGGGAGTGCCCTTCATCGGCCATGCCTGCGACGCCCTGAAGGCCGGCTCCATGAAGCGGGCCATGATCATCGGCAAGGGAAGCCTCTTCCTCGCCAGGCTCACGAATCTCGCCGACGGAGCCTCCTTCCTGCTAGAACCCGCTTCCGGAGCGCAGGCATCCCCGGCGTCGGTTTCAAAAGATGACATCAAGGCTCTTCTCCTGGAGGTTCTCTCCGAACTGTCAGGAAAACTGTAGACGGGAGGAAAGACCATGTCAGACATCAGGAAGCTCATAGGAGACGCCCTGGCTGAGATCGTGTCCGATGCCCGGTCGGGAGGTCCCAGGATTTCCGTGGGGCTTATGGCCATGGGAAGCGAGCTCGGTGCTGAGGAACTCGCCCGGGGGGCCAGGCTGGCCCAGGAAAATTCCTCCCGGATTGAAGTCGTTCTGATCGGACCGAAGATTGCGGGCTTCGAGGAATTTGCGTGGATCGAGACCCCTGCCTGCGAAGAGGACGTGGCGAAGGCCATGGAGAAGGCTCTCTCTGAAGGAAGGATCGCGGGCGCCGTGGCGCTCCACTATCCTTTCCCGCTGGGAGTTACCACCATAGGAAGGGTATTGACCCCAGGAAGGGGCAGACCCATGATTCTGGCCTCGTCCACGGGGACATCGGCGGTAGGCAGGGTCGAAGCCATGGTCCGGAACGCCCTGTACGGCATAGCCGCGGCGAAGGCCATCGGCCTTGAAAATCCCGCGGTGGGGATTCTCAATGTGGACGGTGCCCAGCTTGTCTACAAGGCCCTCAATTCCCTGAAGGAAAAGGGATACCCCATTTCCTTCGGTGCGAGCGTCCGGAAGGACGGCGGCGCGGTTCTCAGGGGAAACGACATCCTCGCCGGCGCTGTGGACGTGTGCGTTACCGACACCCTCACAGGAAACGTCCTGATGAAGATGTTCTCGTCCTTCACCACCGGGGGATCCTACGAATCCATGGGGTGGGGCTACGGCCCGTCGGCGGGTGAGGGGTGGAACAAGGTCATCTCCATTATCTCCAGGGCCTCCGGAGCGCCGGTCATCGCAGGTGCCCTGGAGTACACCGCCAGGGCAGCGGCGGGCGGACTGCCTGAAAAGGTGGCGTCGGAGATCGCCGCGGCGCGGAAGGCCGGCCTTGACGCCGTCCTCGAGGGGCTGGCCCCGAAGGCTCCCTGCACCGGCCAGGTGACCGCTCCTCCGGCCGAACCCACCGATGAGGAGATCCACGGCGTTGATGTCCTGTCCATCGAAGACGGAGTGAAAGTCCTCTGGAAAGAGGGAATCTACGCAGAGTCCTCCATGGGATGCACCGGCCCCGTGATCAAGATTGCTGCGAAACATCTCGGCAGGGCGGAGGACATTCTCAGGGCCAACGGATATATTTGACATTAGTCAGGGAAGGCGGTTTGGGCCTTCCCTTTTCTCTTTTCAGAGGAATGATCTGTGCTATAATTTTTCTGAAAGAATGAACCTATTCGAACATTGAAGGGGGTGAAGCATGGCCTCTGGTCTGCGTCATGGTCCAGATTCCACCGTTTTTTCTGTTTTGGAGGCACCCCCTTGCCGGAAGAGTCCGGAGGGGCGGGAGTATGCAAGCTGAATAACATGAGAGGGGGAATCGCACGTTATGCAGGAAGTAATGAGAATCAACGGGATTGTCAACGGGATCGTATGGGGGCCCTGGATGCTGGCCCTTCTGGTTGGTACAGGAGTATACCTCACGGTTGTGCTCGGTGTGCCCCAGCTTCGCTATTTTTTCCTTATGTTCAAAGAAGTTTTCGGGAACCTTGGTAAGAAGAAGGAAGGGGAAGGCACCATCTCCTCCTTCGCAGCCCTTTCCACCGCTCTTGCCTCCACAGTGGGCACGGGCAACATCGCCGGTGTTGCTACAGCCCTTCACCTCGGCGGTCCCGGAGCCCTTTTCTGGATGCTCGTTTCTGCCGTATTCGGCATGACCACGAAGATGGCCGAAGTCACACTGGCAGTGAAGTACCGTGAAAAGGATCCCACTGGCAGCTGGCGCGGCGGCACCATGTACATCCTCGACAAGGGGACCGGCCAGAAGTGGCTTGCCTGGCTCTTCGCATTCTTCGGGTTCTTCGCGTCCTTCGGCATCGGCTGCGCCATTCAGGCTAACTCCACTGCCGAGGGCTTCCAGCTCGGCTTCGGAATCCCGAACCTGTATACCGGTATCGCCATCGCTGTGCTCACCGCCCTTGTCATCATCGGCGGCCTGAAGCGTATTTCCGACGTCACCACCTATCTTGTGCCCTTCATGGCCATCTTCTACATCGTCGGCGCCGTTATCGTGGTTTTCACCCACACCGACCAGATCGTGCCGGCCTTCAGCAGCGCCGTGAAGTACGCCATAAGCGATCCCATGGCCATGCCGGGCGCCATTGCCGGATGGGCGGTCAAGGTCGCCATCACCAAGGGTATCGCCCGGGGCGTCTTCTCCAACGAAGCCGGTCTCGGCTCCGCTCCCATGGTCCACGCCACGGCAGTGGTTGACCACCCCGTGCGGCAGGGCATGTACGGTCTCTTCGAAGTGTTCACCGACACCATCGTGATCTGCACCCTCACCGCCCTCGCCATCCTGACCAGCGGAGTGCTTACCTCGAAACCGGATCTTTCCGGAGCCCAGCTCTCCCTCTCCGCTTTTGAAACCGTTCTCGGCGGTACCGGCACCATGATCCTCTCCGTCGGTCTCGCCCTCTTCGCCTTCTCCACCATCCTCGGCTGGTACTGGTACAGTGAGACCTGCGGCACCTACATTTTCGGTCAGTGGATCATCCCGGTCCTGAAGGTTCTCTGGGTTGCCCTGATCGTCGTCGGAGCTGCCGGAGGAGTCTTCCTCGGAGACGCGGCCGGATTCCTGAGCAACCTGTGGGACCTTTCGGACACGCTGAACGGACTCATGGCGGCTCCAAACCTTGTTGCCCTGCTGCTGCTCTCGGGCGAGCTGAGAAAGCTCGTGAAGGATTTCGACGAGAAGCGGCGCGACGGCACCCTGAAGGTCTAACGGAAATAAGCAGCAGATTCGGAGAAAGGGGACGGATTTCCGTCCCCTTTTTTCCTTGAAGGAAGGAGATACCCATGCATCGCGCCACACGAATGGAAGTCAGTCTTGCGAATGTGAAAGCTAATTTCCTGGCAATACGGGCCCACGTGGGTCCTGGCCCGGAAATTCTGGGAGTCATTAAAGCGGATGCATACGGCCATGGCGTTTTCCAGGTGTGCAGGGCCCTTTCCGATGCCGGGTGCCGCCGGTTTGCCGTGGCCATTCCCGACGAGGCCTTTGAACTTCGTGAAGGAGGCGTGACGGCGCCTATCCTGGTCCTTGGCCCCACTCCAGCCCGTTCCGCCGCGGAATATGTCAAACAGGACATTACGGCCACGATCACCGACCTTTCCTTTGCTCGCAGCCTCAGCGGCGAGGCTGCCCGCCAGGGGAAGAAAGTACCTGTTCACGTGAAGGTGGACACCGGGATGAGCCGGATCGGGTTCCTTCCCAGGGATATTCCCGGCGTCCTCGATGAACTGGTGACCATGCCGGGGCTCTTCCTTGAGGGGATGTACACCCATTTCGCCACTGCTGACGAAGGACGCCTTGATTTCACGGAACACCAGTTCTCCGGGCTCAGGGAATCCCTCTCCGCGGCTGAGGCCCGGAATATCCGCATTCCGCTCCGCCACGCCTGCAACAGCGCAGGAATCCTCGCCTGTCCTGAAAAGTACCTCGACGGGGTCCGTCCCGGAGTCATCCTCTACGGAATGTATCCCTCGTCGGAATGTGTCCGGTCTGTGGAGCTTCTTCCCACCTTCGAGGTCAAAACCGAGGTGGCTCTCGTGAAGGAGCTTTCCCGCGGAAGCGGCGTGGGCTACGGGCTGAAGTACATGACCCGGGGAGAAGAGCGGCTCGCAGTGCTCCCCGTAGGGTACGCCGACGGCTATTCGCGGGCACTTTCCATGAAAGTGGATGTCCTCATAGGCGGAAAGCGGGTTCCCCACGCAGGGAATATCTGCATGGACCAGATGATGGTGAATGTCACCGGAATGGACGTGAAAGTAGGAGACGAGGTGGTCCTCATAGGCCGGCAGGGGGACGAACGCATCTCCCCCGAGGAGATCGGCGCCGCGAGAAACACCATCAACTACGAAGTTCCCATCATGTTCCTCAAACGGGTTCCGAGAGTCTATATCTCCTGAGTTTCCGGGCGGTCCGTGAGGACCGCCCTTTTTCCTGACTTTTTCCCCTGTCTTGGGTATAATCATTCCTGTCACAATTCAAGGAGGCGATAAGGAAATGAACCTTCCCGTACTGAGGAATTTTCCCGCCGGCTCCCTCGATGACGATATGGTCCGTGCCCTCGAGGAATCCGCCGCGCGCTGCAGAAGAAACGCCGTTACCATGGTCACCCTTGCCGACAGCGGTCATCCCGCCGGCTCCCTCTCAAGTGCGGAAATGTACATGGCTGTCTACGGAGTGGCTGACCTGACGCCGGAGAACTGCTCGGGACTGGACCGGGATTATGTTTCCATCAGTCACGGACACACCTCGCCGGGTGCATACGCCGCCCTGGCGGAATGGGGATTCTTCTCACCCCTTGAGGCCATAGCCAATTTCCGCCGGTGCGGCTCTCCCTTCCAGGGGCACGTGGAACGGGATGTGCCGGGAATCGACTGGGGAAGCGGCAACCTGGGCCAGGGCCTTTCAGCCGGAGTGGGCTTTGCCCTCGCCCAGAAAGCCCGCGGGAACGGCAAGCGAACCTACGTCCTCATGGGTGACGGAGGCCAGACCAAGGGGCAGAGCGCCGAGGCCAGGCGAATAGCCGCCAAGGAAAATCTGTCCAATCTGACGGCCCTCGTGGACTGGAATAAAATCCAGATTTCGGGCTCCGTCGGTTCGGTCATGCCGGCAGACATCACTGCACTCTGGAAGGCTGACGGGTGGGATGTTCTGGAATGTGACGGCCACTCATTCCGGGAACTTTATGCAGCCCTCCGTCTGAGCGCCGCGAGCCAATCGCCTACGGTTATTTTGTGCCGAACCGTCATGGGCAAAGGCGTATCCTTCATGGAAGGAACATCGGAATACCACGGCAAGGCTCCCCGGACCGAACTGTACGTCCAGGCCATGAAAGAGCTCGGCGGCGACCCGTCCCTTCTTGACGAAGCAAGAAAGGTGCGCGAGTCCGCGCCGCTTCCCGCAGGAAGGCATGTGACGCCCGCGAAGGCCGGCCTCGACCTGGGCGACCCCATTACCTACGGAACGGACAAGAAGACGGACAACCGCTCCGCCTTCGGCACGGCCCTCGCTGACATCGGGGAGAGGAATTACGAAAGGGAAGGCGGGACACCCCTTCTCGTCTTTGACTGCGACCTTGCCGGTTCGGTGAAGACAGGCGACTTCGCGAAAAAATGTCCCGACTGGTTCATCCAGGCCGGCATCCAGGAACATTCCACAGCAACCGCCGCGGGGGCCGCCTCCACGGCGGGCGTGGTCTCCCTCTGGGCCGACTTCGGCGTCTTCGGGCTGTCCGAGGTGTACAACCAGCAGCGGCTCAACGACATCAACTCCGCCAACCTCAAGACGGTGCTCACCCATGTGGGCCTCGACGTGGGCGAGGACGGCAAGACCCACCAGGCAATCGATTACGTGGGGCTGCTCCGGAATACCTTCGGCTGGAAGCTCGTGGTGCCCGGAGATCCCAACCAGACCGACAGGGCCACCCGCTGGGCCCTCGGCGAGGCGGGGTGCGTCTGCATCGCCATGGGCCGGAGCAAGCTTTCCGTCCTGGCCGATGGAAACGGAGACCCTCTCTTCGGAGGGGACTACCGCTTCCGCTACGGTGAAGCGGTCCTCGTGCGCCCCGGGAAGGACGGCGCCATCTTCGCCCTCGGCGCCATGACGGAGCGGGCCGTGAAGGCCCGGGATATCCTCCGGGAGAAACACGGCCTGGAGGTGTCGGTATACTGCGTGTCCAGCCCCCTCGTCCCCGATGACCGAGCCCTCCGTGAAGCGGCGGCCACAGGCCGGATACTCACCTGCGAGGACCATTCGGTGAACAGCGGCATGGGATCCATCCTCGCCGCCCGGATGACGGAACTGGGGCTCAGCGCATCCTTCAGGGCCGTGGGAGTGCACACCTACGGGGAGTCCGGCAGCTCCCCCGACGTCATTGCCGCCATGGGGCTCGACGAGGCTTCCCTGGCGAAAGCTTTCGAGTCCTTTCCGGGAAAATAGCCGTCCCGTGGAACAGCGGCTTCTTCTCCACGCATGCTGTGCCCCGGACGCCACGGTGCCCCTCGCCGATCTTTCGGCGGAGGGGTATGCCGTGACGCTCTACTGGTACGGTGCCAACATCCACCCTGCGGGAGAGGAAAAAAAACGGAGGGAGGCCCTCGCAGTCCTCGCGGCGGGAAATGTCCCGGTCATCGCGGAGGATGTTTTCATCCCCTCGTGGATGGAGGCGGCTTCGCCCCTGGCGGGGGAGCCCGAGGGGGGCAGACGGTGCACCCTCTGCTTCAGGCTCCAGCTTGAGGGAGCTGCACGGGCGGCTGCGCGGGAGGGGATTCCTTCCCTCTGCACCACCCTGACCATCAGTCCCCACAAGGATGCGGCTCGTATCAACGCCATCGGGGAGGAAACGGCCCGGATATTCGGTCTCCGGTGGCTGTCAAGGATTTTCCGGAAGCAAAACGGTTTTGTCCGCTCCGTCGCCATGTCGAAGGAGCTCGGTCTCTACAGGCAGTCCTACTGCGGCTGCATTTTCAGCCTGCGAAGAGGTGAAGCACATGAATCAGTTTCCGGTGGGGAAACTTCCCCCGGGTCAGCTTGAAGGAAGCATCTTCCGGTTCTGCGGGGCATCCAGGCCCGAGGTGCTTATCGGTCCCGGCATAGGGGAGGACGCCGCCCTCATCAGGTGGCCCGACGGAAAGTTCGTGGCCGTTGCCTCCGACCCCATTGTCGGGGCATCAGCGGGTGCGGGCAAATTTCTCGTCCACATCAACGCAAACGACATCGCATGCAAGGGAGGGGACCCCTCCTTTTTTGTCGTTACCCTCCTCGTTCCCTCCAGGCAGGGCATCCCCATGGTGGAAGCCCTCATGGGTGAGATCCACGAGGCCTGTCTCTCCATAGGGGCTGCGGTGGTGGGAGGGCACACGGAGCTCACGGACCGGTACGACCAGCCCGTCCTCGTGGGGACCATGATGGGACCCACGGAGTTTGTTCACCGGGCCACGGACATCCGCCCCGGAGACAGGCTGATTCTCACGAAACATGCCGGGCTCGAGGGCATGGCCATCCTCGCCTCGGACCGGCCCGACCTCCTGGAGCCCGTCATCGGTCCCGAAGGCGTCCGGGAAGCCGCCGGCTGGCTGGACGCCATCTCGGTCCTCGAGGAAGCCAGGAGCCTCAGGGACATCGCCAGGTTTCTCCATGACCCCACTGAGGGAGGGATCGGGGGCGGAATCGCAGAAATCGCCAGGCTCAGCGGCCTCGGTGTTGAGCTCGACTATGGAAAAATCCCCCTGTCGCCTCTCACGGAGAGGGCGAGGAAAAACCTCGGTTTCGATCCCTTCCACCTCATTTCTTCCGGGGTCCTCCTGGCTGTGGTGGCACCAGAGCACGAAGAGGAGGCCCTTTCCAGGCTCAGGAAAAAGGGAATTCCTGCCGCAGGCGCGGGACAGTTCGTCGAGGGGCGGGGAAACTGCCCCGACAGCGTTGCCGAAGAGCTGTGGGGACTCATCGCCCGGCCGAAGGGGGCATGACCGGATGGATGCGTCCCGGCGGATAGAGGCGAGGGCGGAGCGTCTGCTTGCGCTGCTCGCCCGGAAGAGAACGGATGTCTTTGTCCTCTTCGTGACGGAACAGTACAACAGCGAGTCCATGGTCTACCTGAGCGGTTTCCGGGGCAGCAGCGGAGCCCTCCTTGTCTCGGCGGACATGCGCTGTCTTGTCACCGACGGCCGGTATGCCCTCCAGGCCCGGGAACAATCACCCTTCGACATCATCATCCTCGACGGGGAATCTCTCCAGGAAAAAACGGCGAAAATCCTCCGGCAGGGACGGTGGAGGACCGCCGGTTTCGAAGCGGAGCGCCTTTCCGTATCCATCTTCAGAACTCTCGAATCGTCGGTTTCCTCATGGAAAGACTGTTCCGGGCTTCTTCCTGCCCTCCGGCGGAAGAAGGATGATGGCGAGACGGCTGCCATCAGCAGGGCTGCCGACCTGGCCTATGATTCCTTCCTGGAGGCGCTGCAATCGGTCCGGGAAGGAATGACGGAAAAGGAGTTCAACGCCCTTCTGGAATATACCCTGAGAAAGAAAGGCGCCGAAGGGGGCTGGAAGGGCAGCAGCTTCATCGTGGCTTCGGGAGAGAGGAGCGCCCTGCCCCACGGGGCCCCCACCGGCCGGGCTTTCCGGAAGGGGGATATGGTCACCGTTGACTTTGGGGCTACCGTTGACGGGTACATGTCCGACCTGACGAGGAACTTTTCTCTTGGTCCCCTGTCCCCCCAAGGCAGGGAGATCCAGTCAATCCTGATGGAAGCCCATCTGCGGGCGGCGGAGGCCCTGCGTCCCGGTGTGGAAGGAAAGGCAGTGGATGCGGCCGCCAGGGATGTTGTCACCCGGCGGGGCTGGGGGAAGCATTTCCCCCACGGCCTCGGGCACGGTCTCGGGCTTGAGGTTCACGAGGCGCCGAGGCTCTCTCCCCGTTCCAGGGATGTCCTCGAGGAAGGGGACGTGGTGACCGTCGAGCCGGGCATCTACATCGAGGGCTGGGGCGGAATGAGAATCGAGGACGATTATCTCGTCACAGCCGGAGGCGCGGTCTGCCTTTCCGGAGGAAAAGGGTGGGAAGCTCCCGCTCTGTGAGACTGCGCAGGGGATGTATTCGTGAGAATCTGTTTCTCCGGTTGCCTTTTTTCGCGTCCTATAGATATAATGGGCTTCAGGAAACACACTCAGAAGACCACCAGAAGGGGGATATCTCATGAAGAAGTACGTGTGCACCGTGTGCGGTTATGTCTACAACCCCGCCGAGGGCGATCCCGATTCGGGAATTGCCCCGGGAACAGCATTTGAAGACATTCCCGACGATTGGGTCTGCCCCGTCTGCGCAGTGGGCAAGGATATGTTCGAGCCTGAGGAATAATCGGAAAGAAAAACGAAGGGAGGCTGAAAAGCCTCCCTTTTCTTATTGAGCCCTGATGATGGCTGAGGCAGCCGAAATCAGCTCCTCCAGCGGCAGTGAGGATGACTCGAGGGTAAGAGTCGTCTCGTCGGCCAGGGCCACCGCCAGGGCAAGCCCGACCGTCGGGACGTCCTCCAGGAGGGCCCGTTTCCCTTCGACGGTGAGACCCTCGTAGGAAGAACCGAAGCCGAGAGGCCGGTCATCGCTCTTACCCCCTTCAGGGGGAGTGCGAAGCCCTCCCGCACCGGGTCCGGACATCAGGGTGGCCTTCAGGGTCCGTCCTCCGTCGGTGCGGTAGACCCGGACGAGCCATTCGCCGAAACTGCCCGATGGAGCCTCAAGCGGAGTCCGCTGTACTTCTCCCCCGGAGAAGCCGGGGAGATCGGGAAGAGTCCATGCCAGGGCAGGGCCCGAAAGGGCCAGGATAACCAGAAGAACCGGAAGAACAAGTCCGGAAAAACAAAAACGCTTCACTTTCAAAACCCCCTCGGTCGTTTTCCTCTATTCTACTACAGGGGAGAACCGAATTTCTCAATCTCCCCGATACGGGGTATAATGACTCCCTGACCGAGTGTCTTCAATTCAAAACCGCCGGGAGGAGTTCTTCCGTGTACCGATTTGCCATGAAAATTTACGGCTGTCAGATGAATGTTTATGACGGCGACAAGATGAAAACAGCGCTGAAAGAACGGGGATGGACCGAGACAGGCGAGGACGAGGCCGACGTGGTCATCCTCAACGGATGCAGCATCCGGGACAAGGCCGAGCAGAAAGTCTGGAGCGACCTTGGCAGGTTTGCCCCCCGCTGGGAGAAAGAACGAAAGCCCCTGGTGGCCGTGACGGGCTGCGTGGCCCAGAACGTGGGCCGCAAAATGGCCGCCCGGTTCCCCTGGGTCCGGTTCATTTCAGGTCCGAGACACATAGGTGTCGTTCCTGACGGCCTTGAAAATCTCATGTCCTCCCCCGGCGAAACCTTCCAGTTTCTCGACGACGATCCCAGGGCCTTCATTGAACTCCCCGGTGCACCCGTGGAAAGGATCAGCCCCTGGAAGGCCTTCGTCACCATAGCCCACGGCTGCGATAACTTCTGCTCCTACTGCATCGTTCCCTACGTCCGCGGGCGTTTCGTCTCCCGCCTCCCCGCTGATATCCTCGATGAGATGAGAACCCTGGTGGCCGACGGAGTCCGGGAAATCACCCTGCTGGGGCAGAACGTGAACAGCTACGGAAGCGATTTTTCCGACGGCTATACCTTCGCGGATCTCCTGAGGGACAGCGTGCTGAAGACAGGGGTGCGCCTCCTCAGGTTCGCCACCTCCCACCCCCGGGATTTCACCCCGGACATAGTGGAGACCATGGCGGAGCTCTCCCCGGTGATCTGTCCCTCCATCAACCTTCCCATCCAGTCGGGAAGCGACCGCATCCTCGCCCTCATGAACCGCGGATATACCGTTGAGCAATACCGAAGGACCGTTTCCCTCATACGGAGCCGCCTGCCGGGAGTCGGCCTCACCACGGACCTCATCGTGGGACACCCCGGCGAGACGGAGGAGGACTACGGAGAGTCTCTGAAGGTGCTGGAGGAATTCCGGTTTGACCTCGTCCACTCCGCTGCCTATTCTCCACGGGAGGGGACAGCGGCGGCACGCCGGGAGGACCAGGTTCCCCACCGGGAAAAAATGGCCCGGCTGAACGAGGTGAACACCCTCCAGTCAGGAATTGCCCGGGAAATCAACGAATCGCTTGTAGGCAGCGTCTTCCCGGTACTGCTGGACGACGTTGCCCCCAGGGGAAAGGGACTCCTCCAGGGGAGGACACCCTCCGACAAGGTGGTGCTGGTTGAGGCTGGAGAGGACATGCTCGGCCGTTTCGTCTCGGTGGAGATTCAAAGGGCTGACAACTGGTGTCTCTCCGGCGGGATCATCAAAAACCTGGAATGAGGAGGAGCACATCGTGAAGCGGAATTTTTTCTCCGATCCGAAATACCAGGGGCTTGCTTTCTTCGCCCTCGGCGTCGGGTGTTTTCTCCTCGCAGGACTCCTGGTGTTCTTTTTTTCCGGCCGCTTCGTGGACCGTCCTTCCGGAGCGAAGGCCGGTCCCGCCCTGTCCATAACCGTGCCTGCTGACAGGCCCTCCGCGCCGCCGGAAGTTAACCTGCCTGCCCCGGAGCCCCGGGAGGCGAAGGAGTGGGTGCTCTACGTCACGGGCGGCGTGGCATCCCCGGGTGTTTATACCCTTCCTCCCGGGAGCAGGGTTCACCATCTCGTGGACGCCGCGGGAGGCCTGCTGCCGAATGCTGACCCGGTGAAGGTCAACCTGGCCGCGCCCCTGGCGGACGGAGTGCATGTCCACGTTCCCCTGGCGGGTGAGGACACAGGGAAGAACACCATTCCGGCCCCTTCGGTCACGCAGGACAGCGGCTTTCTTTCCCTTCCTTCCGGCCCTGCCGCAGGCGCTTCCGGCGGTGCGGTGCGGGTGAACTCGGCGTCACTTGAAGAACTCCAGCGCCTTCCGGGGGTGGGGCCGGCCATCGCCCGGGCCATCCTCGAGTACCGGACGCAGAAGGGCAGGTTCTCTTCCCTGCAGGACCTCCTCAAAGTCAACGGAATCGGGCCGAAGAAGCTGGAGAGCCTCAGAGACCACGTCGACCTGAGATGAACCCCCTTTCGGGGCATGACCAGGGCATTGCCCGGGCTCCCATTCTTTTTCTCCTCGGGGCGGTCTTCACCTCCCTCGCCCTGTCGGACAGGGGGATGTCCCCCCTGCAGGCCGCGTCGGCCGTTTCCCTATTCTGCCTGGGGCTTCTTTTCATCCTCTCCGGTCTCAGGCCCCTCAGGTTTGTTTCCTATGCTTTTGCCCTCGCCTTTCTCGCCCTTCTCCTTTCCCTTCTTTCCGTCTGGAGGTTCCAGAACGTCACCGTTTTCCAGGGACAAGTCCTTGACGGGGGGCAGGTCATCCTCGAGCGGCCGTGGGGGGCTTCGAGGGCAGTGATAGTGGAGGGGGAGAGGGGCCGCTTTCTCCTCAAACTCCGTCCTCACCAGTCCGTCTCGGAAGGGGACGTCCTTTCTTTTGCAGGCGTGGCCGTCCCCTTCAGGAAAAAGGAAGGTTCCTCTTTCAGGGAGGACCTGTACTGGCGGGCCAGGGGCGTGTCAGCCGAGATTCTCCCCGAGGAAATTCTTGCCGGAAGGCAGAAACGCTTTGGTCTTCCGGCCCTTCGGACGGCCCTGCGCAGGAGAATTCTCCTCTCCCTTCCTCCCGCGACCCGGGGGTATCTTCTCGCCGCCTTTCTCGGCGTTCGGGACCCCTCCCTCGCGGATGACCACAGGACCTGGGGAACGGCCCATCTCCTCGCCGTTTCGGGCTTCCACGTGGGCCTCGCCGCCGCGGCGGCCTGGAAGCTGCTCTCTCTCGGTGCCCTTCGCCGGAGGCTCTCCTTCCTCGGACGCCTCCTCGCGGCGAGCGGCCTGCTCTGGTCCTATGCCCTGCTGGCAGGGGGAGCTCCCAGCGCTCTTCGGGCGGCCCTGATGATCCAGGCTGTACTCCTCGGGTATGCCCTTGGGAGGAAGGGGAGGCCCCTCAACGCGGTCTCCCTGGCAGGGCTTCTTCTCCTTCTCTGGAGGCCCGAGTGGTATGCCGACCTCGGATGGCGGCTGTCCGTCACGGCCGCCCTTCTCCTGTCCGCCCTGGCGGAACGGGGAGCGGGCTGGAGGACGGCCCTCGCGGCGAGCCCCCTCGTCTGGCTGGCCACCTACCCCCAGACCGCCGCCGCTTTCGGTGAGGTCCCCCTGTCCGGCATCCTGGTCAACATGGCGGCCCTCCCGGTCTTCGCCTTCCTTTATCCCTTCGCCGCCGTGCTCTCAATACCTGCCCTTGCCGGGATACCCGGCGGATATTACCTCGCCGGAGCAGCCGAGGGTCTCTTCCTGCTCTGGCAGTGGGCTGCGGATGGCCTCACGTCATTCATCCCGTGGTCTGCCTCGTGGTCACCCGCAGCGGCGGCCGCGGGAAGCGCTGTCTTGCTCGCCTCCCTTGCCTTTGGCCTTTTTCCGCTGAAAGCACGGACTTTCGGAGGAATCCTGCTCGTTCTCCTTGCCGGGATGATTCTCTTCTGACATTTTTCGGATTCCAGAACAGGGTCTTTTGTGAAGGCGGCATCACCTTCAGGGCGATTTCCGCAGCCGGAGGACACAAAAAAGAAACGCGCTCCCCTGCGGGAGCGCGTTTGAAAATGACTGAAAAGAGGTGGCCGCCGTGATGTGCCTTTACTTTCCCAGCAGTGTCAGTACGTTGCCGGGGAGCTGGTTTGCCTGGGCCATCATCGACATATTCGCCTGGGTGAGGATCGAGATCTTCACGAAGTTCATCATCTCCTTCGTGTAGTCCAGGTCACGAAGCCGGGAATCAGCCGCGGTGAGGTTCTCCGAGGCCACAGTCAGAGCGGCCGTGGCATTTCCCAGGCGGTTGGTCAGCGCGCCGATCTGCGCCCGCTGGCGGGACACCCTGTCGATGGCTCGGTCCACAAGGGAAATGGACCGACCGGCTCCGCCCCTGCTGGTGACCCTGACGTCCTGTACGCCCAGGGTTTCCGAGTTCATTGAACCCAGTGAGAGCAGCATATTTTCCCCCTCGTTTGCCCCTATCTGAAGAACAGTGGAGTTGTCCGCGAGGTGCACTGTACGGTATATCTGTGAACTCATGCCCGTCTCGAAACGTCCATTCTCCTTGCTGTACTGGATCCCGAGAACGCCCAGAAGAGAATCGAAGGCAAGCCGTACGGCATCTCCCCAAACCCCGGAGAGCTCTCCTCCGCCGATGGCTTTCAAGCCATGGGCGACTCCCTTTCCCGAATGGGCGTCCGTGACGCTGACACTGTACACGGTCTCCTTCGCCTCGCTGATGACTGTCATGCCCAGTGCGTTCAGAATCCGCTCATCCCCGGAAAATTCGTACGCCCCTGCCGAGCCCGCGATGGCTGAACGAAGAATCATGGTTCCCTGCACGGCGTCCATCTGGTTGATCCCCGCCAGCGGTCCGGCGAAGGTGGCGAACTTGTTCGCGTCTGAGGATGACATCATCAGGGGTTTCAGGGTTTTTTCGCCGAGGTCGCTGTACAGCAGACGGTTCAATCGGTCCAGTACGTCGTGGATCTCGTCGTTTCCATAGAGGGTGAGCTGTGCTTCTCTTTCCCCCTGGCGGATGAGGATGCCTGCGGGTTCGTCCAGCAGGAACTTCCCGTTGGAGTCCCAGAACTGCGCCATGTCGCGAAGCCTTGAGTAGCGATGTGCCACGCCGCCGTCGATTCCCTCCCGGTAGACCGAAGAGAAGGTTGCCGAGTCGCGGACCAGGCGGGGAGTGTCGTCTGCCCCGGGGTCTCCCGTAGGAGTGCCTCCGTGGAAATCGCCGAATGAAAGGGCAAGGGTGCCGTCGTACACCCTTCCTCCTGGAGCGCTTGTCATGCCGGAGCTTGAGGAGGATGGTGCCACCTGGTAGGTTCGCAGAACGGTCTGCCGGTTATCCAGCACTCCGTCGTCAAAGCGCCAGCTGACAGGATAGAGCCCGGGATCCGTTTCGCCGCCGAAGAGATTCACTTCATCCACCGAGTAGCGGTTCGTTGCCGGATCCACCTGGGCCCGTCCGTCCGCCACCAGCGTGAGGGTGAAGCGGTCACCCTCACGAAGGCGGGTGATGTCCGTAAAATCGAAATAATTGAACCTCAGTCCGTCGAACCCGGGAGAGTTGAGCAGCACCACGCCGGCATTGTTTTCGTTGAGACCTGCAACTTCGGATTCGACGTAACGATAGGTGCCGTCTCGGTCCATTACATGCCCCTGAACCCTGAAAAGCGCGCTGCCGTTTCGTGCTTCAAGCACATCGAACAGCAGCATGGCGTTCCGGGTCTCGTCGAAGTTGTATTCAATCCGCTGGAGGAAATCCCGTTCTCCTTCGCCTGCCTCCATGTCCTGAAAGTAAAAACTGTTCACTATGGCCCCGGCCTCGGGAGACGTCCTCCCCTGGTAGTTCACTTCGGCGGTGACATAGGGCATCCATCCGGCTCCCTCGCCGGCCTGTGTCCCGGCGGCGAAGCCTCCTCCCGCCACGTTCAGCAGCAGCTCGCCCGTGGCGACGTTCGTCGTGCCGCTGCTGTTGTTGGGGTCGACAAAAAATCCCAAAAGCTGCATCGACATCCCGTCCTCCGCCCCCGCGTCGAAGCGGTATTCCATGGTGCGGGAGGGGGAACCGCCCAGCCCCCACGGATTTGCGTCGATAGTGACGATGGAGTCGGAGAGAAACGCGCCCGAAACGCCCGGATTGCTGTTCTCGTAGGTACCCCCGGCCCGGGCCGCGATGTTGACCACAAACCGGTCGTCCGTCTCGAGCCCCAGGGGGGAAAACGCGTCGAACCGGATTTCCGCGGCCCCGCCGCCGGTGTTCAGGATCAGCGGGTTTGCGGCGCTCACCGTCCCGTGGCCGTTCAGGTCAATGTCCTCTTCGAACTCCACACTGGTTCCGGAGCGGGTATAGCCTTTCACCTGGACGTTGTACTGATTCTGTCCCGTCACGGTGAAGAGCAGCGACGCGTTCACGTCTTCCTGCCGCCACACTTCTATGGCCCCCGGAGGAAGAACCGTCCCGGGATCCTTTCCTGCGAGGTAGTAGGATGTCTCTTCTCCGTACCAGGTTTGGGCGTACCACCGGTCGTTTGCCTGACCCGCCGTGTCCCACCCCGCGCCGGCCGCGCCGTAGCGTTCCGATGTACGGAGAATATCGGTGAAGGTGGTCACGCCGTCAAGGCCGTTCTGGATGAAGGATACCCGTGAGACATCGGAGTCGAAGGTACCGGCCCCCGTCCGGAAGAGATGGGGAAGGGCGAAGGTTCCTCCGGCGCTGTCCAGCACTCCGTTGTTGAAGACCAGAGAGCCGCCGCCGTAGGTATTTGTGCCGGAATTCGGCGAACCAAGGGAGGCGGAGTCGTAGGTGGACCCGGTCGCACCGTCCCGGATGCGGAAGTCCAGCCTGTCGTGCGCCCCGGCTGACGCCGCCGAGGTGAAGAGGGCCCAGGAGTCTCCGGCGGCGAGGTCCATTCCGGTCGTGCTGTCGGGAATAAAGACGGAGGTGAAAGGGAGCGTACCGATGCCGGTCAGGGGGTTCGATGTGCCCGCGTCGCCCTCCCACCACACGTCGGACCGGGATCCGTTCACTGCGTTTCCGTTCCTGTCGATCCCTGTGTAGGTGGTGGTGACCGATGCCCGGTCGCGGGCCTGCCACGTGGTGCTGTTCGCTGCCGCCCCTGCGATGATTGCGACCGGTCCGCTCATAAGCTGCGACGTTCCGGTGCTCGGAAGGAACTGAACACGGCGCCGTTCCGGAGAGCCGTCCGTGTTCGTGATGCGGAGTCTTCCGTTATGATGCGTCCCGTCATACCCCGGAGTACTGGCCGCGTCGGTCCAGTCCGCATCGAGGATGTCCAGTCCGTCCAGGTCCGCCCGGAGTTCCTCGATGTTCCGTCCGGCGGAAAGAGTGGCGTAGGCTCTGTCATAGTCTCTGGAAAGTCCGCTCACGTCGCCGGAGGAGCGGTCAAGGGTCTGGTTCCCTCCGAAGAGTTCGGTAATGGTGCTGCCTGCACCCTCGGCAAGCGAAATCCTGTACCTGGAGGTCACCGTCGAGGTCCGGAGATTGATCTGCCCGCTGCCTCCTCCCATGACCAGTTCAAAAACAGCTCCCGAGGGGTCGGCGAGATCGTCCTGGCCGAAAGCGCTGTTCGCAGCGGCCTGGAGGGCTGCCTGTACATTGTTGATATCCCTGCTGCCCACGGAAAATGTTGTTGCGTATCCGTGCAGAACACGGTGCGAGCTTGCCGAGTTCCCGGCCAACAGCGTGGTGCCGCCGATTCCCAGTTCCTGTTCGAAGGACTCTGCTCCGCCGTCGGCCAGGACTTGCACCATGTACGAGCCCGAAATACCTCCCGCCCCTGACGAATTGTTGTTTATCTGAAGCCGTCGTCTGCCTCCGCCGAGATCCGACGCGGCAAAGTCGATGTTGTACGCCGCAAGGTCCCCGTCAAGGGCAGCCGCGGCGGAAACAATGTCCAACCCGCCTACGTCGACGGTGTGTTCTTTCTGGAAATCCCGCGCCGTGCCCGCGGCCGTGCCTCCGTCGGCGATGACGCCGGCCAGTCCGAGGTCTGCGGCTCCTCCGACCCCGGCAATGTCGAGGTCGTCCCCGCTGCTGTTGACAAGGTCGATACGCCACAGCCCGCCTCCCTCGTCCACGGCGGACGCCGAACCCCATCCCCATCCCGTCAGAGCCGTGTTGATCGTTGCCGCCGCCGCTTGCACGTCCTGGTTCGAAACATCGATGCTGCGGGGTATGCCGTCCCGGGTGATGGAAAACGAACTGACGGCGGCTGTCCTGAAGGTCGTCTGCAGAGTGACATTTTCAGCAGCGGCAGCCTGGTAGGTGAACTCGAGATTTGCCGTTGACACCGCCTCTGAATAATAGGAGGTGACCAGGTTCACGTCGGAGGACAGGACATCCCGGCGGTCGACGGAATTTACCCTGAAATGGGTCCACAGGTTTGTCCCGAAGTTCGGATCCGTCTGGAAATCAACGTCGCCGCCGCCTGCGCCCACATTCACCGTCCCGCCGCCCGTGCCGCCGATGTCCGTCCAGGCGAGGCGCGTCTGTGAATTCACCGCTCCGCCCGAGGTCGCCGCAGACATGGAAAGGTCAACTCCGGAGCGGCCCATGGGGTCTACGCGGTCGATAACGTCCGTTCCCGACACGCCTCCCGATGCTCCTCCGAAATACGCCATGAACGGAACTTCGTCAGCCACGCGTACCTGGTATTCACCGTAGGGCAGAATATCCGGCAGGGCACTCGCCTCAAGGCTCGTCACCCCGAGGTCCGCAGCAGGGGTGGTCGTTTCCGCGCCGTCGGCTTCGTGGTAGGAGATGCCGCCGAAGGGAACCTCCCGGGTTTCCAGCCGGTAGTCGCCGTCGATGAGATGGAGGCTCCGGAGATTGCCGAGGCCGGAGAAGGCCCCGCTCTCCGGCGAGAACTGCACGTTCTCCGACACCGTGCCGTGTTTCAGGTAGAAGATGTTTGTCTTCTGTACCTCCCCCTCCCCTGCGGTGGGGGTGATGCTCAGCCTGTAATTTCCCTCGTTCACCACGTTCTGGCCGAAGGCGTCCCTGGAGCGGAGCGAACCGTCCACGAAGACCCTGATATGGGGTGAATCGGTGCTCCAGAGCACCGAGGCGTCCCCGGAAAGCAGCTGTTTGCGGTTGAACTGCGTAGTGGACGAGATGAGATCGATCTGTTCCTTCAGCTGGTCGACCTCCTGCTGGATATACGACCTGTCCTGGAGGGTGAGGGTGTCGTTGGCGGCCTGCACCGAAAGCTCCCGCATTCGCTGAAGGAGGGAGTGCGTTTCACCCAGGGCACCTTCAGCAGTCTGCAGCAGGGAGACACCGTCCTGGGCATTCCGCACCGCCTGGTCCAGGCCCCGCACCTGGGCGCGGAGCTTTTCCGAAATGGCCAGTCCTGCGGCATCATCGGCGGAGCTGGTGATGCGAAGTCCTTCCGCGAGACGGCGCATGGCCCGGGCGGAGCTTTGCTCCAGTCCTTTGGCTGCATTGACGGCAAACAGAGCGGAAATATTCGACATGATGCGCATGGTGTTCTTCCTCCAGCCATCCGGAAAAAAGTAGGGTTTCCATTCCCTGTCAAAAAGTGAAAAGAAAATGGAGAAGAGCCCTTTAGTTTTCGGTATTTCACTGTCCACTCTTGATTTTTACCTTTTTTCACCGGGTGTTGGTCCCCACCCCGGACAGTCCTCATGCATCCCGGGAACGGTTCCTGTCATCCCCGGCTTCCAATAATCGGCGAACAGTGTTGATGAATTCCGGAAGGGGACGAAATTTCCCTCCCGACAGGGTATAATATCCTGATGTTGAAATTCTTCCAAAGAGGAGGACGGTACCATGCTGCTCGTCCTTGACGTCGGAAACACCACCACGGTCATCGGCATCTACGACGGCGGGACCCTGGTGAAGCACTGGCGGCTCATGTCGGAGAGGCACACCTCCGATGAGCTGGGCATATACCTGCTCAACCTGCTGGACATCTGCGGGATTCCCCGGGCGTCCATCGACGGGGCCATCTACTCGAGCGTCGTCCCGTCCCTCGACATGGCCCTCTCCGAGGGCCTGAGGGAATACCTTTCCGTGGACCCCGTGAAGGTGACGTCGTCCCTGGACCTGGGCATCGACATCGCCTATTCGCCCAGGCATGAAGTGGGGGCCGACAGGCTCGTGAACTCTGTGGCGGGGAAGGCCAGGTACGGAGCCCCCCTCATCGTGGTGGACTTCGGCACGGCCATAACCCTCGACATCTTGAACTCCGAGGGCGCCTACCTCGGCGGGACCATCTCCCCCGGACTGGTGACCGGCATGGAGGCCCTCTTCGGGCGCACGGCGAAGCTGCCCCAGGTCTCCCTGGAGCCGCCGAAGAGCGTCATCGGGAACAACACCATCGGCTCCATCCAGGCGGGGATCCTCTTCGGCAATGCCGGGCTCGTGGATTTTCTCGTCCGGAAGACCTGGGACGAGCTGGGCTGCAGAACGCCCGTGGCAGCCACCGGGGGCCACGCGGCGGCCATCGCCTCCATTTCCGAAACCATCACCGCCGTGGACCCGTGGCTCACCCTGGAGGGGCTCCGGCTCATCCACGAGAGGAACCGCCCAAGGTGACCCGTTTCCCTCCCGTTCTTCCGTCACCTTCCCGGCCCGGATGGGAGACTGGGGGGCTGGTTCTCGATTCCCCCCTGATGCTCGCCCCTCTCGCAGGGGTCACCATCCCCCCCGTGCGGCTTTTTTATTCCCGCCTCGGGGCTTCAGCCACCCATACAGAGATGATCAGCTGCGCAGGGCTGCTCAGGACAAACCGGAAAACAGCGGCGATGCTGCAGGTGCTTCCCGGAG
>CAZJAR010000033.1:0-21365 GCA_964543785.1 uncultured Synergistaceae bacterium | reverse complement strand
TCCTCACGGCCTTCCTGTTCGGCATGGTCGCCAGGCTCTTTCCGTATCCCTTTCTCGCGATTCCGGCCCTGAGACAGTTCATCTTCCTGATGATTGTCATCAATATCGGCCTTGCCGTCTTCAATCTCATCCCCATACCGCCCCTCGACGGATCGAAGCTTCTATACCCCCTTCTTCCGCCGGTGCTCCTGGAAAAGTATTTCTGGCTTGAACGGTACGGCTTTTTCATCCTCATGATTCTTGTGGCTCTCGGAGTAGTTCAGGCCGTTATGGGCCCGGTTGTGATGTTTTTTCTCCGTTTGATATTGCTTTAGGTGGGCATGGTGAAGCTTCTCATTACCAACGACGACGGCGTTTTCGCCCCCGGCATCGTGGAACTGGCTTCGGCCCTCTGCCGGATGGGACATGAATGCGCCGTAACCGCCCCCGACCGTGAGCGGAGCAGCGTCGGACATTCCATTACGCTAACCAGACCTCTCCGGTTATGGAAAGCACCCTCTGGCCCCTATGCTCCTGAATGCACGGTTTTCGCCTGCGATGGAACCCCCTCTGATTGCGTCGTCCTTGGGATTGAGGAAATAATGCCCGACCCTGACCTGGTGGTCTCGGGCATCAACAGGGGGCCGAACCTTGGCGACGATCTTACCTACTCCGGAACGGTGTCCGCAGCCATGGAAGGAGTCATTCTCGGGAGGGGAGCCATCGCTTTCTCCCTGAACTGCAGGGAAAGCGACAGGGATCAACACTATGAAACAGCGTCAGCGGTTGCAGGAGCCCTTATTGATTTTCTGAGGTCCAAACCGCTTCCCCAGGGTGTTCTTCTGAACGTAAACATCCCGAATGTTCCCATCGCGCTCCTCAGGGGCATTAAAGTTACCCGGAAGGGCGTAAGGTTGTATGAGGGGAAGGTCACACGATTTACCGACCCTGGTGGCAGAACATTTTTCTGGGTAGCGGGCCGTCCCGAAGATCAGCTTGAGGAGGGGAGTGACGTATGGGCAGCGGCAAACGGATATGTATCCGTGACGCCGGTGCACATGGACATGACCCATTTCCCTTCCATAGAAACACTCACTGCCGACGGAGCAGAAAAAATAAACTACAAGTAACTGAATTCTATTTACTTGACATTTGTTTATTCCTCTGTATAATCTTCTTCATCAGTGATTTGAACGGCGATGACGGGGAAAAGTACTTCCATGCAGCCAACAGAGAGGAAGAGTCAGGGCTGAAAGCTCTTCCGGGAAGCGCAGGGAGGAAGAGGGCCTCCGAGCCGGTTTCGAAGAAAGGCTCAAGCCAAGTAGAAACGGAAATGAAGCGCATCTCGCGCATAAGGCAGGGTGGCAGCCGGGCGGAATGCCCGTCCCTTACCGGGGGCGGGTTTTATTTTTGGAGGGATTTAAATGTCAAAAAAAGGGAAAGTTGTTCTTGCGTACAGCGGAGGCCTTGACACTTCAGTAGCTGTTATGTGGCTCACAGAACAGGGATACGATGTGGTCACCATGACTGCCGACGTTGGCCAGCAGGCAGTGGACCTTGAAGCGGCGAAGAACAAAGCTCTGCGCAGTGGTGCGGTGAAGGCCTACGTACTCGACCTTAGAAAGGTTTTCGTTGAGAAATTTGTATGGCCATCCCTGAAGGCAAACGGCATGTATCAAAGCACCTATCCTCTGAACTCAGCCCTTTCACGGCCTCTTATCGCCGAGGTCATGGCTGAGATTGCGAAGAAGGAAGGAGCCGTTGCCGTCGCCCATGGATGTACAGGCAAAGGTCAGGATCAGGTTCGCATTGAGGTCTGCACCAATGCTCTCAACCCAGACCTGCAGGTACTCGCGCCCGTTCGTGACTGGCATTTCACGCGCGAAGCAGAAATGGAATACGCACAGGCACACGGCATTCCTGTTCTTGCGACAGCAGCGTCCCCCTATAGCATTGATGACAACATCTGGGGCAGGTCAATTGAATGCGGAATTCTTGAGGACCCCTGGAATGAACCTCCATCTGACGCCTACACCCTGACTGTCGATCCCTGGGAAGCTCCCGACGAAGCAGAATTTGTTGAAATAGCTTTCAGCAAGGGGATCCCAGTAGCTCTGGACGGCCAGAAGATGGACGGTCCGACGCTTATCGAAACCCTGAATGCCAGAGCCGGCCGTCACGGCGTGGGAAGGATCGATATGGTCGAAGACCGGCTTGTCGGATTCAAGAGCAGAGAAGTATACGAATGCCCCGCAGCTATCACGCTGATAGCCGCTCACCGGGCTCTAGAGACCCTGACGCTTGACAAAAAAGTAATTTCAGCAAAAAAAGAACTGGAGGTCAAGTTCAGCGAGCTGACCTATGAAGGGTACTGGTTCTCACCCCTAAAGGACGCTATCAACTCATTTGTCGAAACGACCCAGGAATACGTCACCGGTCTTGTGAAAGTCAGGATGTTCAAGGGAGAAGCTGTAGTGAGGGGCATGAAGTCTCTGGATTCCATTTACAGCCACACCCTTGCCACCTATTCAGAGGGAGACGCCTTCGACCACAGTGCCGCCGTGGGCTTCATCAAGATATGGGGACTTCCCATCAAGACGTGGAGACAGGTCCACGAATCAAAGGAAGCCATCGAAATTCCCGCCCAGTAACAGGGATAGAGAATTCAGCAGACCGGAGCCTTTCAGGCCCCGGTCTTTTTCATTGAATCGGCACAATCTCTTCTCTTTGGGTTCGTCAGGAAAAGGCTTCTTCAGGAGGGCAGGGAAGACCTTCAAGGTCCTTCCTCACCGAACGGACCGCCTCCTTTTCCTTTTCGGACCATTCATCAAGCCTGGCGGCAATATCGTCACGATGCAGGGCCAGTATCCTTACGGCAAAAAGGGCGGCGTTTTTCACCCCGTCGATTCCTACCGAGGCCACGGGAACTCCGGGAGGCATCTGGGCCACTGCCAGCAGAGCGTCAATTCCTCCCAAAGACCCGGAATTCACAGGAATTCCGACCACAGGAAGGGTAGTATGGGCAGCCACGACCCCGGGAAGGGCGGCGGAAAGACCCGCTGCAGCCACAAGAACCCGGATTCCCCGTTCTTTAGCCCTTGAAGCGTAGCGCACTACATCTTCGGGAGTCCTGTGGGCCGACGCAACGGAAATTTCCCATGTCACGCCGAAGAAGGAAAAAATGTCCTCTGCCTTTTTCACCAGTGCAAGGTCTGATTTTGAACCGATCAGAATGCCGATTTCGGGTGTTGTTTTCTCTTCGTCTCTCATCCTTCAGTTCCTCCCTTGACGAAACGCTTTTCGGCCAATGTCTTTCCTGTAGTGCATGTTTTCAAAGGATATCATGGAAGCTCCCTCGTACGACCTGGTTATAGCCTCTTCCAGGGAGTTCCCGAGGCCCACGGCGCTGAGAACCCTGCCCCCTGACGTGACGAAGTGTCCTTCCGAATCTAGGGCAGTACCGCCGTGGAAGACAACGAAATCCGCCAGATTCTCTGAGTCGGCGAGACCTGATATTTTCTTTCCCTTTTCAAAGGCCCCGGGGTACCCCCCCGATGTGAGGACAACGTCAGCGGCCCACCGCCTTCCACTCTGCCATGGCATTTCGGAAAGCTTTCCCTCACAGCAGGAGATTATCAAATCACCAAAATCCCCCTCAAGAAGAGGAATCACAACCTGGGCTTCAGGATCTCCGAACCGGACATTGTACTCAATTACTTGTGGCATTCCCTCCTGATCGATCATCAGCCCGGCGTAAAGCACACCGCAGTAGGGAACTCCTTCCGACCGCAGACCACGGAAAGTAGGTTCAAGTATCCGCTTATGGATCCTTTCGGCCAGGGATTTATCAACCCAGGGGACAGGAGCATACGCACCCATTCCGCCGGTGTTCGGTCCCTTGTCGTCATCGAAGGCTCTTTTATGGTCCTGGCTTGGAGGAAGCATTCTGAAAGTGCGGCCGTCAGAAACCGCCAGGATCGTCAATTCCTCTCCCTCAAGCCCATCTTCCACAATGACATTCCTGCCGGATTCTCCGAGAATCCCCTCGTCGATCATTGACCGCGCCGCATCCATTGCCTCATCGAAAGACGAAGAGACCACAACGCCCTTGCCTGCCGCAAGACCGTCGGCTTTGACTATAAAGGGAGCATGGCGCTTTTGAAGTGCCGTCCGAACTTCCTCAACGGTTGAGCAGAGGTCCCAGGCAGCAGTCGGAATTCCATGGCGTGCCATGAATTTCTTCGCGTGGAGCTTGCTCCCTTCGAGCATGGCTCCTGCCTTTCCGGGACCGAATACGGGAAAGCCCTCATTCCGGAGATCGTCCGCAAGGCCGGCTACAAGAGGAACTTCCGGACCGACGACCACAACGCTGATTGAATGAGCCCGGAGAACGGGAAGAAGAGCTCCGATTGCAGGTTCGGCTGAAGGATGGAGGACAGCGAGAGACGCCATGCCGGCATTCCCGGGAGCCGCATGTATGGTCCCAATGTGCTCCGATTTGGAAAGGGCCCACACTATGGCATGCTCCCTTGCACCGCTCCCGACGACCAGAACGTTTGTCATTCCTTTAACCTCCTCAGTGGCGGAATGTCCGCCATCCGCTGAGAAACATGGACACGCCGAGCTTTTCGGCTGCTGAGAAAACATCCTTGTCCCGAACCGATCCGCCGGGCTGGATGATCGCTTCGATGCCGGCATCCGCGGCCGCTTCGACACCGTCGGAGAAGGGGAAGAAAGCATCGGAGCCGAGAACCGCTCCCCGTGCTTTTTCTCCCGCCTGCCTCACGGCAAAATCAACAGCGTGAAGCCTGCTGCAGAATCCTCTTCCTATACCCACCGCCTCCCGGTTCTTTACGATGGAGATTGCGTTGCTCTTGGAGAGGGCGGCCACTTTCCATGCAAAGAGAAGGTCTTCCCAGAGGTCCGGCCGCGGTTTTCCTATCCATTCGCCCTTGTCGTGAAGAGGAAGGGGAGGAAGGCTGTCCTGCTGGACCAGGAGACCGCTCCAGGTCCCGGTGAACTGCAGAGGAGACACTCTGCCTCCCTTCCAGCGGAGCACCCTGAGGGAGGGTTTCTTCTCTCTGAGGATTTCCACCGTTTCATCGTCGTAATCAGGGGCGACGAGGACCTCGGTGAACCGGTCCGCTATGGAGAGCACCGTTTCCATGTCCACTTTTTTCGATATGCCCACCACTCCCCCGAAGGCCGACACAGGATCGCATCCCACCGCCTTCTCATAGGCTTCCCTTGGGGTGGAACCACAGGCCATCCCGCACGGGGTTGTGTGTTTGATCACCAGAGCACCGCAGCAGTCCTGGAGAAGAGAGCATCCTCTCATAGCACAGTCCGCGTCAAGAATATTGTTGTACGAAAGCGGTTTGCCGGAGATCTGCTCCCATGGAAGATCCGACAGGGAAGGCAGGTAAAGAGATGCTTCCTGGTGAGGGTTTTCACCGTACCTGAGATCCTGTTTTTTCACAAAGGCAAGGGGCATCTTTTCCGGAAGATTCGACGAACCTGCTCCGGTCAAATCAGAAAGACCGTCGGCGATGGCGGCGTCGTAGGATGAGGTCGATCGGAACGCCTTCAGGGCCAGTTTCTGTCTCGTTTCCTGGGAAACATCCCCTTGAGAACGGAGTTCGGCAACGGTGCTGCCGTAATCGGCCGGGTCATTGACCACAACAACCTGGCGGTAGTTTTTTGCCGCTGCCCTCAGCAGGGAGACTCCCCCGATATCGATGTTCTCGAGAAGCTCATCCAGCCCCGGGGAACGGCGAGCCGTCTCCTCAAAGGGGTAGAGATTGCAGACAATCATATCAAGCAGGGGAATGCCGAATTGCTCCGTCTCCTTCATGTCTTCCTCCATGTTCCGACGGGCGAGGATTCCGCCAAAAACAATGGGATGAAGGGTTTTCACCCTGCCGCCGAGAATATGGGGATATCCGGTAACGTCAGAAACCTCTGTAACTGCCAGGCCGGCTTTCCTGAGATGATCCGCCGTTCCGGAACTGGAAAGCAGTTCCCACCCCAAAGAGGCGAGTTCCTGCGCAAATTCGGCAATTCCTGTCTTGTCAAAAACGGAGAGAAGCGCTTTTTTGCCCTTCATTATTTCAGCTCCTTTCACATGCAGCCGTTCGGAAAAAAAGATCGGCGAGGGTTTTCCAGTAGAGCCCGTGCTCAGCCCTGTGTATTCTTTTCTCCAGGGATTCGAGAGTCTCGAAACTACGGACGGAAACCGGCTTCTGGGCAATGATAGGCCCTGAGTCAATTCCTTCGTCAACAAGGTGAATGGTTACTCCCGTAATTTTAACGCCGTAGCGCCATGCATCCCCAATGCCGTCCCGCCCCGGAAAGGCGGGGAGAAGCGAGGGATGGATATTGACGATACGGCCTTCATGGGCAGACACGAACAATGGGGAGAGAATACGCATAAAGCCAGCAAGGACAACCCACTCCACATTTCGCCGGGAACAAAGATCAGCGAGTTGTTGTTCCGCCCCGGCTCTGCTTTTTTTCCCATAGTCGAGAATTTCCGTCGGGAAACCCATTTTTTTTGCAGTCTTCAATCCGGCAGCCTCCGGATTGTCGCTTGCCACAAATTCAAGCCGTGCTTTCAGTTTTTCTTCCGCGACAGCTCGTGCGATAGCGGCCATATTCGTTCCCCGGCCTGAAATGAGGACAGCAAATGATGTCATGCCGATATACCGCCGATAAGAAACCCCTTTTCTCCGGAATCAGCGAGAAATGAAAGAAACTCATGGAGTTTCTCTTTGGGGACGATGAAGGCAAAACCGATGCCAAGGTTGAAGACCCTGCGCATTTCGATCTCTTCTATGCCCCTGCTCTGCAGAAGGGAAAAGACGGGAGGACGCTCCCAGGAGTCGTAATCAATAGAGAGGGTTAGACCTTCGGGAATAATGCGGCGAATGTTGTCATACAGTCCTCCCCCTGTAATATGGGCCATACCCCTCACCATTTGTGACCTCGCTGCTTCAAGGGCGATGGAGACATACAAACGTGTTGGGACAAGAAGGCTTTCTGCAATGGTTCTCCTTCCCAGAATTTCCGGTCTGTCGGTAAGGGAGCAGGGATTTTCGGAGGAGAAAAGGGCCTTCCGGACAAGGGAAAACCCGTTGCTGTGAACTCCTGAACTTGCAAGGCCGACGACGGCGTCGCCGGGGGCAATCCGGTGTCCGTCGATAATTTCATCCTCACGGAGCATCCCGACGGAAAAGCCTGCAAGATCCAGCCCGTCTTCGGCGTAGGTACCGGGCATTTCCGCTGTTTCTCCCCCAAGGAGCGCACAGCCGCTTTCCTTGCAGGCCCGGGCGGCACTTTCCACAATAGGGGCCAAAATCTCGGGTTTTAACCTGCCGCAGGCGATGTAGTCGAGAAAAAAGAGGGGCCTGGCGCCGCAGGTGACAAGATCGTTCACGTTCATGGCCACCAGGTCCTGGCCTATTCCATCAAACATCCCCGCTGCCTTTGCCACTTCTATTTTTGTTCCCACGCCGTCACAGCACCCTGCCAGGACCAGTCCGCCCGGAATTCTGTACAGACCGCTGAATCCGCCGATTCCTCCCAGAACGTTGGGATCTGCCGGCATGGAACGAACGATATTCCTGATGGTTCCCACCCACTGGTCAGCCAGAGGGATATCTACTCCGGCGTCCCTATAATTCAGGTTCATGGTCTTCTCCTCCCTCCATGTACTGTCCAGAGAAACAGGCAGTGCAGATTTCGCTGCATGGAAGACCAATTGCTTCAATTAAGTCCTCTTCGGTTATGTACGCCAAAGAATCAGCTCCCACTTCCCGCTCGAGCTGCCTGAGGTTCATGCGGGCCGCCGCGAGTTCAACTCTTGTCGGCGTATCGATTCCGTAATAGCAGGGGAACCGAACGGGAGGAGAGGAAATCCTGACGTGAACCTGACTTGCCCCGCATGCCTTGATCATGGAGATCATTCTCTGGCAGGTGGTGCCCCGGACAATGGAGTCGTCCACCACGACGACGTTCTTGCCCGACAGCATCTCAGTGATGGGGTTGAGCTTTATTCTCACTCCGAGTTCCCTGACTCTCTGGGTGGGCTCAATGAAAGTCCTTCCGACATATCTGTTCCGCACTACCGTCTGTTCGTAGGGGATGGCACTTTTCTCCGCGAAGCCGAGAGCAGCTATTGTGCCGCTGTCCGGCATTCCGGTCACGATGTTGGCTTCTGTGCAAGGCGCCCGCTCGGCGAGTTTCTTTCCAAGTTCTTTCCGGACCTCGTAGACTGACCGTCCGCCTATAACGCTGTCAGGCCTTGCAAAATAGACATACTCGAAAGCGCAGCTGAACCGTCGTTTTACATCCACGGGAACCTGAATAGAGTCCATTCCCTTCCGTCCGAAGATAATGACCTCTCCCGGCTCCACCTCACGGACAACCGATGCGCCCACGAGATTCAGGGCACATGTTTCGGAGGAGACATAATAAACATCATCCCGTTTCCCTATGACCAGAGGGCGGAAACCCCACGGATCCCTTGCCGCTACCAGATCCTGTCCGATGATCATGGCAAGAGAATAGGCTCCCCTTAGCCGGGTGAGCGAGTCGAGAAGGGCATCCAGGGATTCTTTGTGGGGCTGGTGGGCCATAAGGTGGAGAATGACTTCCGTATCCGTTGCGGAGTGGAAGATAGCTCCCCGGTTTTCAAGGAAGAGCTTGATTCCCCCTGCATTGGTAAGATTCCCATTATGGGCGACAGCCAGGGAGGTTTTTGAAGTGCTCGCCGTGAGAGGCTGGGCATTCGACAGTTCCGAGCCTCCTGCCGTGGAGTACCGAACGTGTCCAATGGCGCACGAAGTTTCCATGGCAGCGAGTTCCGCCTGGTTCAGGGCAAGGTGGACCAGGCCGGCTCCCTTTATCGACGATATGCGCCCCTGGACGTTGACCCAGGCCACTCCCGCCGATTCCTGCCCCCTGTGCTGCAGGGCGTACAGTCCCAGGTAAACATCTTCAAGGACTTTCTTTCCCGTGGGGGAATAGGCGCCGAAAATGCCGCACATTCAATTCTTCCTCCAGTATTTCTGCAATTTCGTGACTGGTATGCTGAAAGCACCCTCGACGGAAAGCATCTTTTCTGAAACGCGCCCCAGCTCAAGACACGGGTAACCACTCCATATCGTTTTGAAGAGAGGTACCCTGCCCATTGGAACAGAATACACAGCCCGTGCTCCGCCCTCACCGAAGAGAACCACGTCTTTCCTTGTGGGAATACCCAGGATGATCCGGGCTCCCTTGCCGCTTTCCGCGGAATCCTTCGCGAGAGCGGCAGCAAGCCCACCCCCGGCGAGAGCACGCCCGCTGCGGGCAGCTTTTTGCCTGGCGGTCCTGAAAGCTCTTTCAGTAAAATCTATTTCCGCCTCGCCGGAGAAAGCGAGAGGACGTCCTCCCAGGGGCATACCCAGAGAACGAAGATACTGGCTGCCTGCGAGAGAAGCATTGCATGGGCCGACGAAGAAGAGGACATCCCCCTCCTCCCATGCCCCCGATGGAAGGAATTCCGCCATGGAGGCAATAATCCCGACCGTGCCCACCACTGGGGTTGGCATTATCGCACCTGATTTTGTTTCGTTGTAGAGACTCACGTTTCCGGAGACCACGGGACACCCGAAGTATTCGCAGGCAGTCGCCATCCCCCTGATGCATTCTTCCAGGGCCCAGTACTGGCCGGGGTCCTCAGGGGAAGGGAAATTGAGGCAGTCTGTCAGGCCGAGGGGCTCAGCTCCTGCGACCGAAAGGGCCCGCACCGTGCGGGCGACTGTCTCGGCTCCTCCGTTGAAAGGGTCGAGGCTGCATTTCCAGGGGTCTGCGTCAAACACCATGGCGACAAGAGAATCTCTTTCCTTGAGTCTTATGAGGCTCACCGGGTGTCCCGGCCCCCTAACAGTGTTCAGCTGAACCATGGAGTCATACTGTTCGTAAATCCATTTCTTGGGTGACAGGGAAGGATCTTCCATAAGGGAGAGCAGTGCATGATTCCAGTCTGCGGGAAGGGGGAGATCATCAAGGTCGAAATTCCATCTTGTTTCAAAGTCCGCCGGTTTTTCCGAACGCCAGCGGATGGGGGGACATCCATCCCCGATGAGCGTGGCGGGAAGGGAAGCGACCTTTTCTCCGCGGAAGAAAATGGAGTAGTCATCCCCCTCCTCGGTTTCGCCGATGACCTCGCAGTCAAGTTCCCATTTCCGTGCGATAGAGGAGACTTCATCAATATGGTCAGGTTCGACGATGAGCAGCATCCTCTCCTGGGATTCGGAAAGAGCAATCTCCCAGGGCTCCATGTCATCAGCCCGAAGAGGCACCCTGTCGAAATGGAGCTTCATGCCGACACCGCTCTTGGCCGCCACCTCGCTCGAGGAGGATGTGATCCCCGCTGCACCCATGTCCTGCATACTGACAATAAGATTTTTCTCCTTCAGTTCAAGACAGGCCTCGATAAGCATTTTTTCGGCAAAGGGATCTCCAATTTGTATGGAAGGCCTGCTTTCCTTCGCGTCCTCCGAAAGTTCCACCGAAGCGAAAGCTGCGCCCGCGATGCCGTCACGTCCCGTTTTGGAGCCGAGGAGAACCACCAGCTGCCCCGGACGGGCAGTCTGGGAACTGACGATTTTGTCCAGTTCCACGAGGCCGAGACAGAAAGCGTTCAGAAGAGGGTTTTCGTTGTAGCATGGGTCATAGGCGGTCTTCCCTCCAACGGTCGGCACGCCCACTGCGTTTCCGTAGTCTCCCACTCCTTTCACGATTCCTGAGGAAAGGTGTCCTGTCTTCGGGTGATCAGTAGCGCCGAAAAATAGGCCGTCCATTGAAGCCACCGGCCTGGCCCCCAGGGCGAGGATATCCCGAATAATGCCGCCGACTCCCGTGGCCGCGCCCTGATATGGTGCTACGGCGGACGGGTGATTGTGGCTTTCCGCCTTGAATGCCGCTCCCAGACCATCGCCAAGGTCGACGATTCCGGCGTTTTCACCGGGACCCAGGACAACTTTCGGCCCCCTGGTCGGGAAAAGTTTCAGAAGGTGTTTCGTAGATTTGTAGCTGCAGTGCTCAGACCACATAACACCCAGGATTCGGAGCTCGCATTCGTTCGGCTCCCTCCCGAGAGCATTTTCGGCAGCGGCGAATTCTTCCTTCCTGATGCCGTATTTACTGAAGTCCATTGTGCCGGCCTCCTTTTTCCAGGAATGAGAAGATGGACTGCCAGAAAACCCGTCCGTCCTCTCCTCCGAGAATAGCCTCGCCGGCCCTTTCCGGGTGAGGCATGAGGCCGAGAATGTTGCCCGTTGAATTTACTATTCCCGCTATGTTATTCACAGAACCGTTAGGGTTCCACTCATCACCAGAATCTCCGGCGGAAGAGACATAGCGGAAAACGGTTCCGCCTCTTTTTTCGAGATCGTCAAGTTCGTCCGCAGGAAGAAAGAACAGCCCGTCCCCATGGGCGATGGGAAACTGAACGATCTGTCCCCTTTTGAAAAGGCCGGTAAAGGGAGTCTCAGTGTTTTCCACGGACAAAAAGCAGTGCCTGCATATGAATGAAAGGGTTTTATTGGGAAGCAGTACTCCGGGAAGAAGACGGGATTCGGTCAGTATCTGGAAGCCGTTGCAGATGCCGAGGACAAGTCCTCCCCGTTCGCCGTGCTCCTTTACCGCGCCCATGATGGGGGAACGGGCCGCCATGGCGCCGCTTCTCAGGTAATCGCCGTAAGAAAAACCGCCCGGCAGAATGGCAAGATCTGTTCCTTCGGGGAGTCTGTCTTCCCTGTGCCAAACAGCATTAACTTCTGTTCCGAGAGTGCTCCGGACAGAGTGAATGACATCCTGGTCACAGTTGCTCCCGGGGAATATAATAACCGCGGTCTTCACTTATTCCCCCTCCACTTCAATGCGGTACTGTTCGATTATGGGGTTGACCAGGAGATCGTCGCACATCTTTTCCGCCTCTTTCCTGGCGCCGGACGGCGAATCGGCCTCAATCCAGAGCTGGATGTACTTTCCGACCTTTGCGGACCCGAGGGATTCATGGCCGAGGGAAACAAGGGAATTGGCAACTGTTTTCCCCTGAATGTCGAGGACACCGTCCTTCAGCTGAATGAAGATATGAACGTGCCGGAGCATCACAGAGCCCCCGCAGAGGATACCCGTCTCCAGATTTCTTCGTAGGCTCCCAGTACGTCGCCGAGATCTTTACGGAAACGGTCTTTGTCGAGGCGGTTTTTGGTGTCCCTGTCCCAGAAACGGCAGGTATCTGGAGAAATTTCGTCTGCGAGAAGAAGATTTCCTTCCGTGTCGATACCGAACTCAAGCTTGAAGTCCACCAGGATGATTCCGAGAGCGAGGAAATATTCGGAGAGAAAAGAATTGACCTTGAGGGTTATTTCCTTTATTTTATTTAACTGCTCCGGGGTCGACCATCCGAAAAGAAGGGCATGGTCTTCTGTTATGATCGGATCCCCCAGGGCGTCGTCCTTCAGATAGAACTCCACAAGAGGACGGGAAAGCACCTTGCCTTCCTCTATGCCGAGCCGTTTGCAGAGAGTTCCCGTGGTTATGTTCCTGACCACTACCTCTATGGGAACAATGGTCACTTTACGGACAAGCTGATGGAGTTCGTCGATCCTGCTGATAAAATGAGTGGGAATGCCTTTTTTCCCGAGAAACTCGAAAAGAGCGGAGCTGATAAGGTTGTTCAGTCTTCCTTTGCCTTCAATGGAATCTTTTTTGAGGGCGTTGAAGGCCGTAAGGGAATTTTTATATTCCACGACATAAACAGAGGGATCGTCGGTTGTCCAGACCTTTTTTGCCTTTCCTTCATACTGAAACTCTTTTTTTTCCATGAGAGCACCTCCGGCAAAGTAATATGCTCACATTATTTACTAGAACAAGAAAAATGTCAATAAATAGAGGAGCAGGGGAAGGATGGAAAAATTAAATGGAGTTCCTGTTACGGCTATAGTCCTTGCCGGCGGATACGGCCGGCGGATGGGCGGAGAAAAGCTGTTCCTCGAGGTCAACTCGATACCCCTTGTTCTGAAGGTGCTCAGAAAAGTTTCCCTTTTTTCCGGGGAAATTCTCCTTTCTGTAGCCCCGAGACAAACACCGTATGTTTCCGTGATGCTCTCAGGTATAATCTCTCAGTACGGCATTCGTCTTGTGGAAGACCGGCAGAACGGGGCAGGCCCCCTTTCCGGTATTTTGGAAGGATTGAAGGAAGCCTCCTTCAAGTGGTCTTTTGTATGCGCCTGCGACATGCCATGGATTTCTGAAACCGTCGTCAGAACATTATGGCACTGCGGTGAAGAGGATTCGTCTGCGATTGTTCCGAAAATCGGAGGCTATTACGAACCTCTTCATGCTTTTTACAGCAAGGAATGCATACCCGCCGTTGAGAGGTCGGTGCAGTCTGGAAACAGAAAGATAACCTCTTTCTACCGTTTCCTGAAGATTTCTGCCGTGGATGATGGAAATTTCACCCATCTTCCGGGCTACAGGAAATCCTTTGGGAATCTGAACAGCAGAACAGACCTCTTGGATGTTGAAAACACTCACCTGTTTGACTGACGGAGATCCAGGCAGTAAGGGAAGGAGAACACCATGGACCAGAAACACATACGAAATTTCTGCATCATAGCCCACATCGACCACGGGAAGTCAACCCTGGCGGACCGCCTTCTTGAGAGCACAAGCACCATTGGTTTGAGGGACATGAAGCAGCAAATACTTGATTCACTTGACCTCGAACGTGAACGGGGCATTACGATCAAGCTCGTTCCGGTGAAGATGAACTACACTGCGAATGACGGCAGCGAATACGTTCTCAACCTGATAGACACTCCGGGACATGTGGATTTCGGATACGAAGTATCCCGTTCCCTGGCTGCCTGTGAAGGGGCACTGCTCGTTGTGGACGCCACCCAGGGCGTAGAAGCCCAGACCTTGGCGAATGCCTACATGGCTGTGGATCAGGGGCTGGAAATCATTCCTGTTATCAATAAAATCGATCTTCCGTCATCCCGTCCGGAATACGTTATAAAGGAAATTGAGGATGTTGTAGGTCTTGATTGTGACCGGGTCATTCTTGCCAGTGCGAAGGAGGGGAGGGGGATCGGGGACATTCTTGAGCGCGTTGTTGAAAAAGTGCCGTCTCCCTCCGGAGACAGAGAAGCTCCCCTCCAGGCAATGATCTTTGATTCTGTCTACGACAACTACAAGGGGGTTATTTGCTACATCAGGATAATAAACGGAAGAATCCGCCCGGGGCAGAGCATCCGATTCATGGCAACCGGCTGTGTCTCTTCCGTCGATGAGGTCGGCGTTTTCCGCCCGGGATTACAGCCATGCGATGAACTTGCCGCAGGAGAAGTGGGATATGTAGTCGCCAACATCAAAACAGTGGCTGACGCTCACACCGGAGACACCGTAACCGACAGCCTCCGCCCTGCCTCCGCACCTCTTCCAGGCTACCGCAAAGTGAAACCCGTAGTGTTCTGCGGCTTTTACCCGGTGGAGAGGGACGATTATCCCCAGTTGCGGGACGCCCTGGAAAAACTGACACTCAACGATTCAGCCATATACTTCGAGCCTGAAACTTCCGTTGCCCTCGGTTTCGGATTCCGGTGCGGATTTCTCGGTCTGCTGCACATGGACGTTTCCAAAGAACGGCTCCGACGGGAGTTCGGGGTGGAACTCGTTGCCACCGCACCCAACGTTATTTACGAAGTCTTGACAAAGGACGACGAGATCATTGAAGCCCACAGGCCTTCCGATTTTCCGGAAACAGGAGATATTCAGGAAGTCCGGGAACCTGTCATCAAAATTTCCCTCTTTGTTCCCACTGAGTACGTCGGAAAAGTGATGAAGCTATGCCAGGACAAAAGGGGAAACTATGTTTCAATGGACTACCTTGCACCCGACAGGGTGAGGCTTGTTTATGAACTTCCCCTTGCGGAATTCATCATCGATTTTCACGACAAGCTCAAATCCCAGACAAGAGGGTATGCATCCCTCGATTATGAGTTCATCGGGTTGAAACCGGCCGATCTCGTCAGGGTTGATGTACTTGTAAGCGGCGAAGCTGCTGACGCATTTTCTTTCATATGCCACAGGGATGCTGCATACTACAGAGGACAGGCTGCCGTGAGAAAACTCAAGGAACTCATCCCGAACCAGCTTTTCGAGGTTCCTATCCAGGCGTCCATTGGCAAGAAGGTTATCGTGCGTCAGAATGTAAAAGCGCTTCGCAAGGACGTCCTTGCCAAGTGCTACGGGGGCGATATCACAAGAAAAAGAAAACTTCTCGAAAAACAGAAAGAAGGGAAGAAGCGAATGAAACTCATCGGCAAGGTCTCCATCCCCCAGGAGGCATTCCTCGCTTTCCTTCAGGTGGAAGAGGATGAGGAAAAGTAGTACCTTTACTGGAGAAATAGCTTCATCGCTGAAAAAATTATCGGGCCCTTTTTCTGTCTATATACATATTCCTTTCTGCCTCCGGAAGTGCCCTTACTGTTCCTTTTTCAGTGTTCCCCTCACATCAGGGGAAAGTGAAAAATATCTGGGGTTGCTGAAAGAGGAGATTTGTTTCTACACGAACTTTTTCCCCGAAGAGGCGGAGGCCTCAACGGTGTATTTCGGCGGTGGAACGCCAACGATGCTCACCCCCGGGCAATGGGACGAATTGCTTTCTTTTCTCCGGAGCAACTTCCGTATTTCTCCCTCGGCCGAAATAACTGTTGAGGCTAACCCCGAGTCCTTTTCGGAACACCATGCAGCCATCTGGAAGAAGTGGGGTGTTTCAAGGGTGAGCATAGGGGTCCAGAGTTTTTCTGACGAGGACCTTCTCTGGTTATGTCGCCCCCATGATGCAGCAGGAGCCCGCCGTGCCGTACAAATTGCCGTTCGGGAAGGATTTTCAGTCAGCGCTGACCTTATGTTCGGTCTGCGTTGCCAGAATCTCCGTTCTTGGGCACTGTCCGTCAAATTGGCCCTGGATCTTGGCGTGGATCATATTTCTGTTTACCAGCTAAGTATTGACGAAGGATGCCCGTGGAGTGCGTCCCCTCCGGCAGGACTGTCTGACGGCTACCCTTTCTACAGGTGGAGTCAGTGGTATCTTCCGCGAAAAGGCTTCACTCAGTATGAGATCGCCAGTTTTTCCCTTTCCGGACACCACAGTCGGCATAATACCGCATACTGGCTGAGAAGCCCGGTCCTGGGACTCGGGGCGGGAGCATGGGGCTTTCTGGGGGGAAACCGGTACAGGAATGAAGGCAGCCTTGAGAAATATGCTGATTCCGTCCGGGCTCATGGAGGAAGTGTGGCCGGAATGGAACGGTGCACCGGAGAGAAAGCAGCGAGGGAGGCTGCTGTTCTGCTTCTTCGTACAAAGTGGGGCATAGCCTACGATGAATTTTCCCAACGGTACGGAAGCGAAAATTTGAACAGAATTCTGGATATCCTCAAAAAGGAAGCTCCAGCTGACTGCTTCTTCCAAAACCCTTGCAGCCTTTCGCTGACCCCCAAGGGAATGAGGGTGGCAAATGCCCTCTGGAGCCTGATCGTCTGATGCATTGAAAGGGGCTGCTTCTGTGGAATATGGATTAATCCGTTTTGATTCCGGTGAAGATTACGTAGTTGAAGATATCCTTATGGTTCTGGCCCGCTTCGTTCCGCCAAAACCAGTTAAGGGGTATGCCGTCAATGTGGCTGATTCCCTCCGGGGGGGGCTCTCCTTCATGGAGGGAGTTGACGGAGGAGAAGGATTCAACGGCGGATCTCTGCTCCCTCTGTCGAGGGTCTATGTTTCCCTTGGAGATGAGGGAGGCTCCCTGCTTATTGCCGCTGACTCCATGGAGGAGCGGGCTCGCTGGATCAGCAGCATGATCGTCTCACGTTCCGGCAAAAATTACAGCGGTGTGATTCATCACACTTTCCCCGGCAAAAACTGGACTCTCGTAGGAATCACCACACCCGGCTGGATGTTGCTTTTTGATGAAGATGCCCCCGCGGCGGAACAGGATATTCTCGACAGCGATGTTCACGTCGCATATCTTCCGGCGGAAGAAAAACTCCTTGGATTCATTTCTCCGGACAAAAGCACATCCGAAACTCTTTCCTTTCTTGCCGAATACCTGCTTTCATGCCTCCCCTTCAAGGAAGAGGAGGCATGAAAGCTCCATTTAAAAGGTAAGTCGCTTGGAAGCGGAAAGAAGAGCCTCGGTAATCTCGAACATGTTGGAAATAACGCCAGCTCCGATGTCCGCCGTGATGCCGAAATGGTTGGTGCAGGTGCCGCAGACTAGAATTTTGGTTCCCTTCTTCCGAAGAGCGGAGAGATGGTCGCAGGAGGACGTGTTTTTCAGGGCAAGCTTGACGCCCTCGTTCATGAGTGCCACCACCGACGGCGGGTTTGAGAGTTGGGAGAGAGTTCCGAGGAACCCCTTCATGAGCACTTCTCCCAGGACCTGGTCTCCTCCCCCGATAACCCTGTCGGCGATAAGAACAGCCGTATCCTGAAGCATTTTCTCCTGTTCCTCGGATGCAGGAGTTCCGTCTGTGTACAGTGTGTTTTTCGATCCCCTGATGGTTATGGTCCCCTCTTCGTCCATGATCTGCACCCGGAATCCGTTTTTTTCAAGAAAACGCTGGACGTTTGACGCTGAAACCGCGTTGTCGAGATAAACCTCTATTTCCTTTTCCCCTGCGTCCATAAGCGTTTTTGTCATCATTACCGGCTGGGGGCAGCTTTTGCCCCTGGCGTCGATTTTCGCCATGGTGTCGCCTCCCTGAAGTGAGTTGGTGAGTATTATCCGTTCAGCCTGATATTATAGGGTAGAATAGTAAGAGTGGCAAAGTACTTTGCCGTCTCTTTCCCCTTCTCAGGTGCCGGGATGAGGCGGCCTTTCTTCTGTTTTCCGATTCATTTCCGAGGAAAGGTGATGTTTGTTCCATGAAAGCTCAGATTCCAGAGAAAAACAGGCTCCGCTCTCTCCCCGCCATGGACTTTCTTCTCGGTCTTCCGGACATGGTTCCTTTTCTGGAAAGCATTGGAAGAGATGCTGTTAAAGCTGTGCTCGACAGCACCCTGTGGTCCCTCAGGGAAAAAATCCTGCGAGGGGAGATTGTTGACCCCTCTGTCGACTCAGTTCTCAGATTGTCTCTCCCCGTTCTCTCTGCCCGGGCCGGCGAAAGTCTGAGGCCCGTTGTGAACGCAACAGGAGTGGTTATTCACACCAACCTTGGAAGATCCTGCCTGGCACCTGAGGCAAGAGATGCTGTTATGGCAGTTGCCGGCAGCTACAGTACGCTTGAGTACGATATTACGGAAGGCAAGAGAGGACTCAGAAGCGACCATGTTGAATGGTTGCTGAAAGTGATTACGGGGGCTGAGGCCGGCCTTGTAGTAAACAATAATGCAGGTGCGGTACTTCTCATGCTTGCGGGTCTTTGCGCCGGCAAAGAAGTTGTTGTTTCAAGAGGGGAGCTCGTCGAAATCGGCGGTTCTTTCCGTATTCCGGACATCATGACATTTTCAGGAGCACGCCTGGTTGAAGTGGGAGCGACTAACAGGACTCATCTAAAGGACTACAGCAACGCCATAACGGAGAATACAGCAGCCCTTCTGAAGGTTCATCCTTCTAATTTCCGTATGGAAGGCTTTACCTCATCGGTCCCGAGAGAAGAACTTGCCGGTCTGGCGAAAGAGAAGGGAATTCTTTTCCTCGAGGATCTTGGAAGCGGAACTCTCATAGATCTCACCCCCTTTGGACTGAATGGAGAACCATCAGTTTCTTCATGTCTTGACCAGGGTGTGGATCTGGTCACTTTTTCCGGAGATAAAATGCTGGGGGGACCTCAAATCGGAGGCATGGTGGGAAAAAAGGATATCATAGCGAAGCTTCGAAACTATCCTCTTCTCCGTGCACTGCGAGTTGATAAAATGACTCTTTCTGCCTTCGAAGCGACACTCAGGCTCTATCTTTCGGGCAGGCATCTCAGGATTCCCACCCTCGCCATGCTCAATGAATCACGAAACTCTCTCAGAAAGAAAGCCCGCAAACTCTCGGACCTTCTGAAAAAAATTCTCCCAGGAGGCACCATTACCCTCGTGGAGACAGATGATGCCGTTGGCGGCGGGGCATTTCCCACAGAATCTCTCCCCGGATGGGCAGTAGGGGTCGCCCTTGAATCCCTTGGGAGTGCAGGATCACTGCTTTCCCTTCTTAGGTCGCGCCCTATTCCGGTGATCGCCGGCGCCCGAGAAAATATTGTCCTGCTGCACGTACGCACTCTCCTTCCAGGAGATGAAAAAAGAATCTGCGACGCCTTTAAAGGCATCGTTTCCGGGAGGTGAAGCCTTGGACCGGCGGGAAATCTCAATCGTTCTCGGTACGGCAGGCCATATAGATCATGGGAAGACTACACTCGTAAAAGCCATAACGGGGGTGGACTGTGACCGCCTCAGCGAAGAAAAAAAGAGGGGAATAACGATTGAACTCGGATTCGCTCCCCTGATTCTTGATGACGGAAGGATCGTCAGTATTGTCGACGTTCCGGGACATGAACGTTTTATCCGTCAAATGGTAGCAGGGGCCTCCGGAATTGACGCCGTCCTTCTTGTGGTTGCAGCTGATGAGGGAGTCATGCCTCAAACAAGGGAACATCTGGAAATACTGAAACTCCTCGGAGTGAAGGACGGACTCGTCGCGGTGACAAAAGCGGACTCCGTGGAGGACGATTTTCTGGAGCTTGTACTGGAGGATGTCCGGGATTTTCTTGTCGGTTCATTCCTTGACGGAAAACCGATTGTTCCGGTTTCGGCCCTTTCGGGAAAAAACCTCGCCCTTCTTAAGGGTGAACTTGGCAACCTCGTGGACAGAATCCGCCCAAGGCCGAGGAAAGGTCCTTTTTTTCTTCCCATCGACAGAACGTTTCCAGTCGCCGGGTTCGGGGCGGTTGTAACAGGAACCGCCTATAGAGGAGAGTTATCCGTCGGCATGGAAGCAGCCGCTCTTCCTTCAGGCAGGGAAGGGCGAATCCGCAGTGTCCAGGTTCACGGGACAGGAGTTCAGACTGCCTGGGCAGGCCAACGGGTTGCCGTAAGTGTCGCCGGGATGTCTTCGGAGGAGCTTCACAGAGGAGATGTCCTTTGCGCCAGGAATATTTACAGAACCACCAGGTGCTTCGAATGCGAGCTCACTCTTCTCGAGAGCGCCGGAGAACCCGTCCGCCATTGGCAGCGGGTAAGGCTCCACATCGGGACATCCGACGTTGTGGCGCGGATAGCCCTTCTGGAAAAACCTTTACTGCAACCGGGAGAGAAGGCAGCTGCCCAAATTGTTGCTGAAGAGGATATTGTCTGCCTTGTAGACCAGCGTTTTGTTCTGCGGAGATACAGCCCGCTGGAAACAATTGCCGGAGGAAGGGTTCTCTTTGCCTATGCATCGAAACCCAAGGGACGAAAAGCAAGGGAAGCATGCATTGACAGAGTCCGTTCCCTGGCTGGTGTGCAAAATCCTGAGGAAAGACTCCTTGCAATGGTCCGCTCTCTCTCAATGCTGGAACTTCAAGACGCCGCCGTCTTTATCCAGGAGACAGGCGATGAGACATCCCGCCTCGCCGAGAAACTCAAGAAAAAAGAAGACGCCGTGTTTATTCAGGGCGAAAAGAAAATTCTTCTTTCCCGAAACCATTTTCATCGTCTGTCGGAAGATGTGGAGGCATTTCTCCGATCTTACCACGAATTACACCCTTCCCAGAAAGGCGCTCCGGCAGATGAAACCTCTCTTTCCGCTCTCAAACCATTCGATTCGAGAACAGCGAAAGCTTTCATTGAAGCTCTTGTTTCCGAAGGGTCCGTTGCAATCACCGATGAGGGACTTCTGCGGATGAAGGATTTTCAGCCCCGCGATGACGAGGCCTTTACAATTCGATCCGCAGAAGTACTCTCAATATGCAGGGAAAGGGGTTTCCAACCTCCCGTCATTTCAGAGGTAAAAGAAATGCTCGCAATTGGTGAAGCAGCTTTTTACACTCTCCTCAAAGGGATGAGGGAAACAGGAATGGTATCTGTGGTATCCGGAGAATTTCTTCTTTCAACTGAAATGGAAACAGGGCTTCTCCGCATCCTTCTCAGGGAAAAAGATGACATAACCCTTGCCAGGGTAAGAGACATAACCGGCAGTTCAAGAAAGTTTATCCTTCCTCTTCTTGAATACCTCGACGCAAAAGGGTACACAAGAAGAGCCGGAGAAAAAAGAGTTCTTCTGGCATCGAAACTTCCAGCCTCGGTCACCGGTTCCTGAGGTCGTGGATCCGTGACACAGGACAGGGTTGTGTTCCCTGACATT
>CAZJAR010000032.1:0-22871 GCA_964543785.1 uncultured Synergistaceae bacterium | reverse complement strand
GAGCAGCGCACTCGTAATGCGCAGGTCTCCAGTTCAAGTCTGGACACCGGCTCCACGAACGGCAAAGGTCCCCGGAAACCCGGGGGCCTTTTTTTGTGTCGATCATCCGTACCCCTTTCGTGCTATCATCGTCCCGTTGACCCAGATCACTCTCCGCGGAGGCTATCGTGTCCAGAAAAAGAATTCTCCTCGTGCGTCATGGCAAAACTGAATGGAACGGACTTTCCCGCTTTCAGGGGAAAAGCGACATCCCCCTCAATGAAGAAGGCAGGCGCCAGGCCGGGCTCCTGTCCGCCAGGCTCGAAGGGTGGAACCCTTCCGTGCTCTTCTCGAGTCCCCTGTCGAGAGCACGGGAAACGGCGGGTCTTCTCGCTTCGGGCAATTCCGGTCTTTCTCCTGTCCTTCTGGACGAACTTTCGGAGATGGGCTTCGGACTCTGGGAAGGCCGGTCGATCCATGAGATCGAATCCGGCACTCCGGAGTCCTTTCTGAAGTGGAAGGCATCCCCCTTTGAATTCCCCCCTCCCGGCGGAGAAGACTTCTCCTCCGTCGAACCCAGGGTGAGGGCTGTCCTGGAGAAAATCTTCTCTTCTGACGGAGACCGGATCATTGTGGTCAGCCACGGGGGAATTCTCAGGGCAATGCTTGCCCTGCTTCTGGATCTGCCCCTCCGGCCGGTCTGGAGGATAAAAATCGCCAACTGCTCGATTTCCGGAATTGACGTCGGAAAGAAAGGCGCCTCCCTGGCCTTCCTGAACGACGACCTGCACACCAGGCTTTCCGGCGCGGAGTCAAAAAAACTGCTTCTTCCGGCTTAGACTTCTCTCTCTCTTGCTGGTAAAATTAACCGGGTTGCTGAATGAAGGAGGCGCAGGGCCATGTCCCACAGGGAGCAGGATACGCAGCATAACGGGGAATCCCTTTTCTCCGCCGGAGAGCGGAGGGAAGAGTTTCAGGCAACGTCCTGCGGCAGAGAAACCAGTGCCCGTTCAGGAAATGAAAGAACTCTTTCCCCCGGGAGGGAGGATGAATTATGGCGGAGGCTTTCCTGCTCCGCCGATGAGCGCGCCAGGGACGAGATCATTGTAGCCTACAGGCCTCTTGTCTTCTGGCTGGCCCGCAAGTTCCGGGTCCGTCCTTCCTCCTACCAGGACCTCATCCAGGAAGGCATGGTGGCCCTGATACGGGCGGTGGACAAGTTCGAGCCGGAGCGCCACCTCCGGTTCACTACATACGCTTTCTACAGGATCAAGGGGCAGATGGTGAATTTCCTTCAGAGGAGCGAGCTCAAGGCTCCCATCCCTGTGGACGAAGAATATCTCATGCCTGAAGACTCCTTCTCTCCTGACTCCTTCGAGACCCTCATCGCAGTCGCCGAAGAAATGAACCGCCTTCCCGAAAAAGAGGAAGAAGTGGTCCGGGCGATTCTCGTGGAAGGTCAGGACGCAAAGGAAGTCGCCCGGCGGAGAGGCATCGACATCAGCCACGTCTACCGTCTCAAGCGGAATGCCGTGGCAAAGCTCCGAAAGTGGCTCGGCCCGGAAGGAGACGCCACAAACAGGGCCTGACACGGGATAAGAGTAGTGCGGCACAGACTTTTATCTCCGGGGGGAACCGTCCGATGGAAAAAAAGATAGCCCGAATAGCCCGGTGGCTCGACAGATGCGCCAGGGCATGTTCCGCCAGGTCATGGCAGAGTGCCCTCCTTGACATGGAGTGTGCCAAGGCTGAACTTGAGGAAGCGAGGAACGAACTCTGGGCCAGGGCTGAGGGAAGTTCCCGGCCCCTGCCGGCGGTTCGAAAAGCCGGACGGATGACCGTCGTGGCTGTGCTGGGGCTCTTTCTCGTCCTTTCAGTGGCTGGGCCCCTTGCAGTGCAGTCGGTCAGGGAGACGGTCGCCATTGCCTCCGGACCCTCCCTCGAGTGGGTTTCCACTGACGAGAAGGCTCTTCTGTCGGCCCTCCGCCGGAATCTGAGCGACGCAAATCTTGCCCGGCTTTCGGAGGAAGAAGGTGTTCTGTCCCCGGAACCGGGAAGCGCCATGGCAGAACGACCTGCCGCAGTCCGTCGGAATGTGTCGGCTCCCGCGGAGAGAAATAGCGGAAAGTTGCAAAGTCCCTCCTCTTCCGGCAGGGAATTTGATACAATAATCACTCTGGTGCAGATAGGGCAGAAGGCACTCCGGGAAAGGGAGTCCGCGATTCGTTTCGATGCCCCGTAATGAAGATTTTCTCAATTTCCGGAAGGAGAGATCGTGCGTGAATGAAAATCTGAAAAAATCGTGGCGAATCCTGGCGCTTCTCTTTGCAGTGCTCCTGTTGCCTACTGTGTACGCCTCCGCAGACGAGCCGCTGGTGTCGGCCCTTGCAGTGGAAGGGAATGATCACGTGGTGGCGGAGCATATCCTCGGGGTTGTCGGGACAAGGGTTGGGGAACCCCTGAACAGGGAGCAGCTCCAGACGGACGTGGAAGCCATATACGGCCTGGGATTTTTCTCCTTCGTGGACATCAGCCTGCAGAGCGTCGCGGGAGGAGCGGCAGTAACCTACATTGTCAGGGAGAACCCGGTGGTCGAGAAGATCACCTTTTCCGGAAACAATATCTACACCGAAGAAGACCTTCTCAAGGTCGTCTTCACCACCCCCGGCAACGTGTTCAACAGGGTCTTTTTCCGCCACGACCTCGACCGTATCCAGGAGAAATACCATAAAGACGGCTACGTCATGGTGAAGATCGCGGATGTTCTTGTGGAGGGCGGCGTCATCGACGTGAAGATCGTGGAGCCCAAGGTCGGGAACATCATCATCCAGGGGAACAAGCGAACCAAAACAAATGTCATCGCCCGTGAGATCAAGCTGAAGAAGGGCGACCCCTTCAACGCGACCATCCTTCGGCATTCTTTGAATAAGTTGCAGGGCAGGGGGTTCTTCGAGGATGTGAGCGTAGGTTTTGAACCGGGAGAAGATCCTGAAAACGAAACGGATATCATTCTCACTGTAACCGAACAGAAGACAGGTAAACTTGGATTTTCTGTAAGCCACGGGTCCTCAAGCGGATGGTCTGGAGGTCTTTCGTATTCGGATTCCAACTGGGGAGGACGTGGCCACAGGGGAGAAGTAGGGTTTGAGACGGGTGACAACGAACAGTACTGGGCAAGTTATTCGGAACCCTACATGGATGCGGAAACTTTTTCCTGGAAGGTTGGTCTTTACAGAAGAAAATGGGAAGACAGATATTTTTACAAGGCAAGTGTAAAGCAATTTGAATTTGACGAAGACCGGAAGGGTTTTTATATCGGCGCGGGAAGGAAATTCCGGAATAATGAAAAGTTGAGCTGGTATGTGACCCTTGACTGGAGCGATACGGATTATGCAAATGTGCGCATGATTCCAGGAGGGATATACGACGTTAAGACGGGTAAAATTTTCTCTGTTAATGGTGTATTGACCCTCAATAACACCGATGAATATCTGAGCTATCCCAAAGGCAATATTTGGGACTTGAGCCTTGAGCAAGGCATTGACAGCCTTGGAGGTGAGTACAGTTTTTCAAAATACTCACTTCAGGCCAGGTACTATCTTCCTTTAACAGGTATAGCGGACTTCCTGGGGTCACAGCTGGGAAGTGAAGACAACCCTGCCATTTTGGCGGCCCGGATGCGGGTAGGGTTCTCATCAGGGGAATTGCCCACAATTGCCCAGTATTCTTTGGGAGGTTCGAGTACCCTCCGTGGCTATGATGGAGGCCGATTTGAAGGTGACACGATGTTTCTGGCAAATATAGAGGCGAGAATCCCGGTGGAAAAGGCATTCAGTCTGGTTCTGTTTTATGACACAGGCAATGCCTGGAGGAGTCAGAGTATTGATTTTTCAGACCTTTATGATTCCTGGGGCGTTGGAGTGCGTATTAAAACTCCTTTGGGAAACTTCAGGTTTGACCACGCTACGGGCAAGGATGAATCAAGAAGTCATTTCGGCTTCGGGGAAATGTTCTAGGGGAGCGGAGGACGGAGCACGGTGTCCCCGATGGGGGAATCTTCCAGAAGAAGAGAATTTCATCTGATAAAAAGGGCTGTGGCGGTGGTGATTCTCGCCGCAGCCCTCATTTTTCCCGGGGCGGTTGATGCGTCGGTCATCATAGAAGGCGTTCCCTCCTGGCTCAAGGAACGTATGGAGCGGAGTGCCGTTACAGTTTGGGCAGAAATCCGCCAAAGCGGACCTTCTTCCGCACAGGACAATCTCCGTCTGCTCGCTCTTGTGGCGGAAAGAGTTTTCGCCGGGTTTGCGGTGGAGGAATCTTTTTATCGGGAAGAGAAGGCCGTTTTGCGGCTCCGTCCCAGGGATGGAGCGACGGACTGGCGGGTGGAGATATTCCCTCCCCAACTCGCCTCCCCGGTGGACGAGTGGTTCCGGGAGAGCGTTTCAGGGCTCGGGGAAAGTATCCGTACCCATTTGGAAAACCTCCCCCTCGACGCCCTGTCCTGGGCGGACACCCCTCTGAAGGAAGCGGTCGAGTCCCTCTGTTCCCCCCGTCTGCCGGGCTGGAACGCATCTCTTCTCGTGAAGCTTGAACAGGCGGAGACCATCCTCAGGGTATCCTTCGTTCCCAGGCCTCCGTTCGTCCTGGCAGTGGTCCCCAGGGTCTCTTCGGCTACCCTTCCGGTAATGCTGCGGTCCGACCTGAACGAAAACATTCTCCGTACGCTGTCGCCGGTGGTGGGGCTGCCTATCGAATGGGTCTCCGCTCACAGGAAAAAAGTGGAGAAGATGGCGGCCGAAGCTCTCAGGCAGACGAATATCGTGGGAAACACCCGGTCGGTGGTCGATGTTACTTTTCAGCCTGCCCAGATAGCCGCCGCCGACGCCGTTGTGGACAGCCCGAAGTATTCCGTACGTGCCTGGGTTGCCGCCTACGCAGGATCCGATACAAAATACCCCGAGATAGGACTCCATCTGGGCAGAAAGTTTCTTCCCGTGTCGGGATGGGACATGGAGCTGTACGGTGAATGGCTCCTCTCGGCCAACGATTTTTCCCTCGAAAGCCGGTGGGGAATTCGCTGGAGTCCCTGGAAAAACATTCTTGCCGGTGTGGAACGGTCCTTTCCGGGCAACGTGACATGGTACCGGCTCTGGATTGACGGAGGAGTGAGAGCCCCGTACCTCTGGTGGCGGATCAGCGAGGACGGGGATCACCATGCGGGAATAGGGTACAGGCTGAACCGGAGAATTTCCCTGGAAATCCACTACGACGGCCGCGATGAGGACAAGATCAGCATCAAGGCGCTGAGTGACCTCTGACAGCGGCAGCCGGCAAACAAACGGAGAAGGATAATGAAGGCTGAAAAAATGACTCTGGGCGAAATCGCCCGAAAAATCGGAGGAAAGGTCGTCGGAGACCCTTCCTGTGTGGTGAACCGGCCGGCGTCCCCTTCAGGGGCCCTTCCCGGAGATATCTGCACTGTATGGGACATCAGGGATGCTGAAAAAATAGGACCGGACGTGTACATTCTCTCCTCGGCAGATGTCCTGGGCTCCCGACCGGACCTTGCCGGCATTTCCGCAGACAATCCCCGCGCGGTGTTTCCGGAGCTCCTCTCCCTTTTTCAGCCCCTCAGGAAGGAGAGGGGGGTTCATCCGTCGGCGGTGGTTTCCCCCGGTGCCGCTGTTTCCCCCGGTGCATGGATCGGTCCTCTTTGTGTTGTGGAGGATGGGGCCGAGATCGCGGAGGATGTCCTGCTCCGGGCGAGGGTTTTCGTGGGTGAAGGCTGTTCTGTCGGTGCGGGAACGGTAATAGAGCCCGGAGCGGTGCTTCTCGGGAAGGTCCGCACCGGGAAGGGATGCCTTATCCACGGAGGGGCGGTCCTTGGAAGCGACGGCTTTGGCGTGCTCCCGGCGGAAGGGGAAAAGGGACCAGTCAAAATACCCCAACTCGGAGGCGTTGTCCTCGGCGACGAGGTGGAGATCGGAGCCTGCACCACCGTGGACAGGGGAACCCTTGACGATACGGTTCTTGGAAGCTTCACCAAGGTGGATGATCACGTTCACATCGCCCACAACGCCGTCATAGGAAAGAACTGCATCATTGTCGCCATGACGGGCATCGCCGGAAGCGCCGTGCTCGAAGATAACGTGATCATGGCCGCAAGGAGCGGAGTGAAGGATCATACGCGGATCCGCAGGGGAGCCACAGTGGCCGCCAATGCCGGGGCCATCAAGGATGTTCCTGCCGGCTCGGTGGTGTCAGGGTTCCCCGCACGGGACCACCGGGAAAACTTCCGTGTCCAGGCCGCCCTGCAGCGCCTGCCGGAGCTTCTGCTCCGGGTGCGGAAACTCGAGCAGGCCTTCTCCTCCCCACGTGATAATCCAGTGAAAAGAAGCGCGCCGCCCGAGGCGTCCGATGAATGAGTACAGGCGGCTGTTCCGTGAAGTCCTTTTCACGGGACAAGGACTCCACACCGGGAAGGAGTGCAGCGTCCTCCTATCCCCCGCAGGAGCGGGTGAAGGCGTGACCGTGGGGCGTGAACGGCTATCCTTTCCCATTGGCACATGCCGTTTTTCAGGGACGGGGCGGGGAACGGAAGTCTTTTTTCCTGATGGCACATCCCTCAAGACGCCGGAGCATCTTTTTGCAGCCCTCGCGGGACTCGGAATCTGGTCGGTCCGCATAACGGCTGAGGGACCGGAACTCCCTGCACTGGACGGATGTTCAGAGACCTTCGCCCGTTCCCTTGAGGAAAGCTCTCTGCCGATACCGGAAGGGGCAGAGCATCCCGAACCCTTCGCCCTTCCCGTTCCCCTCGCCGTTACGGATCCGGTCAGGAATGCAGCCCTTTTCGCCTGCCCTTCGGAAGAGCTCTCCGTTTCCTATGTCATCACCTACGGGGGAACTCCCATCGGAACCCAGGCTGCCGACTTCAGCCTTTCTCCGGGGAGTTTTTCTTCTCTTCTCGCTCCTTCGCGAACCTTTGCCCTGGCATCGGAAGTGCAGGCCCTTCTCGACCAGGGGCTCGCCAAAGGAGGAAACGCCGAAAATGCGGTGGTGGTTGGAGAAACATCCGTATCTGCCGCAGGGGGACTCCGGTTCCCGGACGAATTCGTCCGCCACAAGATCCTCGACCTGCTCGGCGATCTCTATCTTCTCGGGCGCCCTCTCAGGGCCCGGGTAGTGGCCCTCCGGGCCGGTCACAACCTGCACTGCCGCCTCGCCGAGAGGCTGCTGTTTCTATCCCGTTCCGGACATCAGCGAAAAAAGGAGACGAACCATGTATGACATCCAGAAAATCATGAAGTTTCTTCCCCACAGGTATCCCTTCCTTCTCGTGGACAGGGTGCTGGAAATTGACGAACAGCATGCCGTGGGCATCAAGAACGTCACCATCAACGAGCCCTTTTTCCAGGGGCATTTCCCTTCCGAACCCGTCATGCCAGGTGTCCTCGTCCTCGAGGCCATGGGACAGGTGGCGGCCATGATGATGTCTGCCCGGCCCGGAAGTGAAAACCTCATCACCTTCCTTACGGGGGTGGAAAAGGCGAAGTTCCGCAGGCCTGTCAAGCCGGGCGACCAGCTTGTCACCACCGCTGAGATGGTGAGGCTCCGGGGGAAGATGGGCAAGGTCCGCACCGTGGGCCGCATTGACGGAGCCGTGGCCGCCGAGGCCGAGTTCAGCTTCGTGGCCGCAGAAACGCTGAGGGCACAGGACCAGAAGGAGGAAAGCGAAAAAGCATGACATCCATCCATCCAACGGCTCTCGTGTCGCCGGGGGCTGAAATCGGGGCGGACGCGACGGTCGGCCCCTACTGTATCGTTCATGACCATGTGAAAATCGGGCCTGGGACGGTGCTCTCCTCCTTCGTCACCATTCTCGACTACGTGGAGATCGGTGCTAACTGCCGCGTCGCCCAGAACGCCGTTCTCGGGGGAGAACCCCAGGATCACGGCTTCAGGGGAGAGGAATCCTGGGTCAGAATCGGCAGCGATGTCATTATCCGGGAAAACGTCACCATCCACAGGTCCACGGGGGAAGGCACGTCCACCGTCGTGGGAGACGGGTGCTTTATCATGGAGGGCGTCCATCTGGGACACAACGTGGTCATAGGGAGGAACGTCACCATGGCGAACAAGGTGGGCATGGCGGGGTTCTCCTCCGTGGGTGACGGGGCGGTACTCGGCGGCATGGCCGGAGTCCACCAGTTCGTCCGCGTCGGCAAACTGTGCATGATCGGCGGCCTGTCGAAGATCGTGAAGGATGTCCCTCCCTTCCTCATGGCGGACGGTCACCCGGCGGAGATATTCAGCCTCAACAAGGTGGGAATGCGCAGGGCGGGGTATGACGCCCCTGCCCGGGCTGCGGTGAAGTCCTTCTACGACGGCCTCTTTGGAAGCGGCCTTCCCTTCCGGGCTTCCCTCGAGGTCCTCGCATCATCGGAAGCCGGGCAGAGCGAAGCTGCCCGGGAAATCATCGATTTCTGCACGGCGTCAAAGCGCGGCGTCGCCCTCTGGCACCGCCGCCAAAGGTCCGAACGTTCCGGAGAGGACGGTCATGGCGATCAGGCTCCTGGCGCTTGACGTGGACGGCACCCTCACCGACGGGGGTGTCTACATGAACGGCGAGGGGGCCGAATTCAAGCGGTTCGACATACGTGACGGCATGGGGATCGTCCGCCTCCGGAAGGCCGGGGTGGAGGTCGCGCTGATCAGCGGAAGACACTCTCCGGCAACGGAGCGGAGGGCGAAAGATTTGGGAATCACCCGTCTCTACAACGGCGTGGGCGACAAGATGCCCGTGCTTTCCGCTCTTCTTGAAGAGCTCGGGATCACCCTGGAGGAAACGGCCTACATGGGGGACGATGTGAACGACGTGGACTGTCTCCGTGCCGCCGGACTCGCCCTTGTCCCCGCCGACGGCGTTCCCGAGGCCCGCGCCGCGGCGGATTACGTTACGGCCCGGGCGGCGGGAAGAGGGGCTGTCCGTGAGGCTGCTGAACTCATCCTCACAGAAAACGGGAGGAAAAGGATTTGAGTCGAAGGGGAAAAACGTTCGGGCTTCTCGACAGGTACGTTCTCAAGGAGCTTTCCGGCTCCTTTCTTTTCGGCGTCACGGCCTTCACCATGGTGTTCGTGGCAGGAGACCTGCTGTTCCAGGCGGCGAACCTCATGATCGAGCAGGGGGTCTCTCTCGCGGTGGTGACACGGCTTTTCGTCTATCGCCTTCCCGAGGTAGTGGCCATGACCCTTCCCATGGCGAGCCTTCTCTCCTCCCTGCTGACCTTCAGCCGCCTCTCGACGAACAGCGAGCTGGTGGCGCTGAAGGCTGCTGGCATTCCGTTCCACCGCATTCTCCGTCCCGTCTTTTTCGCCTCGATTCTGGTGGGGATCGGGGCCCTTGTGGGCAACGAAACCCTCGTCCCCTTTTCCAACAGGGCGGCGGAGAACCTCATGAAGTTTGAGGTCATGAAAGAAAAGCCCTCCATGCTCAAGGAAAAAGTCTTCCTCCGGGAGGAGAGCAGGGGGGTCCTCCAGCGGGTGATCTACCTGGACCAGCTTAAGGCACGGGAGGGCACCATGAAGGACGTGATCATCCAGGAGTTCGACGGCGGCCGTCTCAGCCGGATTTCTCTCGCAGACAACGGGATATGGGGCGACGGTGAATGGTGGCTCCAGGACGGCCAGGTTTTCGAGGTCACCCCGGAGGGACGGGTCAACCCCCTTCTCCGGTTCGAGCGGCAGAAGCTCCAGCTGAACCTGACCCCTGCCCAGGTGGAAAAAGCGTCCCGCAAGCCCTCCGAGATGAGTTCCACGGAACTTCTCGTCCAGATAGCCCTCCTGTCAAAGGAAGGACGGAACCTGGCCCCCCTCAGGGTTATGTTCCACCTCCGGCTCGCTCTTCCCTGGGCAAGCGTGGTCCTTGCCGTGCTCGGCGCCAGCCTCGGTGTCCGGTCAAGCAGGGCGGGTCCGGGAATCGGCTTCGGTCTCAGCGTCCTTATCGTGTTCGCCTACTACGTCACCATGTCCTTCAGCCGCGCTCTCGGCGAGGCCGGCTACCTTTTTCCTGCCGTTTCGGCCTGGATACCCAACGTAACATTCCTCCTCGTGGGAGGATACTTCGCCCGCAGGGCCAACGGTTAGAAGAACTGAAAGGAATGATCTCATGAGTGCTTTTTCTGGGAGGGTGGCTCTCATAGCCGGTGCAGGAGCCCTGCCGGAGGAAACTGCCCGCCGGATGTCCGGGGCTGGCATGGATGTGACAGTCTATTCCTTCGGGCCCGGAGGCGAAAGCCGGTTCCCCTTCCTCGACAGCGGCCGGGTCCTGTCCCTTCTCTCCCTGCCGGGCGCCGGGGGGAAAATCAGCCTTCAGGCACTGCTCGCCGACCTCAAAGGGAGAGCCATTCCGGCGGTGTGTCTCGCAGGTTTTGTCCCCAAGACCCTCATGTACGGCAGCGCAATCGATCCGTCTCTCCTCCGGGTTCTCTCCCCCGGGGACAATGATGACCACAGCCTTCTCGGCCGCATCGTCGCCGCCTTCGAAAGCTTCGGTTTTTCCGTCCTCCCCTATGCCGGCTTTGTCGGTGAAAGCATTGCCCGGAAAGGATTCGTAGCGGGAAGGAAGCCTTCGGAGCAGGAACTGGAGGACGTGAACTGCGGAAAGAGAATCCTGTCCGGCACCCTTCCCCTTTCCTTCGGCCAGTCCGTCGTTGTGGCACGGGGTGCCGTGGCTGCCGTCGAGGCAATGGAAGGCACGGACGAAATGGCCCGAAGGGCGGGGGTGCTGCTTTCCGGAGCGGGAGGCGTGCTGGTGAAGATGATGCGGCCCGATCAGGATATCCGGTTCGATCTTCCCACTGTGGGAACGGAAACCCTCAGGGTCATGGCGGCGGCGGGCCTGACGTGCCTTGCCGTCGAGGCGGGACGGACGATCATCCTGGACCGTCCCGAATTCGCTTCCCTTGCGGAAAATCTCTCAATCGCCGTGGAGGGCATCACCCCGTGACGCCGGCCGGGCGGGGAGTATTTTTCAGCTGCGGCGAAGTGTCCGGTGACGGTTACGCCGCCGGTGTGGCCGCAGCACTCCGGAGAAGGGGGGTCATCGAACCCTTTTTCGGCATGGGCGGCCCCCTTGCCGCCGGAGGGGGAGCGGAAGTGGTCCGCGATTCCCGTTCGCTTCATCTCATGGGGATAGCGGACGTCCTTCCGGCCATTCCCCGCCTTCTCCGCCTGAAAAATGACCTCGTCCGCCTCGTTCTTCACCGCCGGCCCCGGGCCGTCCTCCTCATCGACAGCCCGGATTTCCATCTTCCCCTTGCCGCGGGGCTCAGAAAAAGCGGATGGCGGGGACCCATCGTGTACGCCGTGCCCCCCACAGTGTGGGCGTGGCGTGCGGGCAGGGTGAAAAACCTCCGGCGGGACATCGATCTTTGCCTCCCCCTGTTCGGATTTGAGCACGACTACCTCCTTCGGTCCGGTGTGAACTCTGCCTGGAAGGGGCATCCTTTCGTCGACGACTTTCCTGTTCCCTTTCCGGGGGAGACGGTCCCGAAACTGATCGCCCTCCTCCCGGGGAGCAGGCGCTCGGAAGTTTTTCGGCTCCTCCCCCCCCTGAAGGAATGCGCGTCTCTTCTGGAAGAAAGGGGCTACCGTCCTGTCTTTTCCGTCGCTCCCGGAATGCCTGAGGATCTCAGGACCCGTCTTCGGGAGGAATTGAAAGGGCATGAGACCTGGGAAGGGCAGGGGAGGGACCTCATGGCGAGCAGCGCCGCTGTCGCCGGGGCGAGCGGCACGGCTGCCGTGGAGGCCATGATGCTCGGCAAGTTCATGGCCGTTCTCTACAAGGGAGGATTCCTCTCCTGGCTCGTCTGGAAGACCCTGATACATACGCCCTTCATTTCCATCCCCAATCTTCTCGCCGGAGAGGAACTCTTCCCGGAATTCCTCCAGGAAGAGGCCACAGGCAGGAACGCCTTCTCGGCCCTGACGGGATTCCTTGAGGACGAGCGGGCCGCGGAGCATGTCCGGGCAGGCCTCCTGTCGGCCCGGAGGGCCATGGGGCTCCCGGGAGCCGTGGACTTCTGGGCGGAGCGGATTGAGGCCTTTTTCCCTGGAAACGGGGACTTCCGGGAGGGGAGGGAAGGAGAGTGAAACCAATTCTCCTTCTCGCAAACGGTCCGGGAGAGCTCTGGGGCTGGGTCCGCCCCATGATCCATGAACTGCGCAGCCGTTCGCGAAAAGTGTCCCTCCTGCTCCTCCCCTGCCAGTTCGCTTCAGGAGAGGAACGCAGGGTCGCCGAAAGCCTGACCCCTGACGAACTCCGAGGCCCTTCGTCCCTCGCCGGTACGCTGGAGGACGCGCTGATCCTGGGAAGAAAAGCGGAAGCTGTCCTCCAGATGGGTGGAGACCTGCTCTGGGGCCGGATTGCCTCCAAAGCTGGACGGACGCCCCTTTTATGCTATGCTTACGGCAGAAAACAAGGCCTTTCCCGGTGCGACAGGGTCTTCACAGCCTTTCCCTCCATGGCGGAAGCAATGGGAGGCGGAGTACAGGTTGCCGGGGATCTTGTCAGGGATTCTCTCGCTCTCGACGGGCAGGATTCTTCAGGAGAAGATACGGAGCCGGCGGTCCTGTTTTTCCCCGGAAGCCGGGCTGCCATCCGGGAGTTTTCCTTCCCCTTTCTCAGGGGAATGCTCCCTTTTCTGAAAAAACAGGCCCCGGGATGGCGTTTTCGCGTCGTCCTCTCCCCGTTTTCCACGCAAGGAGAGGAAGAGGCATGGCATTCCGCAGGCTTTTCAACCGCCAGGGGCGGCGAGGCCTTTCGGGGAGCGGAATTTGCCGTCACCCAGCCGGGGACCAATACCCTTGAACTCATGCACCGGGGAATTCCTTTTTGTGTGCTCGTTCCCTTCGCCTCTCTGCGGAAAATTCCCCTTCCCGGAATTTTCGGGCTGGTCGCCTCTCTTCCGGGGATCGGGCCGAGGCTTCGGGAAACGGTTCTCAGGCGCAGAAGGAGGAAAATGGAACTTCTGGCCTGGCCGAACCGCCTTGCCGGGCGGATGCTGGCGGAAGAATGTATCGGTGACTATTCCCCCGAAACGGCGGCAGAGTTCGTGATCTCGTGGCTCCGGGACCAGCCCGGGAGGGACGCGCTCCGGGATGCCCTCGGGGAAACGGCTGCATCGGCGCCTCAGGGCGCTGCCGTCCGGATCGCCGACGAAATAGAAAGGATGACTCTCAGGGTATGAGCCTGATGACAACGCAGCAGGGCGGCGAAAGCCAGGGAAAGAAATCGGTCTACCTCAGGCTTCTTGCCAGCGCCCGGCCGTACAGGAAGCGGTTTTACCTGGCGGTGGGATGCATGCTCATCGCCTCGGCCTGCAACGTGGTTCCCCCGTGGCTTCTCAAGAACGTGGTGGACGATGTGCTCATCGCCCGAAATCTTGCCATGCTGAACGCTCTTCCCTTCATCCTGGTGGGGCTCTTCGCCGGGAAAGGCATTGCGTCCTACGGACACCAGTACCTGATGAACTGGGTGGGCCAGAACGTGGTCATGGATCTTCGGCTCCGCCTTTACGACCACCTCCAGAGAATGTCTCTCCGGTACCTCTACGGCAGCCGGCTGGGAGAGATAATGTCCAGAATTACCAACGACGTGACCATTCTCCAGAACCTGGTCACCTCCGTGGTGGTCAACCTGGTGGTCCAGTCGGTCACCTTCATCGGAATGGTGGGGTTTCTCCTGTACATCAACTGGAAGCTCACCCTCATAACCTTCGCCATCCTTCCTCTCACTGTCCTTATCCTCGACCGGGCTGCAAAAAAACTCCGCACCGTGGGGCACGCCATACAGAGCGAGCTTGCGGGACTGTCTGCAGTTGTGCAGGAGGCCTTTTCAGCGGTGCGCATCGTCCGCTCCTTCGCCACCGAGGATCTTGAGCTGGCCAGATTCCGGAAGAGCAACAGGGAAAACTTCAGGGCGGTAATGCACGGCGTCCAGGTGCAGGCGGCCCTCGCCGCCATCATCGAACTGGTTCTCATCTCCGCACTGGCTGTCATCCTCTGGCTCGGAGGGAGAGAAGTGGTGGGGGGCGGCCAGACGCCGGGAGAGCTCATCGCCTTCCTCGGCTACCTCGGATTCCTCGTCCAGCCGATCCGCGTCTTCACTTCCGTGGTCAGCTCCATGCAGCTGGGCCTCGCCGCAGCCGAGAGAATTTTCGGCCTCCTGGACATTCCGGCTGAGACCCAGTCCCCGGCGAACCCCGTGCCCCTGGGAGTGCTGGAAGGCCGCGTCGTTTTCAGGAACGTCACCTTTTCCTATACCGAGGGGCAGCCGGTGCTCCGGGATATCTCACTGGAAATTTCCCCGGGCGAAAAGGTGGCCCTTGTGGGTCCCACGGGCTCGGGCAAGTCCACCCTTGCCGACCTCATTCCGAGATTCTACGACCCCGACAGCGGGGCAGTGCTCGTGGACGGTGCGGATGTGCGGCAGGTAGACCTCCGGGAGCTGAGAAAGCAGATCGGCATCGTCCCCCAGGAATCGCTCCTGATGAAGGGGACCATTGCCTTCAACATCTCTTACGGTCTGCCGGAGCTTTCCCAGGAGCAGATACGGGAAGCCGCGGAAATCGCGGGCATCCTCTCCTTCATCGAATCCCTCCCCGAAGGCTTCGAGACGGAGGTGGGGGAGCGGGGCGTCACCCTCAGCGGGGGCCAGAGGCAGCGCATTGCCATCGCCCGCGCGGTGGTCCGCAACCCGAGAATACTCATCCTCGACGAGGCCACATCCTCCCTTGACCTCGAAGTGGAACGGCAGGTCCAGGAAGCCATGAACCGGGCCATGAAGGGGCGGACCTCACTCGTCATCGCCCATCGCCTTTCCACCATCAGGAACGCCGACCGGATCGTGGTCCTCGACGGAGGGCGGATCGTGGAGCAGGGACGGCACGAGGACCTTCTCGCAGGGGGCGGGATCTACTGCAGGCTCCACAACCTCCAGTTCGACCGGGGGTCAGGCCAATGAGCCTTCTCAAAAGCTACCTGTCCTTCGCCAGGGGAGAAAAGCCCCTTTCCCTTTGGGGGGCCACCTACCCCTTTGGGCTCGTGGCCAGGGCCGTGGTTTCCCTCCGGAACTTCGCCTACGACCACGGGATCGTTCCGCCCGCTGAGCCGCCCCTTCCCGTGATCAGCGTAGGGAACATCACCCTGGGCGGGACGAACAAGACCCCCTTTGTGGAAATGCTGTGCCGCATGCTCCTCGAGGCGGGCATCCCCGTGGGGATCGTCAGCAGGGGATACGGCGGAAGGACTATTGACCCGGTGGTCATATCATCCGATTTGCTCCGGAAACAGGACGGTTTCTGCGCCGAAGAAATTGCCGCCCTCCGTGGTCTCGTTGGTGACGAACCGCTGCTGCTGGCCTCCCGGCTGCGGGGCGTCCCCGTGGCTGTGTCAAAGGACAGGCTGCGGGACATCGAAGCTCTTTCGTGCCGGAACGTGAAGCTCATCGTCGCAGACGACGCATTCCAGCACCGGCGGATGGCACGAGATGCCGACATTGCCCTGGTGGACGCCTGCTGCCCCTTCGGCAACGGCTGGGTGGCCCCTGCGGGTATCCTCCGGGAGCAGCCCTCGGTGCTGTCCAGGGCTTCCATGGTGGTGATCACCAAGTCGGACCAGGTATCTGCTGAAAAGCTGGGCCGACTGGCGGACGAGATACGCCGGTTCGTGCCGGAGGAAAAAATCTTCTTTTCCAGGCTCTCCGTTCCCACCTGGCGCCGGTGGAACGGGTGCTGGGGAGAGGATAGCTGCGGCGCCCCGCGAACAGTCCTTGCCTTTTCCGCCATAGGAAGTCCCGAGAGCTTCCGCAGGTCCCTTGAGCAGCGGGGAATCGCCATCCTCAGGGAACACCGGTTCAAGGACCACCACAGGTACGGCTCCGAGGACATGGAGATGCTGGAGCGCGCCTTCATCGAATCCGGCGCGGAGGCTATGGTCTGCACCGAAAAGGACATCTACAACCTTCCCACGGACTGGAAGCCCTCCCGGGACATTCTCGTGCCCCTCATCTCAACGGAACTCGACGATGAACCCAGATTCCGCAAGGCCCTGGCGGAAACCCTCCGGCCGAGGATTGTTGTGGCGTCCAACGGATACGGCGAGGACTCCATGGGTGCCCTCCTCGCCCGAAAACTGAAGGAACGTTTTCCCGGCGCTGCCGTATCCTCCTTTCCCATCGTGGGAAAGGGAGAGCATTACGCCAGGGAGGGGATTCCAGTGGATTCCGTTCCCGAGGATTCCCCCAGCGGAGGGGTCATCAAGTACCGCCTGTCCGACCTCTGGAGGGACCTCCGTTCGGGGCTCCTGAGGTCCATCTCCCGGCAGATGGGGGCCTGGAAGAGGCTCCGGGGGACTATCCGCACCCCCGTCTGCGTGGGGGACGTCTACCTTCTGCTTCATGCCCTGTGGGGGCAGGGGCAGCTCCCGGTGCTGGTGGCCACGGCGAAGACGGTCTACCTCAGCGGGCACTGGCGCCTCGAACGGTTCATCATCAAGCACAGAAGCCGCATCGCCTGGACCCGGGACAGGGATACAGCCGAAGAGCTTCTACGGTCAGGCGCATCCGCCCGCTTCGACGGCAATCCCATAATGGACCTGACCTGTGATAATACTATCGAGAGGGTGTCATGGGGTGAAAAGGACGGTTTCCGGGTGCTCCTCCTTCCCGGCAGCCGCCGCAGGGCCTACGAGGACGTCCGCCTCCTCCTCGACGCCGTGGAGCTCCTGAGCGAACGTATGGCCTGCTCGTACCTCATGGTGATCGCCCCCACCCTCCGCATGGAGGAGCTTCTGGCCTCCTGCCGGGGGTGGACCTCCTTCGAGGAGGACGGACGAAAGGGAATACGGAAAGGAAAGGCCTCCATATTCTTCTTCTTCGGTCCCCTCCCTGCCGTTACGGGGGGAGCCCACCTGCTCATCGGCCTGGGCGGCACGGCGAACCAGGTCTGCGCCGGCATGGGGGTTCCCGTGGTGTCAATAGAGGAGAAGGGGAAGTTCGTGCAGAAAAAACTGCTCGGCGAATCGGAGCTCCTCGTTCCGGCCACGGCCCGGGACCTTGCCGAAGGAGCGGAGAGAATACTCTCCGACGATGAACTCCGCCTCCGGATGGCCAGGGAGGGGCGGGAGCGTCTCGGCGGCCCCGGCGCACTGGACATGGTGGTGGAGCACACCGCGTCCGTCATGGGATGGGGACTCCGGTGCGATGTGTACAAAAGGCTGTCGGAGCGCTGGAGCAGCGAATGATCTTGATTTGTCATCCTGAGGAGCGTAGCGACGAAGGATCTGCCTTTGATTTTGACCTGCCTCAAGGGATTTCGGTTCTGATTTGCCCTGAATCAAAAACGAGATCCCTCGTCGCCTGAAACCGCTCCTCGGGATGACAGAAAGGCTTGTCATCCCGAGCAGAGCTCTTTGACATCCTGAGGCGTTTGTTTCTGTCATCCTGAGCAGAGCTCTTTGACATCCTGAGGCGTTTGTTTCTGTCATCCTGAGGCCGGCCTCTTGGCCGAAGGATCTCGGGCCTGATTTGTCATCCCGAACGAATGTGAGGGATCTCGGGGTTGATTATGTGATTCCTCAAAACCAGATTCTTCGCTCCGCTCAGAATGACAGCACGGCTTGTCATCCCGAGCAACGCGAGGGATCTCGGGGTTGGCATGTCATCCTGAGGAGCGCAGCGACGAAGGATCCCGGTTCTGGTTTGCCCTGAATCAAAAAGACAGACAAACAAAGGGCCTGGTTTGTCATCCTGAACGGAGTGAAGGATCTGGTCCTAGGGCTTCAAAAAACCAGATTCTTCCCCTGCGGGGATGCTTCGCGATCGTCGCTTCGCTCCTCAGAATGACATAATTACGGACAATTAAAGGATGAGAACTAACACTAGGAGATGATTCTCGATGAGCGATACAAAACAATCAGCGGCCTTCACCCCGGTCCGGGTGGAAGACCCCTCCGGCGAGGGGCGCTGGAATTTTGCCATAGGGGAGGGGAGCCTCGCCCTGATCGCCGGGCCCTGTGCCCTGGAAACCCCCGAACTGGGACTGGAGATCGCCGAGACGGTGCGGGACCTCTGCAGGCCCCTGGGGATCAACTACATCTTCAAGGCCTCCTTCGACAAGGCCAACCGCACGTCCCTGAAAGGATTCCGGGGCCCCGGCCTGGAAGAGGGGCTCGTGCACCTGGCCCGCATCGGCCGGAAGGCCGGCGTTCCTGTGCTCACAGACATTCATGAGTCATGGCAGGCCGATTCCGCCGCCCGCTCCGTGGACATCCTCCAGATACCGGCCTTTCTCTGCCGCCAGACGGACCTGCTCCTCGCCGCGGCCCGCACCGGCAGACCCCTCAACGTGAAGAAGGCCCAGTTCCTCGCTCCCTGGGACATGAAGCACGTCCTGGAGAAGTGCAGGGAAGGAGGAGCCCCTTCGGTGATGCTCTGCGAGCGGGGGACCACCATGGGATACGGCCAGCTGGTGGTGGACATGCGCTCCCTGCCGGTCATGCGCTCCTTCGGTTGCCCCGTGGTTTTTGACGGCACCCACAGCGTCCAGATGCCCGGGGCGGCCGGCAACGCCAGCGGAGGCGACCGGCGGTTCATCCTCCCCCTCGCGAGGGCTGCTCTTGCCGCCGGGGTGGACGCCCTTTTCCTGGAAACCCACCCCTGCCCGGAAAAGGCCCTCAGCGACGGCCCCAACCTCGTCCCCCTCGGGAAAATGAAGTTCCTCCTGGAACAGCTTGCGGAGCTCCATGCCCTGGTGAGGGACAGGCTCGGCATGCCCTCCCTGGAGTGGGCGGAGGAGGAGCGCTGATATGCTCTGCCTTCCCTGGGAGAGGGAGGGGCGATGCCTCTCCGACGAACAGCTTCTCGAGGCCGGAAAGGGTATCCTCCGGTCCGAGGCCGCCGAGATCCAGCGGGCGGCGGACAGGATGGACATGGAGCTTGTCCGGGCCGCACGGATCATCCACTCCTGCAGGGGGCGCCTCGTGGTGGCGGGCATGGGAAAGTCGGGGATCATCGGCAGGAAAATCGCCGCGACCCTCGCCTCCCTCGGCACGCCCTCCTTTTTCCTGCATGCCGCTGAAGGCTCCCACGGCGACCTGGGGATGGTCTGCCGGGACGACGCCGCCCTCATCCTGAGCAACAGCGGGACCACGGCGGAGGTCCTCTCCATCCTTCCCCACTTCCGCAGGCTCGGGGCGCCCATCATCGCCATAACCGGCGGACTGAAATCACCCCTGGCCCAGAACGCCGACGTGGTTCTGGACTCCTCGGTGCTCTCCGAGGCCGGCATCCTGGCGAAGGTCACCCCTGAGGACGGCCTGGGACAGGACGAGGACGCCCTGAACCTGGCCCCTCTCTGCAGCACCACCCTCCAGCTTGCTCTCGGGGACGCCCTCGCCGGGATGGTGACGGAACTCCGGGGCCTCCGCCCCGAGGATTTCGCCCTCTTCCACCCCGGCGGAGCCCTCGGCCGGAAGCTGCTGACCAGGATCCGGGACGTGATGGCCACCGGGGACAAGCTTCCCTTAGTGGGACTTTCCGTGAAGGTGAGCGACGCCCTCTTCGAGATGACCAGCAAGGGGTACGGGGCCACTATCATCGTTGACGACCGGGGGGACCTTGCGGGGATCTTCACCGACGGCGACCTCCGGCGGCTCATCGCCCGGAAGGGCGTGGAATGCCTCTCCGAGTCGGTGTCGGGGGTCATGATTGCCACTCCCCTGGTGATCGCCCCTGACAGGCTTGCCGCGGAAGCGGTCCGCATCATGGAACAGCGGGAGATCTCCGCCATCATTGTGGTGGAGGGGAAACGGCCCGTGGGCATCCTCCATCTCCACGAACTTCTCAAAGCGGGGGTGGCCTGACCTGAACCCCCTGCTGTACCGGTCCCTCGTCACGGCCGCCTACCCGGTGCTCTATCCCTGGCTGGCGAAGAAATACGCCCTTGGCCTGGACGAACGAAGGGCTCTCTACCCCAAAGACAAGGCGGACAGGCTCCCTGAACGGCCTCTCTGGGTCCATGCGGTGTCGGTGGGGGAGGTGCAGTCCGCCTGGCCCCTCCTGGATCTGATCGCCCGGGAAAACCCCGGGGAAAAAGTTCTCCTGTCCACCACCACCGCCACGGGCCGGGAAACGGTCTTTCGTCTCGCTGACGGGCTCTTCGGAGAGCACATCTACTACCCCTGGGACGTCCCGCGGATTGTCCGGCGGTCCCTCGACCGGATCCGCCCGAAGGGGTATATTGTGATGGAGACGGAAATCTGGCCCGCCATGCTCATGGAATTGAAGAGAAGGTCCATCCCCGCCTTCTTGGCCAACGGACGCTTCTCCGAGAGGACGGCCCGGAACGTCAGGAAGCGTCCCGCTTTCTGGAGGCAGGTCTACGACCTTTTTTCCATGCTGCTGGTGCGCTCCGCCGCTGACCGGGACTTCCTGGCGGACCTGGGGGTGCCGGAGGAAAAGCTGCGGGTCACCGGCGACTGCAAGGTGGACGCCCTGCTGCTCCGGAAGCAGGCGGCGGATCTTTCCCGAATCCGTAAAATAGTGGCGGGAGAAGGCCCCGTCTTCGTGGCCGGAAGCACCCACCAGGGAGAGGAATCGATTGTCTTCGCCGCGTTCCGGAAATTGCGGGAACGGATCCCTCAAGCCCGCCTGGTCATTGCTCCCCGCCATCCGGAGAGAAGCGGGGATGTACTGGAAGCAGCCTCCAGAACGGCGGAAGCCGCCCTTCTGTCAGAAGCCGAACAGTCCGGCGGAGTTTCCTGGGACATCCTCGTGATCGACCGCATCGGGGTGCTCTTCGACCTCTACGGCGTGTCCGACGGCGCCTTCATCGGCGGAAGCCTGGTGGACAAGGGCGGGCAGAACATTATGGAACCCGCCGCCTTCGGGATACCCTTTTCCCACGGTCCCTTCATGCGGGATTTCGTGGAAGCGGCAGGGGAGCTGGGAAAACTGGGGGCGGCAACCCTCGTCCGGACAGAAGCGGAAATGGCCGCCCACTGGGAGCGGTGCCTGGACCAGAATGAACGGGAGAAAGCGCGCCTCGCCTCCGGAGCCTACTTTCAGGCCGTGGGGGGAGCGGCGAAGACCACTCTTGATGAAATCCGCAGGGAGATGACAAAGAAATGACCATCAATGAACAGCTTCTGAATGAATTCTACGAAGGCCTCGACGAGCGATCCAGGGAAGCCCTGGACCAGGCGGCGGAGAAAATGACCGCAGCCAAGAGGCGGGGAGGAAAAATCGTCGTGGCCACGGGGAGCGGACCCAACATCCACGAGGGGGTGACCACCCTCATCGCCGAGCTCATGGACAAGGGCATCGTGGACGGTGTCACCACCAGCTCAGCCGTGGTGGGCCACGAGATGGGGGGGGGCCTGGACCTGGTGAAGATGTGCAGCGCCTCCGCCCTCGGCTTCGATGAACGGTACATGCCCCGGGGCGACGTCTTCGAATTCACCCAAATGCCGGAAGAACAGCTGGCATCCCTCCGGAACGAGATGGTCCTGGACGAGGACCTTCTCGCCAAGGGGGAGAAGGCCGAGGGACGGCTCGTGATCAAGGCCGCGGGGAACATGGCCTATCCCATGGGCCTCCGGAACGAGAACCTGGCAGGAGAGATCCTCGTCTTCTGCAGGACCCTGGGCCTTCCCTTCGAGACCGTGGCCGGATGGGGCGCCGACCGGCGGACCATGATAGGCATGGGGGCGGAAAAGAACATCCCCGTGCTGGTGAGCATCCCCCAGCTCGTGGGCAGCGGCCATATCGGCATGGCCATCGGCGACAGCATACCGGTCTTCGAACGGTCGAAACGAATCGCCGCCATGCTGGCAGGTGCGGACGTGATCATCGAATCGGCGGTGGTCCTCAGCCAGGAGATACATGACGGTCCCTTCGAGTGCTACACAGGCCACGGCATCTGGTCATGGTGGAAAGGGTACCCCACCTACTCCCTGAAGGACAAAACCCTGGTGCGGATCGACCTGGACGAAAACCTCCGGAAGGCTCGGGACCTCGAGACAGGCAGCTCCCTCATCCAGGAGGCCATCAACCGGGGGCTCCCCAAGACGAAAATATCGAAGATCCCCTTCCGGATGGAGATGTCCGCCTTCGCCCGCCACGAGGGCAGCATTCCCGTCATCGGGGACATCGGGCAGGTGTGGCCCGTCCTGGCATGGAAGGTCGCCGGCGCCCTCGGAATACCCCTCGGCTTTTTAAGCTACGCCCAGCACACCCCCGAAGGGAAGGCCATGAGGGAATGGATTGTCGAGGCGGTGAAGCCTGTGGACAAAGACAGGCTTCTGGCCCGGACCAGGGAATACGGATTGCAGGCATGAGAGTCCTCGGCGTCATCCCGGCCCGGTACGCCTCCACGCGCCTGCCCGGCAAACCCCTGGCGGACATCTGCGGCAAGACTCTCGTCCGCAGGGTCTATGAACAGGCGTCCCTCTCCCCGATGCTCCACCGCCTCGTGGTCGCCACGGACGACGAACGTATACTTCAGGAGGTGCGGAGCTTCGGGGGAAACTGCGTTCTCACGTCCCCGGACCATCCCAACGGCACCTGCCGGGCGGCGGAAGCGGCCGAAAAGGAAGACGCCGACGTGGTGATCAACATCCAGGGAGACGAACCTTTCCTGGACCCCGTCATGATCGATGAGACGGCCTCCCTTCTTTCGGAGGACGGCTCCGCCCTCTCGTCCACCCTCTGCGAACCTCTGGCCGACCCGAAATCCATCAGGAACCCCAACGTGGTGAAGGTGGTCATGGACAGGTTCGGCAGCGCCCTGTACTTCAGCAGGTCCGTCATCCCCTATCCAAGGGTTGAAACG
>CAZJAR010000031.1:19331-23115 GCA_964543785.1 uncultured Synergistaceae bacterium | reverse complement strand
ACCTCACCCTCACCGACAGGAACCTGGACCAGTTCGACCGCATGGTGGACTACTATGAAACAATGGGCGTCCATGCGGTCCATCCCTTCTTTCTCGTCCCCACGGGAAGGGCCCTCTCCATGGCCGAAGAGGAACTCACCTCAGGGGCCTATTTCTCCATGATCCGCACGGTCCTCGAAAAGCAGGGCGCCGCATCAGTGGAAATCAAGCCCACCTGCGCCCCCCAGTTCATGCCCATGGCGAAGGAAATGGGCATCCCCCAGAGGTTCACCCGGGGATGCCTGGCCGGTACGGCCTACTGCTGCGTCCTCCCCGACGGGGAAGTCCACGTCTGTCCCTATCTGCCCGTCAGGGCGGGCAGCGTGAGGGAGAGGCCTTTCGAGGACATCTGGAGGGACAGCGAGGTGTTCCTGAAGCTGCGGGACCGGTCGGCCTACGGGGGAAGCTGCGGGAAGTGCGAGCACTGGGAGATCTGCGGCGGGTGCAGGGCCAGGGCCTACTCCTATACCGGAAACTACCTTGCGGAGGAGCCATGGTGTTTCCGGAGATGACCCTGGACCCCGTGGGCCGGAAGCTTGTCAACCTTCTCCAGGAGGGCCTTCCCCTGGAAAAGGACCCCTACGGTATTCTCGCCCTGGAACTCGGCATCTCCGGGGGGGAGGTGACGGAGCGCATCGGCGCCCTCGTCGACGGCGGGATCATCCGGCGGATCGGCGGCGTCTTCGATTCCGCCGCCATGGGGTATTCGAGCATTCTCGTGGGGGCGTCCGTTCCTGAGGAGATATTCCGTGACGCGGCGGCCTTTGTGAACTCCTTCGGGGGGGTGACCCACAACTACCGACGCTCCGGACCCCTGAACATGTGGTTCACCTTCGCCTCCGGCGACCCCGGGGAAATCGACGGGCTGCTGGCGGCCCTCGGGGAGAAGTTCGGCCTTTCCTCCGTCTATCCCTTCCCGAAGGTGAAGCACTTCAAGCTCAGGGTCTTTTTCGACATGGAGATGGAGTGACCGCCGTGGACGCTCTCGACAGGAAGCTTGTCAGTGAACTGCAGGGAAACCTCCCCCCCGGCGAAAATCCCTGGCGGGCCCTTGCCTGCAGGCTCGGAATTTCCGAGGACGAGGTGGTGACACGGCTGAAGGAGCTGAAATCGTCGGGAAAGCTCAAGCGGGTGGGTGCCGTCCTCAGGCACCAGAATTCCGGCTTTGCCGCCAACGCCCTGGCCGTCTTCCTTCCGCCCCCGGGCCGGACGGACGAACTGGGCGAAAAACTTGCCGCCAGTCCCATGGTGAGCCACTGCTACGAGCGGGTCCCCTGCGGGGAGTGGATCTATACCCTCTACGCCATGATCCACGGCAGGACAGAGGAGGAAATTACCTGCTTCGTGTCAGACTTCGCCGCCGAAAACGGCGTGGAGCGGTACGATATCCTCTTCAGCAGGGAAGAGCTCAAAAAGAGCAGCATGGTCTTCTTCGGCGGGGATAACGACCTCCGCTGATTCCTGCCTTCAGCGGAGATAGGGCTTCAGTGCCTTCGCCACCCGCTCCGCCATGATCCGGTACCCTTCCCCGTTGGGATGGATGCCGTCCGCCATAAGGGAGCCTTTTCCGAGGATATCTCCCAGGATGTCCGGAACCAGCACCGCTCCCGTCGCCTCCGCGGTCTCCAGGTACCTGTTCCCCAGAGGGGCCGCCAGGGGGAGCCCGTCGATTCCAAGCAGAACCACCAGCGCGCCGCCGGACTGGATCCGCCGGATCATCTCCCTGAGAAGGGCGAAGCTTTCGTCGAGGTTCGCCCTGCGGAGCAGGTCATTCCCGCCCAGAAGGAGGAGCACCACGGAGGGAGAGAGGGCCTCCAGTTTTTCAATCCGCCCGTAGGCCCTGGAAATGGTGTCGCCGTTGACGCCCAGGTTGACCACCTCGCGGCCGATCAGGCCCGAGAGCACTGCCGGGTAGTCCCGGCCCGGACCACCGGATCCGAAACCGGCCGTCAGACTGTCACCGAAGGCCGTCACGGGCCCTGCCGCCCGGGGCGGATTGTTCACTATCTCCCAGGAATTGATGGACGGGCGGAAGAGAAAATAACCTCCCGCAAGGGACAGAAGGACTGCGGCGAGAAGGACCCATTTGCTGCGAAGCATGCCATCACCCTTTCAGAAAGGCAAAATAATGGATTCAGTATAGGGGAAGGTCTGTCCGGGCGGTACCGGAAAAACAAGGAAATAATCAGCGGGTGCATAGGGTGAAAAAAACGGATGCGCCTTCATTTTTCAGGGAGTACAATGCAGCCATATACAGGAAATGTCCCGGTAGCTGAACCTATATCTCAGGGAGGTGAACTCAGTTGAGAAAGCTGTTCTTCTGGATATTCGCGTGCATTGCGGTCACAGCGGCGGCGCTGCCCCCCGAAGCCTTTGCCGACGCCGCCGGAGAGGCCTACGAGAGAGGGCAGATCGCATGGAAGAACCAGGATTATCAAACTGCATACCGTGAATACGCCACAGCGGGGGAACTCGGGCACCTGGACGCTCAACTCCTTCTCGCCATCAACCTCTCCGCCTCCCCTTATCAGGAGGATTTTCTCGAATCGAGGAAGTGGTGGGCAAAGGCAGCGGGGCAGGGGAATTCAGGTTCCATGGTCGCCCTGGGCGACAGCTACAGGCGCGGGGATTACGACGGGAACTTTATCGACTACAAGGAAGCGGTCAAGTGGTACCGCACTGCATCCAAATCAAATAACAGTGAGCACCGGGGCGATGCGTTCCTTGCCCTTGGGGAGATGTATGAAGCCGGTCAGGGAACGGCAGCGAACCCTTCTGAAGCCCTGAAGTTCTACAAAAAAGCGGCGGATTGCGGGAATGGCGAGGCCAAATTCCGGATCGGCCTTTTGTATGAAACCGGCAAGGGTGTCGGGCGCAATTACGGGAAAGCGCGGGAGTGGTACGCCGCCGCCGCCGGGGACTGGGTCAGTGCTGCCATGTACCGCCTTGGATATCTCCACGAAAAAGGCCTGGGCGTGAAGACGAACATGAAAGAAGCCGAAAAATGGTACCGGAAGGCTGCCGATGCCGGAGACAGCTGGTCCCAGTTGTACTTCGGCGATAAATGCGAACATGGAAAAGGCGTTCCCGTCGACCTCGTATCCGCCCATGTCTGGTACAACCTTGCCTCGAGAGGCATGGGGAGCGAAGAGCTCTGGAAGAAGGCAAAATCCGCAAAGGAAAGGGTGGCGCTGAAGCTCTCCGCTGAAGAGCTCGCAAAGGCTGAAAAAATGGCCCGGGACTGGAGGCCGCGCTGACATGAAGAAAGGGCCTTATCCGGAGATGCTTGCCGGATAAGCATTGCACATTCCTTTTGAAAGGTTCCGGCGCTGATGAAGGCTACTCCCGGAGGGAACCGGGAAAAAAGCAGACGACATCCTCAGGAAGTGCCTCTTGACCTGACGGGGACTTCCTTCGGAAAAGGGGATTGACAACCGGGAAGCAAATATATTAGTATGACTAGCATATGAAAAACGCTGAAATTTACCTTCCCAAAGGAAGGGTTCGGCGAGTCTGCCTGAAGCCTCGGCCAGGCAGAAAAGGAGGAGTCGGGATGGAAATTCTCGCGCGACAGAACGGCGAATCATCCAGAGAATGGGTGAAACGTGTCCTGATCGAAAATATTGTTCATCTGAACCTTCTCCCCGGCACCCCCCTCTCCGACAAGGAAATCGCCTCGTCCCTCTCCCTGAGCAGAACCCCCGTTCGGGAAGCCCTGGTGCTTCTCGAGGAAACGGGATTCGTG
>CAZJAR010000031.1:0-19321 GCA_964543785.1 uncultured Synergistaceae bacterium | reverse complement strand
CCAGAAAGGCACCTTCGTCTCCCTTCTCAATATGGACGACATCGAGGAAGGCCGCTACATCCGCAAATGCCTCGAAGCCGACACCCTCATCCAGGCCTGCAGATCCTTCTCCGCCGACGGAGAAATCAGGCTTGAGGCCAACCTGAAGATGCAGAAGAACGCCATCGAGAGCCTGGACCGGAAGCGGTTCCTCTACCTGGACCAGGACTTCCACCGCATCCTCTGCGAGGGGTGCGGCCGGGGCAGGGTCTGGTCCGTCGTCAGCAAGAACTCCCTCCATTTTTTCCGGGTCCGTAGGCTCAAGGTCAGCAAAGGCGCGCCGGGACAGGAATTCTATTACGGCCAGCACGGAGAGCTTCTCGACGCCGTCCGGGATCACGACGCCGACCGTGCCCTCGACATCCTCAACAGGCACCTGAGCTGGGATGTTGAAGTAGTTCGGGAGGCCTACCCGGAGTTTTTCACAAGGGACTCCCGGTCCAGGAAGCTGTACATGTTCACGACGGAACTTGCCCCGGCCAACGGCGGGCATGCTGCAGAAATCCCGGTGTAGCGGAATCCGGGGCGGCGAATGACCCGGAATTATGTGCATAGGCCCGAAAGGAAAGGCGAGATGAGAAAAATTTCCTCACCAGCAGTCGCAGAAATGAAAGTTATCCCCGTCGCGGGACGGGACAGCATGCTCCTGAATCTCAGCGGTGCCCACGGGCCCTTTTTCACCCGGAATGTGGTGGTCCTCACCGACACCGAAGGCAACACAGGCGTCGGCGAAGTTCCCGGAGGACAGAAGATCACTGCCGGCCTCGAACTGGCACGGTCTCTGGTTATCGGATCGAAGGTGGGAGACTACAGGAATACCCTCCTTGCCGTGAAAAGACTTTTCGAGGGCAGGGAGGAAGATGTCAGGGGGCAGCAGACCTACGACCTTCGGACAGGCATCCACGTCCTCACCGGCCTGGAGGCCCCCCTTCTCGACCTTCTCGGGAAGCATCTCGAGGTTCCGGTTGCCTCTCTCCTCGGCGAAGGCCTGGTCCGTGACCGGATTCCCGTCCTGGGGTACCTTTTCTTCGTTGCCGACAGAAGGAAAACGGACCTGCCCTATCTTGGGGAAAACGAATCCCCGGTGGAATGGTACCGTCTCCGCAGGGAAGAGGCCATGACACCGGAGGCGATTGTCGCCCTGGCAAAGGCTGCCGCTGATCTCTACGGCTTCTCGGACTTCAAGCTCAAGGGAGGTGTTCTCCCCGGAGCAGAGGAGATCGAAGCGGTCCGTGCCCTGAAGAAAGCCTTCCCGGAGGGGCGCATGACCATCGACCCCAACGGGGGCTGGCTTCTGAAAGACGCTGTCCGCCTCTGCAGCGGCCTGGGGGATATTCTCTCCTACTGCGAGGATCCCTGCGGAGCCGAAGGAGCCTTCTCCGGCCGGGAGGTCATGGCGGAATTCCGGCGTGCCACCGGTCTCCCCACCGCCACCAACATGATCGCCACTGACTGGCGGCAGCTGTCCCATTCCGTGGTGCTCCAGTCCGTGGACATTCCCCTCGCGGACCCCCATTTCTGGACCATGGGAGGATCGGTCAGGGTGGGGCAGCTCTGCGATGCCTTCGGCCTCACCTGGGGTTCCCATTCCAACAATCATTTCGACATCTCCCTCGCCATGTTCAGCCATACCGCAGCGGCGGTTCCGGGAAGGATCACCGCCATCGATACCCACTGGATCTGGCAGGAGGGGAGCGAGCGGCTCACGCGGAATCCGCTGCAGATACGGGACGGCTTCATCGAGATTCCACGAAAGCCGGGCCTTGGCATCGAGCCTGACATGGACGCCATCGGGGCAGCCCACGAACTGTACCTGGAACATTGCCTGGGAGCCAGGGATGACGCCGCGGCCATGCAGTACCTCATTCCCGGGTGGGCATTCGATCCGAAACGCCCCTGCCTCGTGCGCTAGGGACGTTTGGAGCAATACAGACCGGGGACGGTGTCCCCGGAGACAAAAGGAGGAAGAGCAATGAAGCTGAGCAGAAAGGTTTTGACCGCGCTCCTGGTAATGGCGGCCTTTGCCGCCCCCGTGTCCGCCAACCCCTTTGACGGGCAGAATGTCAGGGTGGTGATCGGGTCAAAGTCTACGGCCGGCGACTCGTACCTCATCGCCGAAACGGTCTCCCGCCACCTCGGCAAGGCCCTCGGCGCGAACATGAAGGTCGATGCCGTCGGTGCCGCCGTTGCCCTCGACACCATGCAGAAAGCCCGCCCCGACGGGAAGACCATCATGATGTTCCATGACATGACCTACCTCGGCGTTTCCTTCAAGGCTTACGACGACATCTACAGGCTGGAGAACATGGAGATCGGGCCCCGGGTCGCCCAGAACCCCGGCGCTGCATGGGCCGCCTACAAGGATGCTCCCTACAATACCATGGCCGAAATTCCCGGGTACCTGAAGGCCAACCCCGACGCGAAGGTCCGGATGGCCTGTGAAGCCGGCGGCGTCTCCCACATCGGATTCATCGCATTCTGGGAGTGGGTGAAAGGCAAGTACGGCAAAGACGTCGCCGACAGGATCGTCGTCATTGTCGGCGGCTCGACCTCCGACAAGATCCAGCTTCTTATCGACCGGAACGCTGACGTTATTTTCGCCGACTACACCTCCCTCCTCGACTACACAAAGGTTGACGACAAGAAAATCGCCATGAAGTACGTCGGCCTCCTTGACAACGTGGAAGGCATCGATGTCCCCTCCTACGCCGACCAGGGCATCACCCTCGCAGACGGCAGCGAATTCCGGTTCTCCAAGGATTTTCTCATCTATCTTCCCAAGAACTTCCCGGCGGAGATGATCAAGGCTCTCGACGACGCCATGAAAGCCGTGTCCGAAGATCCCCAGTTCAAGGCCGATATGGCGAAAATGTCCTACCGCGGGGGCTATCTCAACTCTGCGGCGGCAAAGGAATTCATCTACAAAAAGAGAGATTCCCTTCAGGGGCTGATCGACTCCGCACCTTCCCTCGACGACCTCGTGATGTAGCAGAACGTATTGCAGCAGCCGGGAAAGACGGACCATCAGTCTTTCCCGGCATTTCCGCGAGACGTATTTTCGGAGGATTTTGCCATGTTCAGAGTCAGTTACAAGCCGTCTGTGTCCCACTGGATCTTTCCGCCCATCATCATGGGCATTCTTGCGCTGCTTCTGGCCGTCATGGCCATACAGAGGGCGGTCCGGTGCCGCCGGAGGGGTGAACCTTTCTTCGACCTGAAATCAATGCCCTTCTTCGAACCCGGCTGGGACAAGCTGAAGCTCTTCGGTTCCGTCGCGCTCTTCATCCTGTACATCAAGGCCATGGAGCTGGCCGGCTTTCTGGCGGCAAGCATCGTGTTTGTTTTTCTCTGCAGCGTCCTGTATTACGGTGTGGAAAAGCTCCGGCAAATTCCGGCCGCCGTCGTGTCCGGAAGGCCCTGGTCCAACGCCGCTTTCAGGGCTACCGTCGTGTCCCTTGTCATTTCAGTGGTCTTTTCGACCGGCGTCTGGTATCTTTTCGGCCGGGTTTTCCAGATAACCCTGCCGTAAGGAGGAACGGATCATGATCGATTTCGGCCTCATTCACCTCATCATGGCAGTCACAGGCGTGGCGGTGGGCATCGTCTTCGGCGCCCTGCCCGGCATGACGGCCACCATGGCCATCGCCGTCTTTCTTCCCCTGACCTACGCCTACGATCTTCATGTCTCCCTTTTCCTGCTCATCGGGCTCTACGTGGGAGGCATCAGCGGCGGGCTCATCCCGGCCATCCTGGTGAACATCCCCGGAACGCCCTCGTCCATCTGCACCGTCTTCGACGGCCACCCCATGGCGAAGCGGGGAGAAGGCTCCAGGGCGCTTCGCATCGGCATCACCGCCTCCCTGATCGGGGGGCTCATCAGCCTGCTCGTTCTTTTCCTGTTCACCCCGCCCCTGGCGAGAGTCGCTCTCAACTTCTCCGCAGTGGAAAAATTCCTCACCATCCTCTTCGCCCTCTCGGTCATCGCCGCCCTCTCCAAGGGCAACATGGTCACCGGCGTCTTCGCCGGGTTCCTTGGAGTTCTCGTGGCCCTCATCGGCCAGTTTCCCGACAACAACAGGATGCGCATGGTCCCCGACTTTCTCTCCATGGACCTCCGGAGCGGTTTCCAGCTTCTGCCGGTACTCATCGGTCTCTTCGCCCTTGTCCAGATCTTCCAGGAGGCAGAGGGCGGCATGAGGGACGAAAACATCAGCGCCGACCTCACAAGGGAGGTCAAGAGATTCAGCTTCTCGGACCTGAAGGGACAGACCGTCAACCTCATCCGCTCGGCCCTCATCGGCACCTTCGTGGGCATCCTTCCCGGCGTGGGGGGCAGCGCGGCGTCCCTCCTTTCCTATTCCCAGGCGAAGAATTTCTCGAAGCACCCGGAACGGTACGGCACAGGGTGCATTGACGGGCTGGTCGCCAGCGAAACGGCGAACAACGGCCTCACGGGAGGGGCTCTCATCCCCCTGCTCTCCCTCGGCATCCCGGGAGACAGCACCACCGCCGTCCTCGTGGGAGCCTTCATGCTCCAGGGGGTCCAGGTGGGGCCCCTCTTCATCACCAACAATATCGATCTCTGGCATGTCATTCTCTTTGCCCTGCTGCTCTGCAATTTTCTGATGTTCTTCATCATGTTCTACCCGATAAAATATATCGCCTCAGTCATCAAGCTCCCGAAGTACAGGATATTTCCCGTGATCCTTCTTCTGTGCGTCGTGGGGGCCTATTCAGCCAACAACGGCATCATGTTCGACGTCTGGACCATGCTGCTCTTCGGCATTCTCGGGTATGTTTTCGTGAAGATCAGGCTTCCCGTGGTCCCTTTTCTCATCGGCTTTATCCTCGGCGATGACCTGGAAAAGTATTTCGTGGACTCCATCAAGGGCGCGGGAGGATCTCTTTCCGTGTTTTTCAGCCGTCCCATGGGGTGGGTGATATGGGGGCTCATTTTTGCCTCCATCGCCTGGGCCGTGTATGACGGCCGCCGGGAGAAAAAACGGGCTGCCGGAGTCTGCGGCTGAGCGGGGTGAGATGGACCATGCGGATCATACAGGTCGATGAACGGGACAACACAGCCATTTCCACGGCGGACCTTGCGCCGGGAACACCCATGGGCGGAGGGCTTTTCGCCCGGTCCTTCATCCCCCAGGGGCACAAGATCGCCATGGCCGACCTCCCGGAAGGAAGCCCCGTGGTACGGTACGGAGCGGTTCTGGGGCACCTGATGCAGCCTGTGCAGGCGGGCGGTCTCATCAGCGAAACCATGCTCAGGCTGCCGGAATCGCCGGACCTGGACGGCCTCGAATTCGGCACGGACATTGTCACGGACCTTCCCGAACCGCCGGTTTCGGTGTTCGAGGGGTATCCGGTTGAAGGTTCCCCTTTCGGGGGTACAAGGAACATCCTGGGCATCATGACCACGGTGCAGTGCGTCGCGGGAGTGCTGAACTCGGCGGTCCAACGGATGAGAAAGGAGCTTCTGCCCCTGTATCCCGCCGTGGACGATATCGTCCCCCTGAACCACCCCTACGGCTGCGGCGTCGCCATCGACGCCCCTGAGGCGAAGATTCCCATTCGGACGCTCCGGAACCTTCTCCGGAATCCCAACTTCGGCGGGGAATTGATGGTGGTGGGCCTTGGGTGCGAAAAGCTCACCGTGGAGCGGCTCCTCGAACCCGGCGAAATCAGCGGCGAAAATGTGCTCATGCTCCAGGACCACAAAGGATTCGTCACAATGACGGACGCGCTCCTCGAGATGGCGGAAAGAAAACTGCGGTGTCTGAATGAACGGCGGAGGCAGCCCCTCCCGCTGTCCGCCCTGTGCGTGGGGATGCAGTGCGGCGGCAGCGACGCTTTCTCGGGCATTACCGCCAACCCGGCGGCCGGCTATGCCTCCGATCTGCTGGTCAGCGGAGGGGCCACGGTGATGTTCTCCGAAGTCACCGAAGTGCGGGACGGAGTCCGGCAGCTTGCCGCGCGGTGTACGGATGGCTCCGTGGGGCGGAGGCTCGCGGAGGAGATGCGCTGGTATGACGACTATCTCAGGGCGGGCGGCGTGGACAGGAGCGCCAACCCCACTCCGGGCAACAAGAAGGGCGGGCTTGCCAACATCGTCGAAAAAGCCATGGGGTCCATCGCCAAGTCGGGCAGGTCGCCCCTGGCGGAGGTGCTCTCCCCCGGAGAACAGCCGTCAAAAAGGGGGCTGATCTACGCGTCCACACCTGCCAGCGACATGGTCTGCGGCACCTGCCAGCTTGCCTCGGGGATGACCCTGCAGGTCTTCATGACTGGCAGGGGGACACCCTACGGCCTGGCCGCGGCGCCGGTGATCAAGGTGTCCTCCCGGTCCGATCTGAAAGACATGTGGGGCGACCTGATCGACGTGGACGCAGGCGTCATCGCGTCCGGTGAGGCTGGCATCCGGGAGGTCGGCGAGCTTTTATTCAGGGAAATCGTGGACACCGCCAGCGGGCGGAAACGGCCCTGGGCAGAAAAGTACAGGCTCCACAACGATCTCTGCCTGTTCAACCCCGCTCCGATAACCTAGAAGAACAGGGCAACCATAACGACGTGAAAGGATTGAGCAGGATGAATATTGATTTCATCAGGGGAGTCATTCCCCCCATAGTCACGGTAATCGACAAAAACGAGCGCATCGATGAAGAGAAAATGCGCCGCCAGGTAAATTTCGTCATCGATGGAGGTGTCCACGGCATACTTGCCTTCGGCAGCAACGGCGAGTTCTACATGGTGGAGGAGGACGAGATGAAGCGGGGGCTCCGGATCATCCTCGACGAGACGAAGGACCGTGTTCCCGTCTATTTCGGCATGGGAACCATCAAGACCAGGAAATGCAGGGAGCTCGCCCGGATGGCGGCCGAAGGGGGGGCAAACGGGATTTCCGTGCTGCAGCCCATGTTTCTTAAGCCCACCGAGGAGGAGCTGTACCTCCATTTCCGCTCCATCGCTGAAGCCGTCCCCGGAACGCCGGTGCTGCTCTACAACAACCCCGGCAGGGTCGGGTATTCCCTGACCACATCCCTGGTGACGCGTCTTGCCGATGACGTGGACAACATCGTGGGCATCAAGGATTCCAGCGGCGACATGACCCTCACGAGCGAGTTCGTCCGCCTCACGAAAACCGGAAAAAAGGACTTCAAGGTCTTCGGCGGCAAGGACACCCTGATCTACGGCGCCCTCGCCCACGGTGCCGACGGTGCCATCGCCACCACGGCGAACATGTTCCCGGAACTGGTGGTTTCCATTTATGATAAATACCGGACGGGCGACCTCAAGGGGTCCCTGGAGGCCCAGTTCGTCCTCAACCCCGTCCGGATCTCCATGGACCGGGCGAGCTTCCCCGTGGCCACCAAGGACATGGCCAGGCTCATGGGGCTCGACGTGGGCGACCCCTTCCTTCCGAATCTTCCCACCTCCGGCGACGTTCTGGAGCACATGAAGAAGAAGATGCGGGAGGCCGGACTGCTGGCCTAGGGCATCGCGAATACAATTCTGCGGCACCCCTTCCTGAACATGCGGAAGGGGTGTTTTTTTACCCCCCTCCTTCCTGTTTGACTTTTACTTTGACAAGGGGAAAAAATTGTATAATAGCTTCAAAACAAAATTCTGCCGGGTTTCCGAAAGGGCCTGTTCCGGCTCTTTCCCGGCGGCCGTGACGGGGTGAAGTCATGAAAGGTCAGGCTGTCCGGGCCATCACGAGAATCGTTCTTCCCTATCTCATTTTTGCCGGCCTGTGGATTTTCTTTTCAGACCGGCTCCTTGAGTACATGGACCTTGCCCCCGAAGACCTGACCCGTCTGTCCATCTACAAGGGCATGGCCTTCGTGGCGGTGACGGCGGTCCTTCTCACGTCCCTCCTCCTGGCGGAGAGCAGGGCCAGGGAAATCTCCCTCGCCGCCCGCATGCAGGCCCAGGAAAAACTGGAGCAGAACGAGCGGCGCCTGCGGCATCTTTTTTCCGTGAGCCCTTCCATTGTGTACACCCTCAACCCCGACGACCATTCCATCACCTGGGTCAGCCGGAACGTGACCCCCCTGCTCGGCTACCCGCCGGAGGAAGTCCTGCGGCCAGGCTTCTGGAAGGCCATCGTCCATCCGGAAGACATTCCGTCGGTACGGGATGAAGCGCGGGCGGCGATAAGGGCGGGAAAAGGGATCCGGGAATACCGGCTGTACAGAAAGAACGGAGAAGCGATCTGGGTTCACGACGACCTCCTGGTGCTGGCAGACGAAGAGAACAATCCAAAGGAAATCATCTGTGCCCTCACGGACATTACCGAAAGGAAGCGGAGCGAGCAGGAGCGCATACGGCTCCAGGTGGCGGAGCAGGCCAGCAGAGCCAAGAGCGCCTTCGTCGCTCACATGAGCCACGAAATCCGCACGCCTCTCAACGCGATCCTCGGTTTCGCCGGGATGCTGGAGCGGGATCCCGCCCTCACGGCAGACCAGGCGGAACGGGTCAGGACCATAATCCACAGCGGAAACCACCTTCTCTCTCTCGTCAACAACATCCTCGATTTTTCGAAAATCGAATCGGGAAAACTGGAGCTCGCCGTCGAAGGATTCAATCTCCATGACCTGCTTGACGACGTGACGGCGTTCTTCCGTCCCCAGGCGGAGGCCAGGGGACTGGCTTTCCGGTACGAACGGGGGAGCACCGTTCCCCCCTTTGTTTCCTCCGACTGGAGGAAACTGAGGCAGATCCTGCTCAATCTCCTCGGAAACGCCGTCAAGTTCACGAAGGAAGGAAGTATCACATTCCGGGCACAGGCTGAATCCCTTCAGGATGAAGGGAACAGGGAAGCGGAAAGGGCTCCCGGCGTCCTCCTCTCGCTGGAAGTGGAGGACACTGGCCCCGGAATACCGCCGGAAGACCTCGATGCCATCTTCCAGGAATTCAGCCAGTCCTCGGCGGGAAAGGAGACCGGCGGAACGGGGCTCGGCCTGGCCATAACGAAGCGCCTTGTCCTCCTTCTGGGCGGGGACGTTTCCGTCAGGAGCGCACCGGGGCAGGGAAGCACATTTCGTGTCTGCCTTCCGGTGCTGTCGGATCATGACCGGGAAGGAACGCCGGGCCGGGATTCCCTCGTCTCGAAAGAAATCGGGGCGGTTCCGCGGGAACTTCCTGGAGAGAAGATATCCGCAGAATCGACTCCGGTTTCCGGAGGTGACTTCCCGTCGGTTCTGCCGGAGGGAATACGCTCCCGAATGGTCCGGGCGCTGGAACGGGGAGACATACTCAGGCTCCGGGAACTTGCCGCCGAAGCGGCCGCCAGTGACGAAACAGCCGGGAAGAGGCTCCGGGATCTCGTGGCCGCCTTTGATTACGGGCAGCTTGCCCGGATTCTCGGCATGGAGGAGGATGCGTTCCATGGATAGCACGGCTCCGGACCGGACGGGAAACGAAACGATCATGGTGGTGGACGACACGCCCACCAACCTCACCATCCTTGTCGAGCTGCTCGGACGGAGAGGCTACCGGGTCGCGGCCTTCCCCAGGGGAAGCATGGCACTGAAAGCTGCCAAGCACGAGGCGCCGGACCTGGTTTTGCTCGACATCATGATGCCCGACATGGACGGTTTTGAAATCTGCCGGAGGCTCAAGGAGGATGAGAAGCTCCGGGACGTGCCCGTGCTCTTCATCAGCGCCCTGGATGATCCCGCAGGCAAGGTCCGGGCCTTCGCGGCCGGTGGAGTGGATTACGTGACCAAACCCTTTCAGGAAGAAGAACTCGCCGCCAGGGTCCGGACCCACCTCGACCTCGTCCGCATGAGGAAGGAGCTGGAACGGCACAACCATTACCTCGAGGACCTGGTCCGGGAAAAGGTCAGGGAAATATCCGAATCCCAGCTTGCCACCATTCTCGCCCTCTCGAAGCTGGCGGAGTCCCGGGACGACGCGACGGGAAAGCACATCGAACGGACCCGGACATACTGCAGACTGATAGCCCTCACGCTGAGGGAGGATCCCCGGTTCCGGGAGACCGTGACCGACGATTTCGTGGAGGACATTTTCCATGCCGCGCCCCTCCATGACATCGGCAAGGTGGGCATACCGGACAGAATCCTCCTCAAGCCGGGAAAACTGACCCCGGAGGAGTATGAAATCATGAAAACCCACGCCGCCCTGGGGGCCAGAACCCTGGAACGGGTCCTGGAGGAGTATCCGGGAAATGCCCTGGTGAAGATGGGCATCACCCTCACGAGGTACCACCACGAAAAATGGGACGGCACAGGCTATCCCGAGGGCCTCGCCGGGGAGAACATTCCCCTGGGGGGGCGGATCATGGCCCTGGCCGATGTCTATGATGCCCTCCGTTCGAACCGACCGTACAAGGAGGCTTTCACCCATGAACGGAGTGTCGGGATCATCATCGAAGGAAAGGGAAGCCATTTCGACCCCGCCGTGGTGGACGCCTTTGAGACCTGCATTGAAGAGTTTGCCTCTATCTGATACATGAACATCAACTGGTTCCGCAAAACTGTCGATACTCTTATTGGTGCCCTTCCGCCGGAACTGTTCCGGCAGCTCAACGGCGGGGTCCTGGTCCGTCCGGAGACGAAGGAGGACGGAGATGCCCTCATCATGGGGGAGTACATCGAGGACCCCGATCTTGGCAGACTGATCCTGCTCTATCACGGCAGTTTTGCCGAGGCGCTTGATGGAGCTTCCGCTGAGGAGTGGAAGGAAGAAATAGAAGAAACGGTGATTCACGAGCTCCGCCACCACGTGGAGTCTCTCGCCGGAGTGGACTTCCTGTCTGCGGAGGAGGACCTGGAGTACCTTCGTGACGCCGGGCCGGAGGAGGACGAGCAATGACGTCCCGTGCTGGACCGAAAGAAAAAAATGCAGTAGACTGACTTCACGGATATTTCCCTTCCGGGGCCATCCGGCGTCCGGCCGGATGAAGGGAAACGTTTTGCTTGCCGTGCCTTTTCCGGATCGGGTATCCCTCGCGCACAACGGAGATCACCGTCGTTTTCCATGGAAGCATGCCGGGCTGACGCAACGGGGGAGATATGAATGGCCGTACAGATTCTGATCGTCGATGACTCATCCACTGACCGCATGGTTATCGGAAACATGCTGGCCGACTTTGAAGTTCTCACCGCCTGCGACGGCCTCGAGGCTCTGCGGGTGATCGAAGCGCACCCCGATCTCGACCTTGTCATCCTGGACCTCAATATGCCCGTCATGGACGGTTTTCAGCTTCTCGAGGAACTGAAAGCCAGACAAACGCCCGTGAGAATCCCCGTACTGATACTCACCAATTACGACGAGCTGGACAAGGAAATCCGGGGTCTGAAACTCGGGGCGGCCGATTTCATACGAAAGCCCGTCAATTTGGATTCCCTCAGGGTCAGGGTGGAGACCCATCTCGAACTGAAGCGGATGCAGCGCCTGGTCGAAGAACGGCTGAAGAAGAGCTCCACCGTGCTTCAGACCATCCTCGAACAGGCACCCATAGGCATCTCCCTTTCCTTCAGCAAAGATCCTTTCCGCCCCGGAGTGGACCTTCCCCCAATCATCAACCCCGCACTGGCAAAAATAACGGGCAGGACCAGGGAGGATCTCCTCAGCCTGGGATGGGCCCGGATAACCCATCCGGATGACGTGGAAAAAAACATGGAGTATTACGACATGCTTCATGCAGGTGAGATACAGAGCTACTCCATGGAAAAGAGGTTCATACGGCCCGACGGATCAATCGTCTGGGTGGATATGACCGCGGCGAGGCTTCAGCTGGGAAAGGGAGTATTTTACGGCCATATCAGCCTGATGCAGGACATCACCACAAGAAAAACTGCGGAGATAGCCCTGACGGAAAGTGAGCGGAGCAAATCCGTCCTCCTTTCCAACCTCCCGGGGATGGCGTACCGGTGCAGATACGACAGGGACTGGACCATGGAATTCGTCTCGGCGGGGTGCCGCGAACTCACGGGCTATAGCCCCGACAGCCTCGTCGGGAACAGGGATATCTCTTTCAACGAACTGATAGCCCCCGAATACAGGGAAGAGCTTTGGCTGAAGTGGAAGCGATTTCTTCCGGAGAAGCGGCCTATCCGCGAAGAATACGAGATCACTGCCGCGTCGGGAAAACGGAAATGGGTGCTGGAGATGGGCCAGGGGGTCTACGATGACGAAGGCAACGTGGAGGCCCTGGAAGGAATCATCATCGACATCACCAGCCGCAGGGAATACGAGAAAAAACTGCAGTTTATGGGTGAACACGATGTCCTGACCGGGCTGTACAACCGTGCCTTTTTCGAAAATATACTGGACATGGACGCGGGGGAGCCAGACCGTACCGTCGTGCTTGTGGACCTGAACAGGCTCAACGCCCTCAGTCTCTCCTACGGGTATGCCTTCAGCGAACGGATCGTCATGGAAGCGGCGGCACGGCTCCTTGCCCTGGCCACTGATGAAAGAAAACTCTTCCAGATTTCACCGGAACGCATTGCCTTTTATCTGAAGGACTGCAGTGACGCAGATGAGCAGGCCCGCTTCTGCGATTCCATAGTATCAGCTCTGTCGGGGATCCAGCTCATCCACGCCGCAGGCTGCGGCATCGGCATCCTCAGACTGGATGAAAACTCCAGGGACGGGGACGCCATTCTCCGCAACGCCTCCATAGCAGCGGAATATGCGGCCCGGAAGGGAGCCTTCCAGGTCTGCCCCTTTGAAAGAGAGCTGGAGGACCGGACAATACGGGAGAAGAACATCAAGGATGAACTGCTCGAAGCCCTGGAAAACGAGCAGAACCGGGACATATTCGCTGAATTCCAGCCCATAGTCGATCTCCGGACGGGCAGGATAAGCGGCTTTGAAGCCCTGGCCCGCATGATGAGCCCGAAGCTCGGTCCCCTGTCTCCCCTCGAATTCATACCCCTGGCGGAGGAGCTTCAGCTCATTGTCCCCCTGGGGAAGAGAATCCTGGGGCTGGCGTGCGGATTTGCCTCAGAGCTTCAAAGAGCGGGGCATGACGGCATCTACGTATCCGTCAACGTGTCGGCCATTGAGCTGGTACGGGACACCTTCCTCGACGACTTCTTCACCGTGCTTCAGGAGAAGGGAAGCGCGGCGGCGGGAATATGCCTTGAAGTTACCGAGTCTCTCTTGGCCGACAATTTTGACCTGATAAACAACAAACTCGGCGAACTGCAGAAAAAAGGCATTCTCGTGGCAATTGATGACTTCGGAACCGGCTATTCCTCTCTTTTCCGGGCGAGAGAGCTGAACGTGAACTATCTCAAAATCGACAAACACTTCATTGAAAAGCTCGTCCACCTTCCGCCGGAGGCTGCCATAACCGGCGACATCATCTCCATGGGACACCGGCTCGGCCGCCTCGTGGTCGCTGAAGGAGTGGAGCGTGAAGAGCAGAAGCGATACCTTGAGCAACACCGGTGCGACCTGATGCAGGGGTATCTCTTCAGCAGGCCCGTCTCGCCGGATGCCGCTCTGGAACTGCTGGGCAGGACAAACCAGGCGGGACCACAGACGGAAAGGAGCGTGTGACCATGAAAATATCCGGACCAGCAAGGGGAGCGGTGATTGCACTCTTTCTGGCGTGCACACTTTTTGCGTCCGCCGCCTGTGCCCAGGAGCTTGTCCTCTCGGATGCCGAAAAGGCTTTTCTTGAACAGCACAGTGTTATACGGGTGGGGGTTGACCCTTCCTTCGTTCCCTTCGAGTTTATCGACACCGACGGCGGCTATAAAGGAATCGCTGCAGAATACGTGAGAATTATTGAAGGAAAGCTGGGCATACGATTTGAAATCGAGAAGGGGCTCACCTGGCCTGAGGCTTACTCGAAAGCCCTGAACGGCGAACTGGACGCCCTTCCGGCTATATCCCAGACGCCTGAGCGGGAGAGGCATTTCCTCTTCTCGCGCCCTTACTACAACTTCAAGAGGGTCATCGTCACGAGAACGTCGCAGTCGGGCATAAACGACATAGAAGATCTGTACGGCAAGACTGTGGCCGTACAGAGGAACAGCTCCCATCACAGCTACCTCGTCGGTCACCCGGCCATCAACCTGAGCCTCTACGACTCCGTTGATACAGCTCTCACCTCGGTGGCCAACGGCACCGAGATGGCCTTCGTGGGGAACCTCGCTACAACCCACTACCTCATCAAATCAACGGGACTCTCCAACCTGAAGTTTGTGGCCTTCGAGGCGGAAAAGCAGCTCACCCTCCATTTCGCAGTCCGGAAAGACTGGCCTGAACTTGTTTCCATCCTCGACAAGGCCCTGGCGACATTTACCCAGGAAGAACGGATTGCCATCAACTCAAAGTGGATTGACCTCGGCAGTGAGACCGACTACGGTCCCATCATCAGGAATCTGCTCGTTGCGGGAGCCGTGGTCATGCTCATTCTGCTCGTCTCCCTCTGCTGGATCTGGAGACTGAACCGGGAGGTTGCCCGCAGGAAAAAAACCCAGGAAGACCTCGAACAGGCCAAGCTGGAGGCAGAGGCGGCAAACAGTGTCAAATCGAGCTTCATGGCCAGGATGTCCCATGAGGTGAGGACGCCCCTGAATGCCATCAACGGAATGGCCTATCTCCTGAAAAAAACAGAGCTGGCGCCAACCCAGAAGATGTACGTGGAACGGGTTATCCAGTCATCGAACACCATGCTGAGCATCATCAACGACATCCTGGACTTTTCCAAGATCGAGGCGGGAAAGGTGGAGCTCGAGCATATTTCCTTCAATATCGACGACGTTCTCCAGAACGTCATCGACATTGTCTCCTACAAGATAGAGGAGCAGAGGATCGGTTTCAGCCTAACCAAAGATTCCCGGCTTCCCAACTTCTACATTGGCGACCCGAGGCGCATCGAGCAGGTGCTCATCAACCTCATAAACAACGCCGCCAAGTTTACGGAATCGGGAACAATTTCTTTTGATATCCGGATGAAGGCACGAAAGGCGGAGAGCAGCATTTTGCTTTTCACTATTGAGGATACGGGCATCGGCATGACGGATGAGCAGGCGAACAGGCTCTTCGAGCCCTTTGCCCAGGGAGATGCAAGCATCACCAGGCGGTTCGGCGGCACGGGGCTGGGCCTCTCCATCGTCAAAAGCCTCCTGGACATGATGGGCGGAGATGTCCAGGTCTACAGCGCTCCGAACAGGGGAACAACCTTCATCATCCAGATTGAGCTGGAAATGGACAGCAAAAACGAGGAAGAGCACAGGAAAAGAATAACCTCCTCCTACTTCAGGAACATCAAGACCCTGGTACTGGAAAAAACCGGTGCAAACATGAACCTTATCGACTCCTACCTCAGCGCCTTCGGCATGGAATGTGAGATCACCACATCGGAAGCAAGCGCCAGGAGCATGCTGGAGACGGCGAACGACAAATTTTCGAAGCCCTTTGACCTTCTCATCATCGATTACGAAACGCCGGAAGAAAAGGCCTTCACCTTCGTGGACATGATGAAAGTCAATCCGAGAATAGTGAAAATGCCGGCTGTCATCGTCCTACTGCCCATGATGAGGGAAGACCTTTTCGACAGGACTGAGGAGCACGGAATCGGCATGGCTGTCGGCAAGCCCGTCATACAGTCCGTTCTCTTCAACGCCATACAGGAAATCTTCAAGCTGAAGGCCGTGTCTTCCATTGGCGGTGAGGTTCCGGACGGGAAAGAGCAGGTGAAAAATAAAGAGATGAAGACTGCAGGCGGATCCATTCTTGTAGTGGAGGATAACAAGACAAACCAGATCATAGCGAAAACCCTGCTCGAACAGGAGGGCTTCTCGGTACTCCTCGCTGACGACGGTGAAAAGGGGGTTGAAGCGTTCAGAGAACACCGGGGAGAGATACGCCTTGTCCTCATGGACCTCCACATGCCTGTTCTCAACGGCTATGAAGCCTCTCTTCGAATAAAGGAGATGGCTCCTGACGTTACCATCATTGCCCTCACCGCGGACGTGGTGGACGGTGTCAGGGAAAAATGCGAACGGCACGGCATCACCGACTACATCAGCAAACCCTTCGACCCCGAAAGCTTTGTACGGAAAGTGACTGAAATGGCGAGCAGCCGGTCCACGTTCCTGCCGACGGAAGGCAGCGTTATCGACAGGGCCATGGGACTGAAATTCATGGGCAGCAACGAAGCCCTCTATAATACGGTGCTGTCGGAATACGCCCGGGAAAACGGCTCTCTGGCCACGGGCCTTGCCTCCGCCGTGGAAGCGGGGCAGTATGATGAAGCGGCGAAGATGGTCCACAAGGTAAAAAGCAGTTCGGGCAGCATAGGAGCGACGGCCCTCCATGAAACCGCCATGGACCTGCAGCGGGCTCTCGAGGACGCCGACGGCGAGAAAATTCCCGAACTGCACAGCAGATTTTCCATGCTGCTTGAGAGAGTACTGAAGGAAATAGGGGCGGACCTCTGAAAAACCCCTCCGGCTCACGCCGGAAGGGAGTCCATGTCCGGAAAAATGCGGCCCAGAATTTCTCTGAGGATTTTCAGCCCCCTGACCGCCCGCAGGGGAGGGTGGCGATGTACAAGCAGGTGGAGGGGTCTGGGAGGCGGCGGCGGATCGAGACGCTGGAACAGGTACCGGTTGCCGTAATGCTCCTTCACCGAGGCGGCCACTATAGCCCACTGTTTTGGAGAAAAAAGCATCCGGGTGATGCACGCCACGGTATCGAGCTGAATATTCACCGTCTCCAGGGGATTCCATATCTGGTCGTGCCACAGCATGTAGTTGCTTCCCCAGTTGATGTGCAGTTCCTCGAGAGGGTCCAGGGTCCGTGCGTCCACCACCGTGCCGCTGTCCCCCCCCTCCCGCGGAAGGCGCATCAGGAAGTATTCCTCCCTGATCAGGGGCTGGACGACGATGTTAGGCGAGCGTAGCACTGAAATTGCGAACCCCGCGTCCAGCTGCCGCCTTTCCACCATGTCCTGGATCTGCCAGCTCTGGTGGGTCTCCAGGATAATCCTGACCGGGGGCGTGTGGGTTATCAGCGACCTGAAGACGGCGGAAAGAAGAAACACATGGGCGCTGTCCACCCCGCCGATTTTCAGCGAACCGCCGGAAAGTTCCTCCGTGTCCATATCCTGGGCGATATCCCTCATCTGCTCCGCAAAGTGAAGATAGGCCTTGCCCGCGGGAGTCGGCTCGATGGTTCGCTCTCCCCTCCGCCTGTCGATCAGGGTGCACCCTAGCTCGGTCTCCAGATTTTTCAGCCGGAGGCTCACCGTGGACTGGGTAATTCTGAGCTGTTCCGCCGCCCTGCTCAGGCTTCCGTTTTCTATGATGGCCAGAAAGGTTTCCGTTCCGATGGAGAGCATCCCGCTCCCTCCCCTAATATTGAATTTAATAATATTATATAACGAAAATCTTTGTTATACGAACTTACGGCTTTGCAGTATAGTGTTTTTGCCGAACTGCATGCGCTCGGAAATCAAAACGAAATGTTTTTTTGCGAGGCCGAGGTGAGATGATAGTGTTTGTAGTGAATCCCTGCTGCGACGTGATACCGAAGGAAATAATCGAGGGGTACCGGAACATCCCCGTGGCCAACATCGGGGACGCCCGCGGACGGTTCGGGTGCATGTCCTGGATGATCAAGCCCATGAACCCCGACATGAGACTCTGCGGCCCTGCCCTGACCGTGCAGACGTACCGGGCCGACAACCTGGCCATCCATGTCGCCCTGGAAATGGCCAGGCCGGGCGACGTCCTCGTCATTGACGCGGGCGGAATATATGACACCGGGCTTTGGGGCGGCCTCATGAATCAGATGGCCCGGCAGAAGAAACTTGGGGGCATTATCCTCGACGGTGGTGTCCGGGACTACCAGGAGCTTGTCGCTTCGCCACTGCCCGTTTTTGCCCGGGCGGTCTCTCCCCAGGGAGGCTTCAAGGCCTCGCCGGGGTCCGTCAATGTTCCCGTATCGTGCGGAAATGTCCCCGTCCTTCCCGGAGATCTTGTTGTGGGAGACGCCGACGGCATCGTGGTCATCCCCTCGGGAAAGGCGGAGGAAATCCTGGAAAAAAGCCGCGCCGTGGTCAAAAAGGAAAAAGAAATAAGGGAAAGGATAGAAAAAGGGGAAACCCTCTACAGCCTGCTCAAGCTGGATGGTGTGCCGGAAAGCGTGGGCATGAAACAGTAGGTTTTTCCCGAAGCTCTTCCTTTTTTCATCATTTCCGACGAAACATACGGCAGAAATGAGTAGGGTGCAAAAAATCCGGATCTTCAGAAGGAGGCTATTTCAGTGAAAGGGAAAAGACTGTTCGGCATCGTGATTCTGCTCTGTGTTCTTCTGACCGCTTCATCCGCCTTTGCCGCTCCCAGGGTTATCAAGGTGGGGCACAGCGGAAACGCCCAGTTCCCCTACCAGGTGTACCTTGAAATGTGGGGCAAACAGATCGCCGAGGCGACCAACAACCGCTACGTGCTCGAGGTGTACCATTCGGACCTGTACGGCAAGCAGAACCAGCTCATCGAAGGCTGCCAGCTCGGAACCAGGGACATGGTCATGGCCACGGGATCGCTCCTGACGTCCTACAGCCCCAAGATCGGCGTCCTGAACCTCCCCTTCCTCTTCAACGATTCCGAGGAAGCCTACGAAGTGCTGCACGGACCTATCGGTGAAGAATTCGCGGAAAGCCTCGCAAAGAGGAACCTCGTGGTCATCGGATGGTTCGAGAGCGGATTCCGCCACCTCTTCCCCCCCAGGCCCGTGAACCATCCCGATGACCTCAAGGGAATGAAGCTCAGGGTCGTCAACTCCGCCGAGATGATCGACACCATCAACGCCATGGGCGCCAGCGCCGTTCCCATGGGATTCAACGACGTCTACTCCGCCTGGCAGCTCGGCACCATCGACGGCTGCGAAGGAACCCTCACCCACATGGTCACCCAGAAATACTACGAGCTCACCAAAACATCGGCCCTTGTGGGGTACATGTACATGCCCGGCGTGCTCATCATGTCCAACAAGCTCTGGAGCTCCATCCCCGCCGAGGACAAGGCGATCTTCATCGAAGAGGCGAAAAAGGTCAGCCGGTTCTCCTACGACAACCAGAGAAGCCTCGACGAAGAGGAAATCAGGCAGTGCGAAGCCCAGGGAGTCGTCTTCACCCGCCCCGACAAGGATCCCTTCAGACAGGCCGTCGCTCCCGTCTACGAGAAATACAGGGAAAAGTACGGCGAAATGCTGGACAAGATTCTGACGGCCACCGGCAGAAAGTAGCCCTTACTCCAGATACTTCCGGCGATCCGGGATT
>CAZJAR010000030.1:0-23983 GCA_964543785.1 uncultured Synergistaceae bacterium | reverse complement strand
TACTGCGGAGGCTATCCGTGGGAGAGTAGGTCGCTGCCGGAAATCCTTTTTTATTATTGCTTGACTGCAAAACGGAATGACGGAGCTTCAACGGCTGCGCCATTCCGGGATGACCGACGAACCTGAAAACGAACTTTCGACCTTTCTGACACCAACACTTTGGCAAGCAATATAAAGAGCGGAACCACCGGTTACACCGGCGGTTCCGCTCTTGTTGTATCCGGTCCTTCTTTGTGATGACAGTCTGGTGAAATTACTTCTTCGCTTCCTCGGCAGCTTTCAGCACTTCATCGACAACTTCGTTTCCAACATCTGCACGGATCATCTTTTCAGTCTCTGCCGCCGCTTTTTTCAATTCGGCCTGGAGCGCAGGATCAGGATCAACTATGTTCATGCCTGTTTTCTTAAGGGATTCCAGCATCTCATCGTTCTTCGCCTTTGCCTGCTCGAAAAGGTAGTCTGCTGTCTCTTTCATGCTTTCGTTGATGAGAGCCTTATATTCCTCAGGCATGCCGTCATAGATGTTCTTGTTCATGTTGATGCTCAGAATGAACGCTATGTGATGGGTATTGACAAGATATTTCTGGACTTCGTAGAATTTGCTGGACCAGATGATTTCGTAGGGGTTCTCCTGGGCATCCACTGTTCCCTGCTGAAGGGCCACATAAAGTTCAGCGAAGTTCAGAGGGGTGGGGTTGGCCCCGAGGGCCTTCCAGAAGGCCATGTGGTACTTGTTCTCCATTGTACGGATCTTGACCCCGTTGAAATCAGAAACTGCCTTGATCGGTTTGCTGGTGGTAGTCTCTCGGTAGTAGATAGGCTCGAAAAGAAGGAGCTTCAAACCGGCTTTTTCATACCAATTCGCGAGTTTCTCGCGGAAAGGTCCTGAAAGGGCCTTTCTCGAAACGTCAAGATTTTCGTACAGCATTGGTATATCGAAAATGGCAAGTTCGGGGATAAACCCGACCTGGGGGGCTGTGGTCTGGGAGACCATGGCGATGTCGCCCAGCTGGCATCCCTCAAGGATCTCACGGTCACCCCCGAGCTGGTTGTCGAGGTAGACCTGCACTTTGATCTTGCCGCCGGACTTCGTTTCGATGAGTTCCTTGATTTTTTCAGTAGCCAGCGCTCTCGGCGTTCCGCCTGTGGAAGGATAGGCTCCTGCAAGCTGCAGGGTGTACTCCTGTGCCGTGACCTGGCCGGCAAACCCGAACACCACCGATACAACAAAAGCGACTCCGAAAAGCAGTGAAAGCACTCTGACCTTTTTCATCTCATAGCCTCCTTCTTCATGTTTATGCCATTTCTTCTTTTTCGCTGAACTTGCCCGAACTGCATTTCCCCTGGTCGGGCCGCACAATGATTACGCTCTTCCACCTCCCTTGGCCGCAGAAAACAACGACAGGCTCTGCGCTTCAGATTGACTAAAACTGCGATTGACACCGCCTCCGAAATTAAAGGAACAAGAGGCTCATCTGGGGAACAAAGGTTATGAAAAAGAGTGCGACGATAAAGGCTATGATGAAAGGAATGGCTTTTATGCCGACCTTCATTACCTGTTCTTTAATGAGCGGTGCCGCGACGAAAAGGTCAACACCGAATGGCGGTGTGGCCATTCCGACGGCGAGGTTGACAACCATGATCACGCCCAGGTGTATGGGGTCAACACCCAGTGCGGTTGCAGAAGCGAGCATCATCGGAGCGAGAATCGCGATGGCGGGTCCCACGTCCATAAACATGCCGAGGACCATCAGAATTACGTTGAGGGCAATGAGGAAAATGTATTTGTTCCCTGCAAAATAGCCCAGGATGAAGTCACGCAGCGCTACAGGCGCCTGGAGAAGAGCGAGAACACGTCCGAAGACAATGGCGAGAGAGAGCAGAACGACAATAGGGGCGTATGATTTGACTGTGTCGGTCAGGACTGCTCCGAGTTCGCGAAATGTCAGGCTTTTGTAGACGAAAAGGCAGACCAGAAGGGCGTAGAAAACAGAAACTGCTGCAGCTTCTGTGGGGGTCACTATTCCGCTGTAAATTCCCCCGAGAATGATAACCGGCGTAAGCAATGCCCAGAAGCTCTCCCTGAAAAGCGATAGAAGTCCGCCGGACCTGAGGGCCTGTACTTTTTCGGATATTTTTTCCCTGTCCTCACCGTGTTTCTTGGCATAGAAGAAAGCATATCCCATGAGGCACAGGCCGATGACAAGCCCAGGTATGATTCCGGCTATAAAGAGGCTGCCGATAGACACTCCGGTGACGACTCCGTAGGTTACAAAGGGAATGCTTGGAGGAATGATAACCCCGAGGCTTCCTGCCGTGGCTACGAGTGCGGCGCTGTAGACTTTGTCATATCCGAGAGAGGTCAGGAAAGGGATCGCCATCCCTCCGACAGCGGCTGTGGTGGCTACTCCTGAACCGGAAATGGCACCATAAAACAGGCAGGTGACTATTGCCGTCATAGGAATTCCGGCCGGCAAATTCCCGATGAAGTAGGCGAAAAAATTGAACAGTTTATCGGAAATCTTGCCCTTGGTCATGATGTTTCCTGAGAGAATAAAGAGAGGTATGGCCAGCATGGGAGTGCTGTCGAGGGCACTCACCACGTTGCGTATGACATACGCCAGCGATGCCGGAAACCCCGGATTCGTCAGGCCGGGGAAAATTGTCGCAAACCCCAGCGCAACAGCTATCGGCACTCCGAGGACAAGACCGCCAAGCAGGATGAGGAATAGTGTCAGCACCATTTTTATGAACCTCTCTTCCTGATCATTACGCTCATATCCTGTCCTGTTTTCTGGACGGATCTTGCTGTAGCCAGAAAGAAGCCCGCAATGGCTGCAAAATATACCCAGCCGAGGGGAAGTTTGAGGGCAGGACTTGTCTGGCCGGTACTGATGACTCTTTGAACCGCCGGGATTGAGCTGATAAAGAGGTAACCGAAGAAAAGTGTCACACCTAAGTTGATCAAGGTAATCAGAAGGTTTTTCAATAGGGCGGGCAAGGCTTCGATAAGAGTGTCAACCTTGAGAATGCTGTTTTCCTTGATTGTGTAGCCTATGCTCACCAGTGCCGACCATACGAAGGCATAGCGGGAAGCTTCCTCCGCCCACGACAGCGACGCATTGAAGACATACCGCATGATCACCTGGAGCATCGTTATAACCGCAATGACAATGAGCAGGCCGCTCAAAACGTATTCTTCAAAATGTTTATCAAGCCATTTCAGTATCTTCAATGCCTTCACCTCCGGCCTGGTTTGCACAAGGTGCCGCCGTTGGCCGTCGCAGCTGCAGCGGCTTCCTCACGGGCTATCCCTTCCTTGTCAGGTGTTCCAGCATGGTGTTCGTCATAACCTCCACGTCAGGTTCCCTGCCTGTCCATTTTCGGAAGGCTTCCACTCCCTGCCAGATGGTCATCCAGTAGCCGTAAAGGGTTCTGGCACCCCGTGACTCGGCCTGCCGCAGAAGAAGTGTGTCGTGAGGAACGTACACCAGATCACAGACAATGTGTTCAGCCCCCAGGAGAGATGTGTCAAAGGGAGTTGCGTCGGTATTCGGCGCCATCCCTAAGGGCGTAGCGTTTATTATCAGCTCGTTCCCCTTGATGAGGCCGGGGATGTCAGCCTCGTCACTGGATTGAACCTTGCATACCCCTGAACGGTACGCGTTGAGATCACTTGAAAGCTTTTTGAGTTTGTCGTCCCCGGAATCTCTTTTCCAGAGAGCGATGGAACCCACACCCGCCGCCGCGAGGGCAAAGGCCACTCCACGGGCTGCGCCTCCAGCACCAAAAAGGAGGCACTGTTTGCCTGTCGGGTCGTATCGGCCCTGTTCTTTCAGCCCCCGTACAAATCCCACACCGTCGGTGTTTGATCCGCACAATCTGCCGTTTTTCCAGTAAACCGTGTTCACTGCATTACAGAGTGAAGCGATTTCGTCAAGGTCGTCCAGGTATCCGATCACCTTCTGCTTGAGAGGCATCGTCACATTGAGTCCCTTGAAACGAAGGGCTGCCAGGGCTGGAATGACATGGGAGAGCGTTTCTTCAGTAACCTCGTAGGGGGTGTAAACGGCATTCATACCTAACGCCAGGAAATTCGCGTTGTGCATGGCCGGAGACAGAGATTTCCTGACGGGATTCCCCAGAAGCCCGAAGAACTCGGTATCCGCCCAAAATGTTTTTTCTTTCAGCATGACAGGCACACTCCTTTTTTCTGGCCGATTTGTGTTTCCGTTGTCCTTGGTATCCTTTCACTTCCGGCAGTTCTTTGCCTGGGCTGATTCACTGATTTCATAAAATAGTGTTTTCATGATTGAAGAGGTATTTCTGCTGTGCGGTAATGCTTACCATATAGTGGGTTTTGTCTATACATATCAGACCCGACGCTTCATGTCAAGCATCAATCCGATGCGATTCAGGAGAAGAATACCCCTTCCCTGGAATCGGTCAAGAATTCCCCCGGATGAAAACCGGCATTTTCATCTTTGGGAGCGAATGCCGGAGGAAGGTCGGCGATAGCGGAGAGTATTTTTTCATGAAAGGGCATCAGAACACTAACGATTTATCCGACGGTTGGCGTGTCGCATCCGATTCAACCGGTTGTACGGGGGGCCGGCAGTCGGGGCTCCCTGAGGCAATGGCGCAGAGCAGGGTATCTGGAAAAATTCGGAGCCACGAAGCGCCGGGACCAGGTTACTCCTTCACAGACGCAGAATGGCCGAGCAGAAGGGCGGGATCTTCCGCGAGGATCCTCCCTGCACCTGCAGCGACAAGAAAGGGGAGGAGTTTTGCTCCCTTTGCTGTTGAATCAACTGCTGCCCCGACTTCCATCCGCTCCGGAGCGGCGCATCTCAGCAGGGCCACTTCCCTGATGGAGGGATAACCGAAGCTGCCGGTTCCTCCGGTTACACGGTCCGCCCGGGCCATTTCAGCTGCGCGGACCGCCGTGATAATTTCCTCGTCGTCCATCAGGGGCGTTTCAATGTAAAAAGACAGAATTGAGCCTTCCGCTGCTTCCCGAATCTTATCCATCTCCGAACGAAGTCCGTATTTGTCTCCGGATTTCAGGCGGTGGACCGGAAACACCACGTTGATTTCCCCGATATTCTCCGAAACGGCGGCCCGCACTTCAAGCAGCTTCACTTCCGAAGGAGAGGTCCCAAGGGGAAAGGCGACCGGTGTGGACACTCTGACGGGGGAGGCAGCGAGATGGGCGGCTGCCATCCCAGCCCATGGGAGGGGCAGGCAGAGGGCTTTGTACCCCCTGCGGACCGCTTCGTCACAGAGTTCACTGGTTTCCTCCACCGAAAGGAAAGGCCGCAGACGAACCCACTCGATCATTCCCTGGAGAGCGTCGGGGGTAAGAAGCTCCGACAGTCCAGCTTCTGCGAGGGCGGCCTGTCGTCCAGCCTTTCGTGAAAGAAGCTCGATATCGGTCGTCATGAATGTCTGTCAGTCCCGGGCCTGGAGACAGTCGCAGATGTCCTCGTTTTTTCCCGTTCCCTGGCCTATCCGGACCGATTCAACGGAAATTTCTCCCGTTCTCTGAAGAAAAAGGAGAAGAGAAAGGAGAGAAGATGAAGAAATACCGATTTTCTCCGCTGCTTCGGCAATGGCCATATCATTTCCCGGCTCAGCCATTCGTTTGACCTCGCGGGCTACGAGGGAGAGCCACTGGCGGAACAGATCCTGGATTTCCGGAATGGTGCCGGAGGACATCTGGGATGTTCTGGTCACCGATTCCACAAGCCGTGCCGTAACCAGTCCCTCAGAATCAAGGAGTTTCTTCATTTCTTCGAATATGTCGTTCTCGTTCATGCTGTCGCTTCCTTTCAGACAAGGGAATGCGGTTAATGATACAATACTTTTGAGACAAACCGTGAACTTGCCCCTGTATTGTATCTCAGTCCCCCTCTCGGGAACAACAAAGGGAGGATCGGAGCGTAATGAACGGAAAACTTGGCGTCATTTCGGACACCCACGGCCATGAAGAAGCTTGGAGGTTTGCGCTTTCTGCGTGGGGAAACGTGGATGGAGTCCTCCATGGGGGGGATGTGCTGGCTGAAATTTCCACAGGCCTCGAAGAGATGATTCGGAATGCACCCTTTCCTGTTATAATTTCCCGGGGAAACTGTGACCGGCCCGGTGATGATTCTCTTCTCGGCTGGCCTGTTCTGGCACCATACGCAACAGTATGGTGGAATTCAAAACTTCTTCTCCTGGGGCATGGCGCTCCCTTTCAGCCTCTCCGTGAACTTGGACTGCGGTGCCGGGCGGACCTGGTTGTTTACGGCCACACTCATGTGGCTTCCATTGTCCGGGAGGAGGGCACTATTTTTCTCAACCCGGGTTCTGCTGCCCTTCCAAAAGGGCGGGACCCTGCGAGCGCCGCTCTGATTGACGAAACGGGCATCCGGATTTTCGTTCTCGAAACCGGAATGACCCTGCATAATGAGCCCTGGATATGAACGGTTCTTTTCACTCAGAAAACCGGGAGGTTAAACGGATGGAAACGCTTCAAAACGGCGGGAATCTGCAGCAGAAAGACGTTGAAAGCAGGGGGAGTGAGCATATTACCCTCGTTTTCGCCCTCAGGGACGAGGCGTTTGGCCTTGATGTGAACTATGTAAGGGAAATCGTGCGGGTGCCTCCCTTCATAACGAGGGTTCCAAATTCCCCCGGGTATATCCGCGGGGTCATTAACCTCAGAGGGTCCATCGTTCCGGTTTTCGATATGGAACTGAAGATAGGCATGGTGCAGAAAGAACTTACTGATGAGGCCCGCATCGTGGTCGTGTCATGGAACGAGATTCTTTTCGGCATCATCGTGGATTCCGTCCGCGAGGTGTGCACGATTTACGATGCCCAGATAGAATCCGCTGCCCAGATCAATACGTCCATGGACAGAAAGTATATCCTCGGCGTGGCAAAGCACGAGGACGGAAGGCTCATTGTCCTTCTTGACCTGGCGGTTCTTTTCGAGATCGACTCCATTCTCGACGAAGAGGCATTCGGAAACTGACGAAGAGGAATGATCCTCGTCGACCTTCACCTTCACAGCACGTTCTCAGATGGATCCCTCACACCCGAACAGCTTGCGGCGCAGGGAAAAAGCAGGGGGATTTCAGTAATGAGCCTCACCGACCATGACACCACGGCGGGGCTCTCTTCTTTTTTGGGTGCATGCTCCCGACTGAACGTCAGGGGGGTAGCCGGAATAGAGCTTTCCGCCGATTATCCCTCCACTCTGCACATTCTCGGCTACAGGCTGAACTATGCCCATCCCCGCCTTGCTGAGACTCTTGAATCTATTCGAAAAGCCCGGGACTTGAGAAACGAGGAAATGTGCAGCAATCTGCGGAAGCTCGGTTTTGACATCACCCTCGATGAAGTCGAGTCCGAGGCCGCCGGTGAAGTGGTGGCACGGCCGCACATGGCGAAGGTCATGGTGAGGAAGGGGTACGTCCAGGACATGGCATCCGCCTTTTCTCGATATTTGGGAAACTCGGGGCCTGCGTACGTGGACCGGGAGAGACTCTCTCCCGAGGAATGCATTTCTCTCATACGGGACGCGGGTGGGCTCGCGGTCTTTGCCCATCCCGTCCAGACGGCCGGCAGTTATGCGGAAATTCGCATTATTGCGGGGAAATTGAAGGAATGGGGACTTTGGGGCATGGAATGCATCTCCGCTAAGCATACGGCGGAACAGGTATTTCACTACCTCTCCATAACATCTGAACTCGGCCTGTTTCCCACGGCGGGAAGCGATTTCCACGGAAACGCAGGATCATCGGCGGCTATGGGAATACCGGTTCCCGAGGACCTGCTTCCCTGGGCCCGGATGGGGGTCAGATTGTAGAATTCCGACGAAATGATTCGAAAAATGCAGGAGAAAAAGCGATTTCCGGAGTGAATTGCCCTCCAGAAATCGCTTTTTTGATGTTATCATATCCTGATGAAACAGACTGACAGCGAATTCCAAGGAGGTTTTGCCATGTTTCCCATAGATCTCAAAAGCGATACTGTGACCCGTCCTTCGAAGGCCATGCGCCAGGCCATGTTCGAGGCTGAAGTGGGAGATGACGTTTACTGTGAAGACCCGACGGTGAACCGTCTTCAGGAGAAAGCCGCATCCATGACAGGAAAGGAAGCTGCGTTATTTCTCCCATCCGGCACCATGGGCAACCTCGTGGCCGTACTGACTCACTGCGGACGTGGCGACGGAGCCATTCTCGGGATCAACAGCCACATCTATTATTATGAGGGAGGCGGGCTCGCCGCCCTCGGCGGAGTCGTCCCCCTCACCGCCGACGACTCGGCAGGTCTGATCCCTTCCTCCGAGATTGAGCGGAACTGCCGCCCGGTCAACGTTCACTTCGCACCGGCAAAGCTCCTGTGCGTTGAAAACACTCACAACAAGTGCGGCGGTCTTGCCCTTTCCCCCGCTCAGATGAAGGTAACCACTGACGCGGCCAGGAAAAACGGTCTGGCGATCCACATCGACGGCGCCCGCATATTCAACGCGGCTGCTGCCTGGACGTGTGATGTGAGAGAATACGCATCCCTGGTTGACTCGATCCAGTTTTGCCTCTCCAAGGGGCTCGGCGCTCCCATAGGCAGTATGCTGTGCGGAAGTGCCGAATTTATCGCCAGGGCTCTCCACTGGAGGAAAAAGGTCGGCGGCGGGCTCCGTCAGGCGGGCATCATCGCCGCCGGCGGTTTGTATGCCCTGGAAAACAACATCGGACGTCTCGCGGAAGACCACGAGAACGGGGCCATGATTGCGTCCATGCTTTCCGCGGGAGGGCTCGAGGTAGAGAAAAACCCGAAGCCCACCAATATGGTCTACTTCCACGTCCCCCCAGCGGCAGCGGACGATCTGCACGTGCGCTGCGCCGCAAGGGGAGTTCTCTTCAATGCGGCGGCAGGCGGCCGGATCAGGCTTGTCACCCACATCGATGTTTCCAGGGAACAGGCTGCCCGGGCAGCGGAAATAATCCTTGAGGAGATTTTCCCTTCGTGATGGATTCTCCCGCCCGCGAAACCGTCGAGGAAGCTTCCGCCTTCCTGATCAGGAAAGCCCTCGCCCGCGGAGCGGCAGGTGCGGACGTAGTCTACAGCCTGGGGCGCGGCAGTTCACTCTCCCTCAGGGACGGCACTCCTGAAAAAAACACGTCTGGAACCTCCATCGGCATCGGGTTGAGGACACTGGACAAGTTCGGCCGCCAGGGGGTTGCCAACGTCAATTCCCTGGATAGGCGCTATCTGGACGACCTGGTGGAATGGAGCCTGAACAACTGTTCCTCGGCCGAACCGGATCCTCATGTCAGGCTGGCCAGGCCCTGCTCCGGCTCCATCCCGGACCTTGACCTTCTCGACGAATCCCTTCTTCACGTCACCCCTGAGTACCGCATGTCGGTCTGCCGTGAAATGTGGGAGATAGCCAGGGATGCCGATCCCCGGGTGGTTTCAGTCCGCAGCGCCTCCTGGGGAGAGGGGAGCGGAGAATACTATTACAGCTCTTCCGAAGGTTTTGCGGCGTGGTACGCGGGGACGAGTGCAGGGTGCGGTGTTTCAGTGGTCCTCTCTGACGGGGATAGTATGGAAATGGGAGGCTATGGAGACGACAGCCGTTTTCTCTCGGAACTCGATCCCCGGAAGGCGGCATCCGAGGCCGTCAGGCGCACCGCCCTCGTTATCGGCGGGCAGTCTCTTCCCACTGGCCGGTACGACCTCGTTGTTGATGGCGAAGCCGCAGCGTCGCTGGTGGATGTAATAGGTGAGCTTTTCCTGGCTTCCAACATTCACAAGAATAAGTCTTTCCTCAGGGGAAAACTCGGGGAGCAGGCAGCTTCTCCTGCCCTTTCCCTGGTGGATGACGGTCTTCTCCCCCGGGGCATGGGCTCTTCTCCCTTTGACGGCGAAGGGGTTCCGTGCCAAACGACCCGCCTTCTTTCGGATGGTGTTGTATCCGCATGGCTTTATAATCTCAAGTATGCCCTCATCGACGGCGTGAACTCCACGGGAAACGCAAGCCGGTCAGTATCCGGAACCCCGGACGTGGACTGTTCCAATCTTTCTCTTCTTCCCGGACAGTGGACGCCGGAGGATCTTCTTCTCCAGGTGGGGAGCGGAATCTATGTCACAGAGTTTCTGGGACTTCATACTATTAACCCTGTAAGCGGGGAGTATTCCCTCGGGATCAAGGGAACATCGATTTCGGGAGGCGCTCTGGGAGGTGCGGTTTCTGGGATGACCATCGCGGGAAACCTGAAGGATTTTCTGAATGCTGTCGACCTCGTCGGGAGTGATTTCCATTTTTACGGGAGCACCGGGGCCTGTTCCCTGGTGATACGTGATGTTGCGGCAGCCGGGTCCTAGTCTCCTGGCGTTTTTCATCGTCCTTGTACTGTCTGTTCTTCCGGCATCGGGTGCGGACGTGATGGATCTTTATTCAGGCGCTTCTCTTGCGGGGCAGGTATCAGCCGAAAAACGGGGATCCTCGGTAATGGTCTCCGCCAGGGGCATGGCTGGAATACTCGGCCTCAAGACCACGGAAAAGGGAGAAACCTTCATCGTTTCCTCAGGGCGGAGCAAGCTCCAGCTCGTTTCCGGCGCCGCCGCCGCCTGGCTTGATGCGGAACTGGTGCCGGTGGCTGCCTCCACCATTCAGGACGGCAAGGAATGGCTTGTTGAAAGCCGCTCGGCCCTGAAGCTCTTTAACGGGCTTCTCTCCCGGTCGGGAAAAGAAGGCAATCTCCGCTGGGGCGGACCCCAGCATCCGGGCAGCCCATCGGGTCCGTCTCCCAGTCCCGGAAGTCCGGCAGTCAAGGTTCCCGTACCCCAGGCTTCACCGCCTGGAGGACCTGTTCTTTCTGCCCTTCGCTGGGGTATTGATGATGACAAGATTCGGGCGGTCCTGGACTACGAAGGACCGAAAGCACCGGATATACAGCAGGACAGGGGAGCTGTCAAAACATCCTTCTTTCTCGGGAAGTCGGGAGCACCGGACATCACTTCACCCTACCCCGAGGTGAAGGTTTCATCGGTCAACTTCGGCGACCGGCTGGTTCTCGAGTTTTCTTCCTCCCTTTCCCTCAAGGAGATCATTCCCCTGGAGGGACCACCGCGTATCGTCATAGATTTCGCGAGGAACAGCGCTCCCGCTTCGGTGAAAACACCCCGGTCCCCGAAAACCGAGCCTGCGCCTCAAGTCCCTGCGGCACAGTCTCCGGCCCGTGCTCCGGGGCGCAAGAAGGGGCCGAAAATCGTAGCAATCGATCCCGGGCATGGAGGAAAGGATCCCGGAGCAGTCGCAAACGGTGTCCGTGAAAAGGACGTCAACCTGTCGATTTCCAGGACGCTTGCCGCGAAACTGAAAAAAGAGGGCTATGATGTCCGGCTCACAAGGGAGAAGGATGTATATCTCACCCTCCAGCAGAGAACGGACCTGGCCAATAAATGGAACGCCGACGTTTTCGTGAGCGTCCATGCGAACGCCCTTCCCCCCGGCCGGCATGCCACCGGCATGGAAATTTATCTCATGGCTCTTCCTACTGACAAGGATGCAATGCAGCTTGCGCTCATAGAAAACAGGGAAATAGCCGAAGGAAGCAATGGCGAGTCTGCAAAGGCTGCCGACAAGAAGACGCAAATGCTGCTCAGCATCCTTGGAGATATGCAGCAGAACGCAAAAATCAACGAAAGCACAGGTTTTGCGGAGCATCTCTTCAATGAGGGATCCCGGGGCGGCATCAAGATGCGCCGTGTTGCCCAGGCTCCCTTCTTCGTCCTCAGGGGAGCGGCTATGCCGGCAGTCCTCATTGAGACGGGCTTCCTGACGGAAAGAAACGAGGCCAGGATGCTCGGCGACAAAAAATACCAGGAAAAAATGGCCGCTTCGCTGGCCAAGGGAATTACCCAATATCTTGCGAACAATTGACCCTGACGGGTACTCTGACCGAGGGAGGAGAATGCAATTATGGGGCGGAAATACGATGATTACGACGACGGTTTTGAAGTGAGGCGGAGGGAGCCTGAAGAAGACGAACCGATCCCTCAGTACCGGGAAGAAAGACGGCCGGTGAGACGACGAAGGGGAGAGGAGCCGGAAACAAAAAAAGCTCCGCTTCTTATACGTATCATTGCCTGGATGGGTGTTGTGGTCTTCTGCTTTGTTGCGGGGTACGTGGGAACTTCTCTTGCCCTGCGGATGCTCAATAAAAAGGATATTCTCATGCGTCCGGACGTGGTTTCAGACCGCAGGGAAGCCCAGGGGGTGCTCGAGAACGAAAGCTCAGAGATCCGTGTGAACGCCAGGAAAGTGGCCTTTACTGTCTCTTTCCCGAAGGGAGGAGCCATCACCTCGGAAAAAGCAGAGATCCTCTCCGGCATCATGGAGGATGATATTCGCCATATTTTCTCCAAAATACTCGCCCTGACGGGAAAGTTTTCCTCCGATATAAAACTGCTCAATGTTTTCAGGAGCGGCGATACTCTTTTTCTCAACCTGAATTCACCCTTCACGGCATCTCTCTCAAAGATGGGAGGAAATGAAAGTACTCTCTTCATCACAGCTGTTGTCCGAACCATCACGGAAAACTTCTCGCCACTGACCAAAGTCCGTTTTCTGGTCAACGGAAAAGTCTCCGCGGGCGGAGCGCCTGTGGACCTCACGGTCCCCTGGCAGCTCCCCCAATGAAGGACTTTTTCCATGTCGGTTCGTATTGACGGCAGGCGGGAAGACCAGCTTCGGGCGGTATATTTCGAGAGGAATTTTACCCGCTACGCTGAAGGATCGGTTCTCGCTTCTTTTGGCGAGACGAAAGTCCTCTGCACTGCCACCGTGGAAGAGAAAGTGCCCCCTTTTCTCAGGGGGTCGGGCCGCGGATGGGTAACAGCAGAATACGCCATGCTTCCCAGGTCCACATCGGTCAGGGTTTCCCGCTCTACCTCCAGGGGCGGTCCGGATGGAAGAAGTACGGAGATACAGCGCCTCGTCGGACGGTCTCTTCGGGCGTGCGTGGATATGCAATCCCTCGGCGAGAGGACCATAATACTGGACTGTGATGTTCTTCAGGCCGATGGCGGAACGAGGACAGCCGCGGTTTCAGGCGGATTTGTCGCCCTTTTCGACGCCCTCCGCTCCCTTCGTGGGCATGGTGCCTTTTCAGAACTTCCTCTCAGGTTTTTCCTTTCAGCGGTCAGTGTGGGCACGGTGGACGGAATGCCGCTTCTGGATCTTTGTTACGGGGAGGACAGCACTGCGGACGTGGACATGAACGTGGTGATGAACCACCGTGGAGAGTACGTAGAAATCCAGGGGACGGGAGAAGGGGGCGTCTTCACTTCAGGGGATCTTTCAAGCCTCCTCGCCCTTGCCGGAAAAGGGACGGCGAAAATCATTGAACTCCAGATGGAGGCACTCGAGATTGCTGAAGGCGAAACAGCTTTTTCCTGAGGGACTCCTCTTCGCGAGCGGCAACCGGGGAAAATTCGCCGAGGTGGCGGACCTGTTCTCCCCCCTGGGAGTGGACATCCTCTTTGGCCCGGACCATGCCTCTCTCGATGTGGAAGAGACAGGAACCACCTACTGTGCAAACGCCCGGCTCAAGTCAAGAGCGTGGGCTCTTCTCACAGGGCTCCCGTCCCTGGCTGATGACAGCGGGGTGGAGGTTCGGGCTCTCGATTGGAAGCCGGGCATCCATTCAGCGCGCATGGCGGAAAACGACCAGGAACGGATACGATGGCTGATCGATGCCCTCGGTGACGAAGACGACCGCTATGGACGGTACGTCGCCGCATTTGCCCTCTTCTTTCCCTCTGAAGGATTCTGCATTGTCACCGAAGGAGAATGCCCGGGAGAAATCGTCCGAACCCCCAGGGGTGATCGTGGTTTCGGCTATGACCCAATTTTTTCCCCCAGGGGATACGAAGGGACCTTCGGAGAAATCCCTGACGCGGTGAAAAGAAAAATTTCCCACAGGTCCGTGGCTGGATACCGTTTGCTGGATATCCTTTCCCGTATATGTATGATAGAATAACTCTTTGTCTGGAATTGGTTCATATTTCTAGGAGGTGCGCAGCGTGAAGACCTTTCTTGGTATCGTCCACATACTGCTCTGCATTGCCCTTTCAGGTGTCGTGCTCCTGCAGCAGAGAAAACAGGGCGGTTTCTCCGGAATTTTCGGCGGGGGCACACAGGCCGACGCCGGAGGAAACCAGTGGCAGCGTTTCACCGGACTTTCGAAGATCACTGTAGTCCTGACCTGTATCTTCATGGTCACATCCATCATTCTCGTTCTCTACTAGGCTGACATGGACAACGCCTGTTCCGGAAACCGCCGCTGCACTTCCGGGCCTCTGGATAGTTTCAAGGACGTCCGGGACTACTCTGTGGAGGAAAAACGGCTTCATTCCGCCACCCACGAGGAAATTCTGGGTGGTTATACAACAGACGTGTACTTCGTCAAGACACGGGATGTCCTCAGGAATGCCGGGAGGTTGTCCGCACCGGTTACTGCGGAGGTTTTCGCACGGAAGAGCGGTGTTTTCGCAGGTCTCGATGAGGTGATGCTTCTTCTCGGCGGGCGGAACCTGGAAATGGAAGCCCTTCGGGAAGGAGATCCGTTCTCGCCCAGGGAAGTTCTTCTCAGGATTTCCGGCCCTTACGGGGAATTCGGCATCTTTGAGACCGTCCTTCTGGGAATGCTTGCAAGCGCCTCCTCATGGGCAACCGCAGCAAGGGAGTGTGTTGAAGCCGCAGACGGAAAGCCAGTCCTCTGCTTCGGTGCCAGGCACGTCCATCCCGCCGTTGCCCCGGTAATGGAGCGGACCGCTGTTCGTGTCGGCGGCTGCAGCGGAGCGAGCTGCATTCTTGGCGCCCGGCTCGCTGGCATCGACCCAATGGGTACCGTCCCCCACGCGGCAGTTCTCCTCGCAGGGGATACTGTTGCCCTGGCGAAGCATTACGATGCAGTCATGCCCGAAGATGACCAGCGGATTGTCCTTGTGGACACCTTCAAGGACGAAGCGGAGGAAACCCTCCGGGTTGCCGAAGCTCTTGGGCCTAAACTCTCCGCTGTAAGGCTGGATACCCCGGGGGAGCGGGGGGGCGTATCGCCGGACCTCGTCCGGGAAATACGTTATCGTCTTGACCTCGCGGGGTTCAGACACGTCCGTATCATTGCCTCCGGAGGGCTTTCGCCGGACCGGATACGGGAACTGTCAGCGGCCGGGGCAGATTCTTTCGGTGTTGGGAGTTACATATCCCACGCAAACCCCATCGACATGACCATGGACATCAAGGAGATTGACGGGATGCCCGTGGCAAAAAGAGGAAGATTGCCGGGAAGGATTGAAAATCACCGGCTGGTTCGTGTAAAATAAAAGACTGATATTGAACCGTGCATCATTTCGCCGCGTCGGCGGAGAAAGCAAGCCCCGGGGACCCCTGCCACGTCCTCCGAGATGCTTTGGGCGGCGCTTCCTCCATCGGCGTTTGTGTGATCTTTGTCTATAGAAAAATGAAACGGAAAGATATTGAAGGAGGAAATTCCATGTCGGACAGTCGTTCCTTTATGGCCGTTAAAGAAAAGGTCGAGCACCAGTGGTATATCGTCGACGCCACGGACAAGCCTCTTGGCCGTATCGCGTCCCAGGTCGCCAAGATCCTCATGGGGAAGAACAAGCCAATCTACACTCCCCATGTTGACTGCGGCGATTTCGTCATCATCATCAACGCTGAAAAAGCGAAGCTCACGGGCAACAAAAGGCTCAAGAGCACCGTTCACTATTATACCGGCTATCTCGGCGGATTCCGTTCCGCAACCTACGGCGAGATGATTGACAAGAAGCCAGTGCAGCTTATGGAGCGGGTGGTCAAGGGAATGCTTCCCCGGACGCGCCTTAAGCTCCACAGGAAGCTCAAAGTGTATGCGGGACCGGAGCACCCTCATGCGGCGCAGCGGCCCGTTGCCATAGAAGTGTAATTTTCGAGGAGGGGGAAAAGACTCGATGCAGAATACAGCATACTGCTGGGGAACCGGAAGAAGAAAATGCGCCCTGGCTCGCGTGCGGGTTCGCCCCGGCGACGGGACGATTAAAGTCAATGAGAGAACAGTGGAGGACTACTTTCCGAGAGTGGCATGGCAGCTCAACGCCTTACAGCCTCTGAAATCTGCAGGCCTTGAGGGCAAGGTTGACGTGTTCGTCCGCGCATCCGGCGGCGGACTTACGGGCCAGGCCGGTGCGGTTCGGCTCGGAATTGCCAGGGCTCTTCTGAAGCTCAATCCTGAGCTTCGCCCTGTCCTGAAAAAGAGCGGACTTCTTACGAGGGATCCCCGCATGGTGGAACGGAAAAAGTTCGGCCAGAAGGGCGCCCGGGGACTTCGCCAGTTCTCCAAGCGGTAATCGGACAACCGGTACGGTATTTCCAGGGACAGGCCTGCGGCCTGTCCCTTATTTTTTTTCGCGATTTCTTGACCGACCATTCGGTATGGAGTATAGTTGCCTTTACCGTATGGTCGGGAGGGATTGGTATGGCTGAAGAAACGAGAGAATCTCGAAAAGCTATCCTCAGGGCGGCTCGGGAAGGATTTGCCGCCAGAGGATTTTACGGTACCAGCATGGAGTACATCACGCGGAACGCCGGAGTCAGCAAGGGAGCTATCTACTGGTATTTCCCCGGCAAATGGGAAGTGTACAAGGCGGTGGTGTCTGAAGAGGCGGATAGGCTCAAGCAAATCGTGCTTCCTCCCGGGCTCGAATTGCCGACAGGAGAAGCCATGGATTTTTTCCTCACCCGCGGAGAACGTCTTATCGATCTCTTCGCTGAAGATCCGGTCTGCAGACTTCTTTTTGTCCACCTGCAGCTCGAGGCCATGCGGGGCCGGGAGGAAATGATCGAGCTTGTCACCGCTCTCCGGGCCTCTATCACCGAGGATGTGATCTCGGTCATTGAAGCTGTTTTTCCCGGTGACATCCTTACCCGGCGGGGAATCAGCCACCGCGGCCTTGTCAATATGTTCGTAGGCATCCTCAACGGCATCATTCTCAACATCGAGCTGACGATTACAAGGGAAGAAGCCAGGCGGAACTGGAGGTTTCTCATCTGTTCTGTTCTGGGAGGGATCGGCAATGAACCGTAAAACTCTCACCCTTGGCATTCTTCTTCTCGTGATTCTTTTTCAGGGACAACGGGCGCATGGAGCGGAACCTCTTTCCCTGGAAAAAGCTCTTTCTCTTGCCTCAGAAAACAACCCATCTCTGGCCGCAGGCCGTCTGCGGATCGCCCAGGCAAGTGAACGGATACACCAGGCATCCGCTGCGGCGCTGCCGCAGCTTGGAGTATCTCTTCTCTACCAGACGGCTGACAAGGATCCCTTCCATCCCGTGTTTATCGGAGGGCAGCAGGCGGGGTATGCCCAGGCCGGTTTCCGGACCACATGGAAGGCTGCCCTTACGCTGAGCCAGCTTATCTACAGCGGCGGCGCCGTTCGGTATTCAGTGGACTCCCGGCGACTTGCCCTTCAGGGCGTCGAGGCGGCTGAGATGCGCACCGCCCAGGGAGTGGAATGGACGGTGACTTCGGCCTGGTATGACCTGCGGCGGGCGGCCGGAAGGCTTTCCGTGGCGGATGACACCCTCAACCTGGCAAAGGAACACCTCCGGCACGTGCAGGCTCTCTTCCGGAACGGCGTGGTGGCAAAAAACGAGGTCCTCCGGGTTGAAGTTTCCGTCGCTGAGGCGGAGCTGGCCCGCATCCGGGCTATGAACGCCGTGGACGTGGCCTGGCATGGCCTTTCCCGTGCAGCGGGAATATCCCTCAGGCCGGGATGGACCCTGCCGGAGGAGGCTGATCCCGGGGATTTCCCGCCCCTTCCTCCCGATCCGGTGGCGGAAGGGTTCTCCTCCCGTCCGGAAATGCGGGCCCTGGACAAGGCCATGCATTCCGCTCTCCTTGCAGCGAAAGCGGCCAGGGCTTCGGGAGGGCCCCGGGTCGTCCTTTTGGGTGAGGTCTACAGAGCGGATGAAACCTTTTTCCCCTCAAAAATGGATGACTGGAAGATTACCCTCCAGGCTGCCTGGACTTTCTTCGATGGCGGGGAGTCGTCCTCCCGGGCCAGGGAAGCGAAGGCCGCCGCGGAAGAGCTGCTCCACCAGGCGGAGGATCTCCGGCGGCAGATCGAGCTCGAAATCTCTGTCGCCCGTACGAACTTCGAGTCATCCCTCAGGAGGATCGATGTGGGGAAGGCCATGGTCGCAGCTGCCGAGGAGGACTATCGCATGGCCATGAAGCGTTACGTGGCCCAGGTGGGAACCAATATCGACGTGCTTGACGCAGGCTTAGCCCTGGCGAATGCCAGGAACCAGCTCGTGGAAAGCCTGTACGACTCGAAGAAATCAAGGGCCGAAATTGACTGGGCCATGGGGAGTACAGGAAAAGCCTTTTTTCAGGAGGCGGCGGAATGAAAAAAATACTCGCTCTTCTATTGTTTATTTTCCTTTTCGGGGGACTCATCATCTACAGGTGGCACGAGAAGGAAAACGCAGGAATCGGCGCTCCCGCCAATGAAGTCCTTCCCGTTGAAACGGTCTTTCTCAAGTCCATGACCTTTGAAGACACGGTGTCTTTCGCCGCCGGCATCGAGCCGGAGGAACAAGCCGCAGTAGTCTGCAAGGTGCCGGGGAAAACAGTCCTCCGGGTTTTCGTCGCGGAAGGGGATGCTGTCAGGGAAGGGGATCCTCTCGCCGAGGTGGATGACAGCCTGCTCCGCCAGCAGATTCTCCAGGCCGGGGCGGCTCTAGGCCGTGCTTCGAGCTATTCTTCCACCGTCGCCGCTGACTTCGAACGCATATCTTCTCTCTACGGAGAGCAGGTGGTAAGCCGGCAGCAGTTCGACCGGGCCCGGGGAGAGGCCAGGATGGCCGTCCGTCAGGTTCAGGAGGCACGGGCGGCACTGAACCAGCTGAAAATTCTGCGGGGATACCACACCATCACCGCACCCATTTCCGGGGTGGTCCTCACCCGGAACATAGACCCGGGGGACACAGTCTCGCAGACGCCCGCCTTCATACTGGCCCGCAGGGGGAAAGTGAAAGCGTCGGGGACCGTTCCCGAACGCCTCTTTCCCCGTGTGAAGGAAGGGCAGAAGGCGCTCGTCACTGTGGACGCCCTTCCCGGAAAGCAGTTCGAGGCAGCCGTATCCAGGGTTCACCCCTCACTGGACCCCGTTACCCGAACCGGAAGGGTGGATGTCCTTCTGTCTCCGGAAGGCTCTCTCATTCCGGGGATGTACGCCCGGGTGACCATTTTGACCGGTGCCCGTGAGGGGGCCGGCCTTCCCCTCGAAGCCGTGGGCAGAATGGCGGGCACGGGAGAATCTGTATGCTACGTGGTCACCGACGGCCTGGCAAGGCTGAGAATCATTGCGACAGGTTCCGAAAGGGAAAATTTCCTGGAAGTCCTTTCCGGCCTTGGGATGGATGAAGCTGTGATCGCCACCAGGTCTGAAAAGCTCAGGGACGGCACACCCGTGAAGGCGGCCCATAAATGAATCTCCCGGAACTCTCCGTCAACCGCAGAGTATCCATGCTCATGGTCTTTCTGGCGGTCATTCTCGTGGGAGGAATCGTTTTCTTCGGCCTCAAGCTGGATCTGCTCCCAAATATCGAGCCTCCCGTGGTGAATGTCCTCGTCACGTGGCCCGGCGCCTCCGCAAGCGATGTAGAACAGCGTGTCACCAAGATAGTGGAGGACAAGGTCTCCCTCATAGAGGGAGTTGACACCATTTTTTCCAAATCACTTGACAACGTCGCCGTGGTGTCAGTTAAATTCAAATGGGGTGTAGACCTCGACGTGAAGATGGGTGATATACGGGACTCGGTAAATTTCGCCAGGAGAGATCTCCCGGGTGATGCCGAGGAGCCTATCCTCCTCAGGATAACTTCGGGCACCATTCCCTTTCTCACCCTTTCATTCACAGCCGAACGGTCATGGGAAGGACTTCACCATTTTGTCAGCAATACAGTGGTGGAGAACCTCTCACGGATTCCGGGGGTCGGCCAGGTGCTGGTCTATGGAGGCGAGCAGCGGGAGATCCAGGTGCGTATCGACGCGGAAAAGGTGGAGGCCTTCGGTATGCCTGTCGCATCGGTCATTGCCGCAGTGGAGAGGGAGAACCTCAACATACCGGCAGGCTCCCTGAAACAGGGGCAGACAGAGTACTATGTCCGCATTCCAGGACGCTACACCTCCGTGGAGGAAATAGGCCGTACCGTTGTGGGCGTATCCGGCGGCCGGCCCGTCCACCTTGCAGACGTGGCGGAAGTGGACGATACCTACAAGGACCGGGACCTCAGGGGCTACCATTTCGACCGGGATGCCGTCATCATGGCAGTCCTCAAGACCAGCGACGCCAACACCGTAGAAGTTTCACGCGCGGTGCTCCGTCGCCTGGAAGAGCTGAAAGAGAAGGAGTTCCCCTCGGACGTGGACTATCACATCGGCATGAACACCTCAGAGTTCATCCTCAACTCCATCAACAACCTGACGGGATCGCTTCTGGCCGGAGTGATCCTGGTATTCGCCGTAACCTGGATATTCCTCAAGCGTCTCTCCGCTTCACTCATTGTCTGCGGGGCAATACCCTTCTCCCTGATAATCACCTTCATCTTCATGGGTGAACTGGACTACACCATCAACATCTTCACTCTCTCCGCCCTGGCCATGGCCAGCGGAATGGTGGTGGACAACTGCATCGTCTCCACCGACCAGGTGGTGTACCATATCGAAAAGGGCGCCCGGAGATCCGTAGCCTGCGTCACCGGCACGGCGGAAGTCCAGTCCGCCCTTGTGGCCTCAACCCTCACCACGGTGGTGGTGCTTCTTCCCCTCGCCTTCATCCGGGGTCTCGTGGGAGTCTTCTTCTCCTCTCTCACGGTGGTCATGGTGGCGGCTGTGACGGCGTCCCTTTTCGTGAGCCTTACCTTTATCCCCATGATGGGCAGCTTTTTCTTCCGCCGGGATGAAGACCGTCTTCGCCTCCATCATTTCACCGACGCCTTCATCAGCTGGCTCGAAAGAGAATATGAGGGCCTGCTTGAATGGTCCCTGGACAACCGGAAAATGATAATTCTTGCCGCCCTGCTGCTCCTGGGGCTCACTTTTGCAGGATTCCGGTTCATCGGGACTGAACTCTCCCCTGACCCGGACACTGGAGAAATCACCATCACCATGACTCTTCCCGAGGGAACGGGAGTTGAGGCAACCGACAGTCTCGTCCTTCGTACCATCGAATATGCCCGGAAGACCGTGCCCGAGGCAACGAATATCTTTGGGTACGACGGCAGGGATGAGAAGGGATTCGCTGTCGCCGCAGGACAGCAGGCGGGGCCGAACATCGGCAACGTGGGCCTCAAGCTGGTGGACAAAAGTCTCCGAAAACGAACCGCCTTCGAGGTTGGGGAATCACTTCGGAAGTGGCTTCGCCAGCAGCCGGGGATAGAAAAGCTGAACGTCCTGGTAACATCGCCCATCAAATCCATGTTCCTCGGATCAAAACCCCTGAATATCGAAGTCTTCGGCGATGATCTCGACCAGGTTGTCCGGCTTTCCAGCCGGATTGGTGATGTCCTCCGCACAATCCCGGGCACAGTTGACGTCAGCCTGAGCCAGAAGCAGAACAGGCCGGAAATCTGGGTAGACGTGGACCGGGAAAAAGCCTCCCTCCTCGGAGTGAACACTTTTGCTGTGGCGGGAACACTCAGAACCTACTTCTACGGCCATGAGACGGAGGAGAGCTACTGGGAGGGAGAGGACGACTATCCCATCCGCTTCCGGCTCCGGGAAGAACAGCGCAGCTCCAGGGAAATTTTCGGGCGCCTCATGGTCCCTTCAGCCTCAGGCAGGATGGTGCGTCTTTCCACTGTCGCGTCGTACCGGGATACTTCCGGGCCGGCGGAAATCCAGAGAAAAAACAAGCAGCGCTACGTGGTCGTGGAGGCTAACGTCCACGGGCGTTCCCTCGGAGAGGTTACGAAGGACGCCCGTGCAGCCGTCGAGAAGATGGATATCCCTTCGACCGTCACTGTCGAATTCGGCGGCCAGGTCCGGGAGCAGGGTGACGCGTTCCGCCAGATGTCCCTCCTTGTCCTCCTCGGCATCATCCTGGTGTACATGGTGATGGCGGGGCAGTATGAGGCTTACCTGGACCCCTTGGTCATCATGTTCAGCATTCCGTTTGCCCTTACCGGTGTAGCTTTTGCCTACCTGCTGTCGGGGCTTTATCTTTCTCTCCAGGGGCTTCTGGGAATCGTTATGCTGGTCGGCATCGTGGTAAACAATGCCATCGTGCTTGTGGACTATGTCAACCTGCTCCGCGCCAGAGGGACTCCTCTTCGGGAAGCTCTGGTCAGTGCCGGGGGGCGGAGACTCCGCCCTGTCCTCATGACCACTCTAACCACCTTTTTCGGCATGCTCCCCATGGCGATGAGCGGGGCCCAGGGGGCGGAACTGTGGAAACCCCTCGCTGTCTCCGTCATGGGGGGGCTCATGATCTCAACTCTTGTCACCCTCGTGCTTGTTCCGGTAATCTACAGCCTTTTTGAGGAAAAATTGAGAAAAAGAGCAAGATTCAGGAAGGCGGTGAGCAACTGATGAACATGATCTGGATTCACGCCGGTGAAATGCTGGGGCGGGAAATCACCGAAATTCTCGATTCCATAGGCATTTCCTCCTACTCAGTCTGGAGGAATGTCCTTCGGAAGGACAACGCGGGGAGCGGCACCCGATGGGACGATGGCGTTTTTCCCGGAAAGAACTGGGCGGTGCAGTTCCTCTGCCGGGATGAAATGCTGACCCCATTGAAGGAGAAATTCCGGTACTTTCTCACGGATGATTATGTACTTCAGACCGGGGTTGAGATTTATGTCCAGAAGGCGGAGAAGCTGCTCTGAACTTTTCCATTTCTTTCATTTCGGTTAAAATTAAAGCAGGAAACAGGGCGGGACAGGCCGGCAAGGAAAAGGGCAATGGTGCGCAGAGGCAGAGCAGGACGGAAATCGCTGTCTAAATCTGTGTTGAGTGTTCGTCGACCGTTTTTTCAGTTCAAGGTCGGTGGGGTTCCCGGGGATGATAAGCGTTTTTTTGGGATTTTATCTCTCTTTTCTTGAAATATTGACGAAATCGGGGGATGCACTATACTTCATCACGATGGGTCTTACTCCCGGCCCGTCCGTTTTCTCCCCCGTTCTTTCGGTACGTGCGGGAAGTATTCGGTTTCCTCGTTGGATAATCGGGGTCTGGAAGAACTGTTTTTAATGCTCTTATTGGCGCTCCGAAAGGCGGACCAGTCACATACCATTCGAATCCGGAGGTGGTTTGCAGTGAGAATGCGTTTTCTCCATCCATTGCGCGTTGTTTTTCCGAGGCCGTTATTTTTCCTGGTGGCAGCACTGATCGTATTGGGCGGGGTATTCCAGGCGGTGCCTCTTTCTGCTGAAGAGGCAAGTCCGGACATCCCGGCGGCGGCTGGGGCAGCCCAGGTCGTTCCAGCTGCAGGTGGAGGTGATTCCCCGGCAGTTCAGTCTCCGGATGTTGTTCCCCAGGAGACCGGCTCAGTCACTGTTACAATCGCAGGACCGAAGGAAGCGAAGTGGACTTTTGACGGAAAAACCTACGACAGCGGCCATGTGGTGGAGAACGTGCCCACAGGGAAATACGCCGTTTCCTTTGCCGACGTTCCGGAGTGGTCAAAGCCCTCGGATGCCGAAGTCACCATAGTTAAGGACGGAGCGTCATCCCTGGAAGGAAAATATGTCCGCCACGTGGGCTCCCTCTCCGTGAAGATCGACGGCCCGAAGGAAGCGAAGTGGACCTTCGACGGAAAGGCTTACGACAGCGGCCACGTAATTGAGAACATCCCCACGGGGAAATACGCCGTTTCCTTTGCCGACGTTCCTGAGTGGACCAAACCTGCCGACG
>CAZJAR010000029.1:0-24032 GCA_964543785.1 uncultured Synergistaceae bacterium | reverse complement strand
AAGGTTCATTCTCAGGATCGAGGACACCGACCGGGAGCGTTCGACAAAGGAATACGAGGAAACCATCATGTCGGGCATGCGCTGGCTCGGCCTCGACTGGGACGAAGGCCCGGACGCGGGGGGCGATTACGGCCCCTACAGGCAGTCCGAGCGGCTTCCCCTGTACCACAAGTATGCAGACCAGCTCGTTGCCGAAGGAAAGGCCTACAGGGAAGGAGACGCCGTCATCTTCAAAAACCCCGAAGGCGTGAAGCTTGCCTTCGACGACGTGGTCTACGGCCATATCGAAGTCATGAGCGAGACCCTGAAGGATACGGTGCTCATAAAAAGCGACGGCATGCCGACCTACAACTACGCTGTCGTCATCGACGACCACTGCATGGGAATTACCCACGTCATCAGGGGAGAGGACCATATCTCCAACACTCCCAAGCAGCTCCTTATCTATGACGCCCTCGGATGGGACTACCCCGCTTTCGGTCACCTTCCCATGATCCTCGGGAAGGACAAGAAAAAACTCTCCAAGCGCCATGGGGCAACCAGCGTCTACGAGTTCCGTGACATGGGCTACATGCCGGACTCTGTCTTCAATTTCCTCGCCCTGCTCGGCTGGTCCGCCGGGGAAAACAACGAGATTTTCAGCCGGGACGAAGCCGTGGAACTTTTCGAGCTTTCCAGGGTGACGAAACGGGCCGCCGTGTTTGACATGGAAAAACTCAACTTCATCAACCAGGAGCACCTGAAGCGCCTCCCCCCCTACGCGAGACTCGAGCTGGTGGAACCCTTCTGGAGAGAGATGGGCCTTCCCGTGGACGATCATTCCAGGGAATATCTGGCCCAGTCACTCGTGGTCCTCTGCGGAAGGGGACAGACGGCGAAAGAGGCTGCGGGGTACTCGGATTATTTTGTCACCTTTGACGCGGTAAAGGCAAGGTACGACGGTTCGGACGTGGACGATGCGAGAAAGGAGATCCTCCGGAAATTTTACGGGGAACTCCTCGCCCTTCCCGAATGGAAAGCGCCTCCCCTGGAAGAGTTTACCCGCAGGTGGAGCGAAGAACACTCAGTCAAGATGAAGGACATCGCCATGCCCCTGAGGATGGCCCTCACCGGTATGAAAGTCAGCCCCGGAGTCTTCGAGGTGGCGGAACACCTCGGGCGGGATGAAAGCCGGAGACGCCTCGCCCATTTCGGATTCACAGAGACAGCCGGGTAGAACCTCTTCCTAAGACAAGACTGGCCGGAATTTTCTTCCGGCCAGTCTTGTCTTTTTATATTGTCCGGAAGCAGGGCTGCTATTTCGCCTCCCCTGCCTCCGGAACGTCGATTTCCACAGCCTCGATGGCATCCTTCGGACAGCCTTCAGCGCATTTCCCGCACCCGATGCATGCCGATTCGTCGATATGGTGGACTTCTTTTACTTTGCCTGAAATACAACCGACGGGACAGTTTCTTGCGCATTTCGTACAGCCGATGCACTTATCGGACATGATCCTGTACACCGTCTTTTTCTGCGGCCCTTCCGCAGCTCCTGCCTTTGGTTCAGGCTTGCCAGTATCTGTGGTGATCTGTACCTTTCTGTCATAGGAAGAGATGAGGTATTCCGACGACATGGTGAGACATTTCACCGGGCAGATCTCGGTGCACTGGGCACAGAAGCAGCAGCGGTCGTTGTGAATCTGGATCTTTTTTTCTTCGGGAAGATATTCAGTTGCATTTGCCGGGCACACCTTGATGCAGAGCTTGCACCCGATGCATGCAGACTTGTCATAATTCAGCCTGCCGCGAAACCTCTCCCCCGTTTCAACCGGCGGGTTGAGTTCAATCGTCCCCTCCTGAGCGGCCTGCAGTACCTCCGTCAGCGAGTCGGGCATGGCCGAAGCGGGGAAAGGGTTGGTGACTGTTTTTTCACAGACCTGCCGGAGCAAAAAAAGCGCCATTCGGTTCAGCATAGTCTCCTCCCCCTTTCTATAGTACCAGACCCAGGGAAGCAAGAATCATTCCCGCAAGGGAAAGACCCGCAACCTTGATCAGGTAGAATTCGGAGGCCTGCCAGATCTTGAACCGGCCAAAAGCAGTCCGCATAAAGGTGACGAAGATGATCTGCACCACGAAGACCTTCACCCAGAACCAGAGGAAATCAAGGGCATAGAGGAAAACGCTCCCGAAGCCAAGGAAGGACCCGAGAGACCAGGGGAAGAAAATAGTCACGATAATGGCTGCCATGGCGGTTGCTCTCAGGGCAAAGGTTATCTTGAACATAGCGAGGTTTGTGCCGGAATACTCGATGATAAGTCCTTCAAGTATTTCCGTTTTCGCCTCGGGGATGTCCATGGGTCCCTTGCCCGTTTCGCCCGGAACCACAAGAACAAGAGCCAGGAAGAGGCAGAGAATGCCCAGGAACCCCACTTTGCCCATGACGCCCCACACGGACATTCCGGCAAAGGTCTCCAGGCTGAAGGGTTCACCCGGCATGCCTGTTTTGTAGGCAACATAAGCCAGAGTGGTTACCACAACTGCCAGAGGAAGCTCATAGCTCATCATAAGGATCATTTCCCGCTGTGCGCCCACGTTGGCGATGGGGTTTCCGCTGGCAAACCCTCCCACCGCCATGGCAACGCCGGACAGGCCAAGCAGATAGATGATGAGGATCATGTCTCCTTCACCTCCGAGGATGGGAGGGAGGGACCCTATTGGAATGTAGAGAAACACAAGCAGCATAGTGGCGGCGGCAATCCATGGTGCACCGTTGAAAGCCCAGGGCACGGCCCTTCGGGGAACAATGTTTTCCTTGCCTAAAAGCTTCACAAGGTCAAGAAAGGGCTGATAGAAGGGAGGCCCGATCCTGCGCTGCATCCTGGCATGGACCACACGATCCACCCCTTCGAAGAGGAACGCAAGGGCGGCGACCAGAATCATAAGCGCTGCGCCCGCAATGAGGCGCATAATAAGGCTAACGATGACCATTCTGCATCAGCCTCCTTGTTTTCTCTCTGCACTTTTCCAGCAGTTCAGCCCGGGTGACCACTTTCCGGGCTCCCGTGGAGCTGTCCGTTGTCAGCATACGCTCCATGCAGGAAATGCAGGGGTCGATGCTGTTGATGATGAGCGGGGCATCCGCAAGTTCGTTGTTCCGGAACATGAGAGGCCATGAAACGGCGTTGGCGTATGTCGGGGCCCGAACTTTCCACCATGTCACGTTTTCGTCTCCGCCCTTGAGGTGGACCACGTGAGTGTCGTCTCCCCTGGGAGCCTCGATGGAGGCCCAGCCTGTGCCCTCAGCTTTTTTGAGGAAAGCGAGAACCTTGTTGAGGTTCTTCTCCCACATGATGTCCCCTTCAGGAAGCCCCGCCATGATCTTGTCGATGATGTCGAGGGACTGGTATACCTCGTGGACACGGACAAGGAATCGGTCGAACACGTCGCCGTAGGCCTTTCCGTAGTAATCCTGGGGAACCACGGCCCGCACGGCGAAATCGCCGTAGGCTTCGTAGGGAGAGCTCTCCCTGAGGTCGCTCCTGACGCCGCTTGCCCTGACAGTCGGTCCAACGGCGCTGTAGCGGATTGCTTCCTCGTATGTAAGGACGCCCACGTCCCGCAGCCTTGCCTTGGCGATGGGGTCTGCGGTGACAACATCGTAGAAGGGAGCGAATTCCTGCTTGTAGTACTTCACCATCTGCTTCACAGTCTTCGCGAGCTCGGGGGTGACATCCCACCGGACACCGCCCACGGTTGCCACTCCGTAGTTCACCCGGTTGCCGGAAAGGACTTCGAGCACGTCCATGACCTTTTCCCGCAATGCCATTCCAAGGTGGAAGGCGGAATCGAAACCGATGGTATAGCACGCTACGCCGGCCCAGAGCATGTGGGAATGAAGCCTCTCAAGTTCAAGAACAAGAGAGCGGATGTACTGAGCCCTTGGCGGCACCGGAACAGAGGCTGCATCCTCCACCGCCCGGAGGAACGCGGTCACGTGGCTGAAGGAACAGATGCCGCAGATGCGCTCTGAAAGATAGATAACCTGGATCGGGTTCCGGTCCCTGGCCATGAATTCGATTCCCCTGTGTATGGCCCCGGGACGGACCGTGGCGCCCACGATCTTTTCGCCCTCAAGATCCAGCCAGGCGGTAATGGGTTCTTTCAGGCCGACATGCACCGGGCCTATGGGAACTTTATATTTTTTCTCCATGACTTATCCTCCTAGGAAAGCTCCCGCACGTCGTTCGCGGAAGGCCCGGTCTCGTCCCTGCGCCATGGCTTTATGGACTCGTCCCAGTTTTCGGGAAGAAAGACGAGAGCCTTGTTCGGCAGGCCGTCGAAATCAACTCCGAACATTTCGCGGGTCTCACGCTCGCTGTACTCCACACCGGGAATCCGGGAGAAAAGGGACGGCATAACGAGGTCCTTTTTGTCCACCGGAACGGCAACCGCAACGGCAATACGGTTGCACCTGCCGGCAACCTGGAAAAGGGAGAAGTGATAGTAAAGGGTCACCACATCACCGTCATCGTTCCCGGAAATAATGTGAAAATGGGGAAAATCAAACTCGGCAAGAGTGTCCACGAAGTCAAGGAAACGGTCTTTTTCAACCTTGGCCCAAATGTCATGGTGCCCAACAATATTGTCCTTCCCCGCCTTCCGTTCTCTGACCTCGAGGACGGCACCATCGCCGAAAAGGGCACGGAGCCTGTCTGCAACTTCAGCCGGGGCTTTGGCTACATTGACGTTATCGGCAGATTTAATCGGAAAACTCATTATTGCCCCTCACCAGCTTTCTGAAGGTCACCCCTGAGGCGTTCAAGTTTCAGAACCGCCTTGGCAACGCCTTCGATGATCGCCTCGGGCCGGGGCGGGCACCCATGAACGTAGACGTCCACAGGAATGATCCGGTCCACCGGGCCCTCAAGATTGTAGGATTTGTAAAAAACGTCTCCCGAAGCTCCACAGTTACCCACCACCACAACAGCCTTTGGATCGGGCATCTGGTTGTAGATCCGAAGGAGTCTCTCCTTCATGTACTTTGTCACAGGACCCGTGACAATAAGCACGTCGGCATGCCGGGGTGTTCCTACCAGCTTCATGCCCAGGCGTTCAATATCATACCTGGGGCTTATGGTGGCCACGATTTCAATGTCACAGCCGTTGCACGAACCGGAATTGCAGGTGGTAACCCACAGCGATTTCGGGAAGATTTCCAGATACTTCTCCAGCTTCAACATGGGGCCGACCTCCCTACACGATCAGAACGAACACGGCTAGAAAAGCGACGGAGAGGACATAATACCCCACCATATCGGTCGCTATGCCTGTGTGCATTCCGATAAGCCCTTTATAAAACGGTTCGAGGGCTTTTCTGAAGCCCCAGTATGCGGAGGAAGCAGGAACGGTGATTTCTGCCCCGTCTTCGGGAACTTCATTCCCCGACCAGTAAATTTCATCCTGGTCGGTCCCTTTTTTGTAATCAGATCTGCCCTGGGCGCGCAGCCAGAGAATGTAGAAGGCTGCGACGGCGAAAAAGAGAATCCAGGCTCCTACGTCCCAGTAGCCGAATCCTGTGTAGACCTTTCCCATCACATTCCACCTCCCATGATGGCGCCGATGTATCCGCTCTGGTCAACGAGAGCCCTGGCCGCAGGCTCCACGAGGTTTGAAAGAGTCCACGAAGGGAACAGGGTTGCGGCAAGAATGGCAGCTGTCAGCACAACCATTCCCATGAGCATCGCCGGGGGAACCTCCTGCACATTGGCAAGGCAGTTCTTCTCGGGACCCAGGAACGCTGTCTGGAACACCTTAACAAAAGAGGCAAGGGTCAGGACCGACGTCACGAGGGCTACCACCGCGAGGACCGGGTGGACGGCGAAGGATGACTCGTAGATGAGCAGCTTGGAAACAAAACCGTTGAACGGAGGAAGTCCGGAGATGGCCGCTGCGGCAATGACAAACATGAAGGTTGTATAAGGCATTCTCCTGGCTAGTCCTCCCATTTCATTGAGATCCCGTTTGCCCGTGGCATAGTAGAGTGCACCGGCAGTCAGGAACAGGAGTCCCTTGTACATGGTGTAGTTGAAGATATGGAACACGCCGCCCTTTATTGCGGTAAAACCGAAATCAGCCATGCCGCGGGCGTCCCCGAGGACGAGCATGCCCACACCGAGACCAAGGAGCATATAACCGACCTGGGAAACTGAATGGTATCCCATCAGTCTCTTGATCTCATGCTGCACCACAGCCATGGAAACACCGAAGAACATGGAAGCGAGCCCGAAGATGATGATCATCCACGGTACAAAAGTGCTTCCCATGGCTGCCCCATAAATGGAGAAGCAGACTCTCATCAGGCCGTACAGAGATGCCTGGCTCACCGCCACCAGGAGGCAGGTCACTCCTGTTGGAGCTTCCGCATAGGCGTCCGGAAGCCACATGTGCATGGGGAAGGTGCCGCATTTCATGGCCAGGGAGCCTACCAGAAAGACAAGGGCGAGTTTTTCCATGGTGCCCATGGTGAGAGCGCCGCCGAGGGCCGCCATGTTCAGCATGTTGTACTTACCGTAAAGAGAGCCTGCGGCGATGAGGATAAGCATGGAGCCAACCTGTGAGATCAGGGCATACTTGAAGCTTGCCTCGATGGCCGACGGTTTGTCCCGCCAGAAGGCTATAAGGCCGAAGGAGGCTATGGACGAAATCTCGATGAAGATGAAGAAGTTGAAGAGGTCGCCGGTCACCATCATTCCCAGCATACCTGTTGTGAGGAGGAGGTAGAGGGAGACGAAACGGCTCAGGCCGGAGAACCTGTTCATGTAGTTCACTGAGAAGAGCGCACCTGCAAAGGATGCGATGGCCCCGCACAGCACCATGAAGGCGCTGAAGGCATCCACTTCGAGAATGATCCTCACCGGAAGGGCCATTCCCGACGGGAGGGCGAGCCTGAAGCTTTCGCCGCCCATGACGTAATACTGAATCCCGCTGGCAAGGACGCTCCTCCAGAGCAGGAAGGCGACAAGCAGCGTGAGGAAGGACGCTGCCACGAGCAGGATATTTCGGGCCAGTTTTCCTCCCATAGAGCATATCGGCGCGAGGAAAGCGCCGAAGAGAGGAATAATCAGCAACAGCGCGGGAAGATGTTCGTTCCAGTTCATCCTCTCAACCTCCGGATCTCGTCAACGTCAAGGGTTCCGTAATGGCGCCATACGAGCATGATAAGCGAAAGAAGAAGGGCCGTGGTCGCGAGGGCGATGACGATAGCGGTCAGCGTCATTGCCTGTGGAGTGGGAAGGACCATTGTGGTACCCTCCCCGGCGAGAAAATGCACGGGAATAGTTCCACCCGCCCTGTACCCGAGAGATACAAGAAATATGTTGACGGCACTTCCGATGATACTGATCGCAATGGCAATCTTAATGAGATTTTTCGAAAGGAAAAGGCTTACGAGCCCCATGAGGAAGAGGACTCCAACGACAAAAAAGGGTGCGTTACCGATCATGGCCTGATTCCTCCTCCATAGGCCCCTCACGGAAAAGCCGGATGCCTCTGAACATAGAAAGCACTATGATGGAAAGAGCTCCCGCCACTTCAATGCCGACCGCGATATCCATGAGGGCGATGGTGCCCGACGGCGGAATAACTCCGTGTCCGGTGGCCTTGACGATTTCGTGGGGAATGGCGATGAAGTTATAGAAGAACGAATTGGGGAACCCCATGAGACCGAGCAGGAAAAACAACATCAGCCCGAAAATGAGCATGCCGTTGAAGATGCCGGGTCTCACCCAGGAAAAGACTTTTTTCCCGCCGTAGGCGACGAGAAGAAGACTGATAAATGTCGCGACAACGGCTCCTCCCTGGAAACCTCCTCCCGGGGTAACGTCACCGTGGATTATGACGCTTGCTCCAAAGACGACCAGGAACCAGGCGAAAAGGTCGCAGCCCGTTCTGACGACGACAGAAAGCGGCCTCACAGCTTTTTCCTCCCTTCACGGAAGAGGGCGGTAATGGAGCACAGGGCCGTGAAGAGAACCGCCGCTTCTCCGATGGTGTCAAAACCCCTGTAGTCGAAAACTATGGAGGTCACCACGTTCTCCGATGACCTGTCCTTCAGGGCGCTGGCGATGAAGTGATCGTCCATGGGAGCGGAACCCGGTTCGCCGAAGGGACGTATGGCATCTACCGCTCCGACAACCATGGCTCCGAGAATGATCGCCGAGACGATGAAAATCATTTTTTTCATCTTCCGTTACCTCCGTCGCTCTTCTTGACCTTTCCGCAGGCCCTGATGGCAATGATGTAGATTGTGGTGCTCAGCCCGGCTCCGATGGCTGCCTCAGCTATGGCCACGTCGGGAGCCTGGAGGATGTAGAATTCAAGGGCAGTCATGACGCTGAATGCGGCAAGGGAAATGACCGATGAAATCAGGTCTTTGAACCAGAGTGCGAAGAAGGCTGAGAGCAGGAGGAGAGCTAAAACTGCCAGGTGCAGTGTCGTGTTCATCTGGATATGCCCCCTTTTGCTTCTTCCTTTTCTTCCAGGCGGTCAACTACGGCGCGGGCCGGAAGGATCCCGCTCCTGTGGGCGGCACGCGCGATGGCGTGGGCCCCCGTTGCGTTGGTGATCAGCAGGACGAGAGCAGCCACAGCACCATGAATGATAAAGACTCCGAAACGGGCCTCTCCCTTTGATATAAGCTCGCCGAGAGAGTACGCGACAACTGCGAACATGGTGAAAAGCGTCCCGAAGGTTGTGCACTTCGTGGCACCATGAAGCCTTGTGTAGACATCGGGGAACCTGTAAAGGGAAAAAGCCCCCAGGCAGTTGAAAAACAGGCCGATGAGGATGAGGATACCGACGACTAGAAACACTTCCCTCACACCTCCCCTTCAATGTACCGGGCGATGAACATGGTCCCGACGAAGGAAAGCGCGGCATAGACTATGGCAATATCAACCATTACCACAGAATCATAGACCGCCGCCAGGATCATCATAAGCCCGACCACAAGCGTGTTCATCGTGTCCAGGGCCACTGCCCTGTCAGCAATGGTGGGACCGGCAACGAGTCGCCCGAGCACTGCTATGGCCAGAAGGCCGACCAGCGCCGCGGCGAACGTAAAGATCATGATTGTCACTCCGCCAACCTCCTCGCCCAATGGCCAAATGATCCGTAGAGCTGCTCCTCGGTAGGATTTTCATCCACCACGTAAATCCAGTGGATGTAGAAAGCACCCTCGTCGTCAACGTCCACGGTGAGTGTTCCCGGGGTAAGGGTAATGGAATCCGCAAGCATGGTCCTTGCGACATCATTCGTCAGGCCAGGGTTCACTTTGACGATTCCAGGCCGGATATCCCCCGTTATGACCCTCTTCGCCACATCGATGTTGGCCTTGGCCAACCCGACTGCGAAGGGACCAAACAGGTAGTGGAAAAATCCGAACCACCTTTTTGGGTCAAGTCCCCTCATGCTGATTTTCCTTCCCTTGTGCCAGGAGCGAAAGGCCATGGTAACAACTGATGCCAGGATCAGTGCAATAAGCACTTCGATCATGGGTATGGCCCCTCCTGACCAGACAAGAAGAAGGTACATCAGAAAGGAGACTGCGAAAATGAACACATACTCCACCTCCCATCTTGATTTGAATGGAATTGCTGAATGGTTTTCCGGAGACCCGATGGAAAAAAACATCGAATACATTATACTACGGTTCGATCCATTGTAAATGAAAGTTAATATCCTCACAAAATGTAAACGGAGTGAAAAACTTTCTTAAAAAACTCTGGGGAAAGTGGTATACTCTCCCCTACTATCATCAACGGGAGTGAAAATAATGGTTCTTTCTTCGGGAATGAAAACATTTCTTGCGGATTTTTCCCTCATGCTTGTCGCCCTTTTCTGGGGACTCGGCTTTGTGGCAATGAAGGACGCTCTTGAAAGCTATCCCACCTTCTGGCTCCTCGTTCTCCGCTTCTTCTCCGGAGCAGTCCTCATGGCTGTCTTTTTCCGGAAAAAACTCGCAGCAGCCTCTTACCATGACCTGAAGGCCGGAGTCATCATCGGAGCCTTTCTTTTTCTCGGATTTTCAACCCAGACTCTCGGCCTGAACTACACCACTCCGGGCAAGCAGGCTTTTCTCACCGCCACCTACGTTGTCATCGTTCCGCTGCTCTCATGGATCTTCAGGAAAATGTTCCCCGGATTGCTTTCCTTTGCCGCCTCTGTGATCTGCCTTGCGGGGATGGCCCTGCTGACAGTCCAGGAAGGCCTGGCAGTAGGACCGGGGGATACCCTTACCCTGGTGTGTGCCGTTTTCTTTGCCTGCCACATCCTGGCCATTGAGCACTTCGCATCAAAAACCGATCCCGTAGTTCTGGCCATCATCCAGATTTTTATGGTTGGGTTTCTCAGCCTTCCCGCAGCCCTCGCCTTCGAGACGTGGCCCGGCTTCAGCGGAGGATCGGCTCTGTGGAGCATAATCTTCACCGTGTTGTTTTGCACGGTCTTCGCGTTCGCCGTTCAGAATGTCGCCCAAAAATTCACGCCGTCCACACACACGGCCATCATCCTGAGTCTGGAGTCTGTATTCGGTGCCCTTGCCGGGATTTTCTTCATGGGGGAAATCTTCACCCCGAGGATGGCCGCAGGCTGTGCTCTTATACTTTCCGCCGTCCTTCTGACGGAGACCGGCCCGGCCCTCGCGAGGGCTCTTTCCGGCCGACTCCCTGCCGGGGAGAAGCCGTAGTTCCTCCCCCACGTTTTTTTTTCGCGATGCTCCCCGCCGGTGAAGATTCCTTTCCCCGGCGGGGTTCTTCTTTATGCTGACCTCTGACGAGACACCGGGGGCCTTCACCGATGAGATCCGGCCTCCCTGCAGCCTTCAGGGCCTGGATTACGGTTTCCCTGTTCTTCGGCTCCCGGTACTGCAGGAGTGCCCGCTGCATTTTCCGCTCATTCCTGTCCTTCGGTACATGAACCTTCTTTCCCGAAAATGGATCGATCCCAGTGTAATAGATGCAGGTGGACAGGCTTCCCGGCGTGGGTATGAAATCCTGGACCTGCTCGGGCTGGAACCTGATATCACGCAGGAACTCCGCAAGCCGCACAGCATCCTTCAACTCGGCCCCGGGGTGCGAGGAAATGAAATACGGAACAAGGTACTGTTTTTTCCCCAGCTTTTTGTTCACCTCGGAGTACGCTTCCATAAAATTTTCATAGACTTCGCACCCCGGCTTTCCCATGACCGACAGAACTTCCTGAGACACGTGCTCCGGCGCGACCTTGAGCTGTCCGCTCACGTGATGAGCGCAGAGTTCCTCGAGGAAAGACGTTTTTTTGTCAGCAAGGAGATAATCGAAGCGTATGCCCGAGCGAATGAAGACCTTCTTTACTCCCGGCAGGGCCCGAAGTTTTCTGAGAAGTTCGATATAGTCACTATGGTCTGCCCTCAGCTTCGGGCATGGAGCGGGAAAGAGGCATTGGCGGTTCCGGCACGCACCCCGTATAAGCTGGTCATCGCAGGAGGGAACCCGGAAGTTCGCCGTGGGGCCTCCTACATCGTGAATGTATCCCTTGAAATCGGGAAGAGAGGTCAGAAGCGTCGCTTCCTGAACCAATGATTCATGGCTTCTCGACTGGATGATCCTTCCCTGGTGGTAGTGGATTGCACAGAATGAACAGCTCCCGAAACAGCCTCTGTGACTCGTGAGGCTGAACCGGACTTCAACTATGGCAGGCACGCCGCCGTCTTTTTCATACATGGGATGGTACGTCCGGGTATAGGGGTAACTATATACCTCGTCCATTTCCTCCCGGGTGAGAGGACGGGGGGGAGGGTTCTGTACTGTCCATAGGGTCCCATACTTCTGGGCGACGGCTTTCCCGTGGAAAGGATCCTGCTCTGGATACTGGAGCCGGAAGGCCTCGGCGAACTTTTTCCTGTCCGAGGAGACCTCCTCCCACGATGGAACAGTCACCGTCTTTGCATCTCCGGTGATGTCCGCGGAACGGTACACGGTCCCCCGTACGGAACGGATTTTTTCCACCGGCACCCCTCGGTCGAGAAGAGCGGCAATTTCGGCGATCTGTTTTTCTCCCATTCCGTACACGAGGAGATCCGCCCCGCTGTCTACGAGGACGGATCGGCGGACCTCGTCTGACCAGTAGTCATAATGAGCGAAACGCCGGAGGCTGGCCTCAACTCCTCCTATGATCAGAGGGATGTCCTTCCAGCATTCACGAACCCTGCTGCTGTAGACAATTGTCGCCCGGTCGGGACGCAACCCTGCTTTTCCTCCGGGAGAGTAGCTGTCCTGGCTTCTGCTTTTCTTCGAGGCGGTGAACCTGTTGAGCATGGAGTCAAGATTCCCGGCCGTCACTAATGCGGCCAGACGGGGGCGCCCCATTGAGAGAAAGGAATCCCGGCTCTTCCATTCCGGCTGGGGAAGAATACCCACGCGGTACCCCTTCCGCTCAAGGACCCGAGCGATTACTGCACCGCCGAAACTGGGGTGATCCACATAAGCATCGCCGGTGATTAACAGGAAATCAAGCCCCGCCCATCCTCTCTCCTCCATTTCCTCACGGTTCACCGGGAAAAAGGAAGTGCCGGGAACAGGCGGGACGGCCATTCTCGATAGATCGGTCAATTGATCCCCCCGAGTGTCAGGGATTTTACCCTGTAGTTTTCGTACCTGATCCTGATTCCCGAGGTCTTGTTTGCACGGTACACTTCTTCTCCCTTTACCAGATCATTCGGATATCCAAGGATAGAGAGGACCTGCCGCCGTTCCATGCCCACAGCCAGGCCTCCGTCAAGAGGGTGCTTCGCTGACGTGAGCGTAATCTTCTTCACGTCAGGGCCTCCCGCGCCATCGTAGAGTACGAAGGTTCCGCCGTCAAAGGTGAGGGTCGTTTCGATTCCTTCCCCCTGGGGAGTCTTGACTTTGCGGTCAGACGATTTTTTGGGTTTTCCCAGGACTTCCCGGACCTGCTCCTTCGTTGTACCGTAGGAGGTCAGGGCACTGTCGAGGAAAAGGGCCGAGAGGGCCTCTTCACGAGGATCCAGGACTGTGAGGAACTTACCGAAGATCCAGCCCTCCTTCTTCCCGCCCTGGGGCTTGATCCTGTACCAGGGCCAGGCCTGTGGGTCGCTGAGTGATTTGGATGCAACCCTGTAGACCACCTTATTCTTGTCCTCCGGCAGAATGACCGTGACCATGCCTGAAGCGTCGGGAAGGCTCGTAACAGTCACGCCCCTCCCCCGTGCCGCCTTTCGTTTTTTCCCGTCAGGCCCGGTAAGTTCCACGTCAGCAAGGGTAACAGCCTCGGCGCTGTCGTCGGGAGTCCACGACTCTGAAACGTCAACCCTGTTTCCGGCGGAAACCCTCCCCACCACCGGGCTTTCGATGGTGTGAGAACCGCGGAGGTTGACGCTCGACCCAATCACTACCCCCCTTGTCGGGGCCGTGATCCCTGGAATTCCTTCCGGAACTGCCGATGCGGCAGAATCAGGGTTCGCAGCCTGGGGTTGAGAGGGCTGCTCCTTATTTCCCTGGGAATCCGAAGGGGTCCCCTGAAGATTTGCTTTCGCCGGATCCGCTGCCGATGAAGCAGGATCAGCAGATGAGGAATCGGGAAGGACCTGATCCGTTTTTTCCGGTTTCTGCACCACCGCGCTGTCCCAGGGCAACTCGTCCGCCTGTCTCAGGAACCAGTAGACTCCGCCGCCAATGGAGACTAAAAAAACAAGGAGTATAAAAATGAGGGGAAGAGCGCTCTTCCTGTCGTCCCTCCGGCGTCTTGACCGGGCCACGGCATTGAACTCCCGAAAACTTGCCTCCGTCCTCTCCGCGTTTGAACGGAATCGCCTCCCCTGGTCCGGTTCACTCCCGGTATCCGCAGGTTTTTCCTCCTGTCGTGGAAAGGATTTCTCCCTGGGTGAGGGGTGTTCCTGCCTGGGAACGGCCATTCGGGGATGCAACGGTTCCTGGACCGCCATGTCAGGAATTGACGTTCCGCAGGCCGGACAGAATCTGAACTTTCTGTTCACCTCTTCGCCGCACTCAGGGCATTTTCTTCCGTTGTTCTCTCCGTTGGGAGAAAAAACCTTTTCACTGTATTCAGCCATATCGGGCGAACCTCCTCCGTGCATTTCCGAAGATTTCCCATAGGGAACCGCGTAATATGCCGGTTTTATTGTAGCACTTCTCTTCTTCCTGCCTCTCAGCACTTCTCCGTAAATAGAAGGAGAATGATCTTTTCCTCTCCGGAAAAACAGGTCCCTTTCCTTCTTTCGAATCGGAACGAACAACAGGGAGAGTCCAATTCTTCATGGAGGTATTCCCATGAGGAAAATACTATTTTTGACCGCGCTGCTTCTTTTCGCAATCATCCCTGCCGTTCCCTCCTCATCGGCCCAGGCATCCCTTTTCTCCGCACTGGAGCCCAGGGAAATAGCGGTCAGGGGACTTAAGCTCCACATCCGGGGAGAAACCAGCCTTCCTCCGGGTTCCAGGATTTACCCGGACATCCGGCTTCCGTGGTTCTCAGGGGCAGGAAACAATAAGTCCGCCGTGACGGTCAGGGAGAATTCCAACCACTTTTTCGCCATGGCCGAACTGCCGAAGAAACAGAATTACTCATGCCTCCCGGTACTTCTGACGGCACTATTCAAACCATCGGAACAGCACCCGGCAGTCAAGGTGAAGGCAGGAGAAAAGGGCGAAAGAATCGGCGGAGGGAAAGCAAAGAATGTCAAAGGAGAAACGGTGCCGGAGGACAGGAAGCAGCTGACGCTGTAAAAACGGGAGGGGATTTTCCCCTCCCGTTCCTCATTCTGCCTGGTCTTTCCGCACCACCTTCGCCCAGGAATCCTTCAGGGCAACAGTGCGGTTGAAAACCGGCTTTTCCGGTGTGGAATCGGGATCCGCGCAGAAATACCCCTGCCGCAAAAACTGGAACGTGTCGAGCGGGGCAGATTTTGCGAGGCTGGGCTCTACGAAGCAGTTGCCCAGGACCTCCAGGGAACCGGGATTCAAATAATCCCTGAAAGTCTTGCCTTCTTCCATTTCAGACATATCCCGCAGGGTAAAAAGGTTGTCGTACAGGCGAACTTCAGCTTTTACCGCATGGGGAACGGAGACCCAGTGAAGGGTTCCCTTGACCCTTCTTCCATCGGGAGCCTCTCCTCCCCGGCTTTCAGGATCGTAGGTACAGCGGAGTTCCGTGACCTCGCCCTTTCCGTTCCGGACAACGCCTGTGCATGTAATGAAATAGGCATGTTTCAGCCGTACTTCCTTACCAGGAGAGAGCCTGAAAAACTTCTTTGGGGGGTTTTCCATGAAATCTTCCCGTTCAATGTAGATCTCCCGGGAGAAGGGAATTTGCCTGGTTCCGTCCTCAGGCCTTTCCGGGTTGTTCTCCGCATTGAGCATCTCAGTCTGCCCCTGGGGGTAGTTCTCGATGACCACCTTCAGGGGGTCAAGGACTGCCATGGCACGGCGGGCCTCCAGGTTCAGCTCCTCACGGATGATGTACTGAAGAAACTCGATGTCAACCATACTGTTGGATTTGGATACGCCGATCTCCTGGCAGAACCGCCGGAGAGCGGAGGAGGTAAATCCCCGTCTCCTTATGCCGCTTATGGTAGGCATCCTCGGGTCGTCCCACCCGGACACGATTTTCTCGTTCACAAGGGTAAGGAGCAATCGTTTGCTCATTACCGTGTAGGTGAGGTTCAGCCGTGCAAATTCGAACTGCCTCGGCTTGCAGGGAACGGACACATTGTCCAGAAACCATTCGTAAAGCGGCCTATGGTCCTCGAACTCAAGGGTACAGATGGAATGGGTGACTCCTTCAATGGCATCTTCGTATCCGTGGGCAAAATCATACATGGGGTAAATGCACCATTCATCTCCCGACCGGAAATGGTGCCTGTGAAGAATGCGGTACAGCACGGGGTCTCTCATGTTCAGGTTGGGGTGCCCCATGTCGATCTTGGCCCGGAGCACGCACGTTCCGTCCTGGAGATCCCCTTTGCGCATACTCTCGAAAAGGGCCAGGTTCTCCTCCACGGTTCGATTCCGGTAGGGGGATTCACTTCCGGGAGTTTTCAGCGTTCCCCGTGTCTCCCGGATTTCGTCGGCGGACTGGTGATCAACGTATGCTTTCCCGGCGCGGATCAGCTCAAGGGCCCACTCGTGGAACTGGTGGAAATAATCGGAGGCGAAACACAGCTTGTGCCACCGAAAACCCAGCCACTGGACGTCCCGCATGATGGACTCCACGTATTCGGTTTCTTCCTTGGCCGGGTTCGTATCGTCGAAGCGAAGATTGCACGTCCCGCCGAACTGCTCCGCAAGTCCGAAGTTCAGGCAGATGGACTTGGCATGGCCGACGTGGAGGTACCCGTTCGGCTCCGGGGGAAAGCGGGTGCGTATTTCCTTCACCACACCGTTTTTCAGGTCGTCCAGGATGATCTGTTCAATAAAATGAGGGCCTTTCGCGGACTGGGATTCCATCAATTCAAAACGCTCCTTTGCTTGGCGGAAAATGGAATGAACACTTTTTTTGCCTTTCTATTTTTGCACGGGGAAGGCAAATTGTAAAACTCTTCGGCCTTACGGCGAGGCAGGCTCCATGTGGAGTGAGATATGGGTGTCATGGCCGAAAAGCGCCCAGATTTCCCGCTCAACCTTTCTGGATATTTCATGGGCTTCGTTGAGAGACATGGCCCCGTTCATCTGTATATGCACGTCCACGGCTATGGAACTTCCTATCCGCCGGGTCTTCAGCTTGTGGAAGGAACGAACCCCCGGCACGGAAACAATGGCCGACTGGAGTTTATTTTCAAGCTCCCCGGGAAGGGCAGCCTCGATGAGCTCGTCAAGGCTGTCCCTCAGGATGGGCAGCGCCGCTGTAACGATGAAGACGCTCACCACCAGGGCAGCCAGGGGGTCGAGAATTTGCCACCGTTCCCCGCCGAAAAAAGCCCCGGCGATTCCCGCAAGGGTGCCCACAGAAGACAGGGCATCAGAGCGGTGGTCCCATGCCTTGGCGATCAGGGCGCTGCTCTGGAGGCGCCGCCCTTCCTCGATGGTGTAGCGAAATAGCCACTCCTTCAGCAGCACGGATACTCCAGCGGCTGCCAGGGCGATTATGCCGGGACCGCCTGTTTCCGCGCCCCTGAACAGGAGAGACCATATCCGCGCCGCTCCCGAGAAGAAGATTCCCCCTGCCGCAAGAAGCAGAGAGATGCCGCACACGGCCGACAGGATGGCTTCAATCTTGCCGTGACCGTAAGGATGGCGGGAATCAGCAGGCTTCCCCGCCGCAGAGAGCCCGAAGAACACTACGAGATCTGTCAGCAGGTCGGACAGCGAATGGGTAGCATCGGCAATCATGGCGGCGCTCCGGCCGAAAATTCCTGCGAGATATTTTGCGGTTGTCAGAAAAACATTGATTACAAGCCCAAGAAATGTGATTCTTCTCGCTTCTCCGTTCCGTTCCATGCCCATCCTCCTCTGCCCCGAACTCAGCCGTCGACGGTTTCCCGTCATTATGAGCCTTTCGGCCACCAAGTCAAGAATTGCCGTAGCGGTTTCGGGTGCTTTAGGGTAAGGTAAAAACATCTATTTTTTCAAGGAGGGATCTCCATGAGTGAAGAAAAAGTCCGGGCAGTCATACCGTCACTGAGCAGAAAAACGGGCTGGTTCAGCCATACTGCCTATACCCTCGTCGTTACTGACGAAAGGATGCTCTTCATCCACGAAGACCCGAAGGAAGCCTCGGCCTTCGCGAAAGAAGCGGCTGCAAAGGCAAAAGCCGAAGGGAAGGGATTCTTCGGCCGGTGGGGTGCCGTTCTTTCCTCTGGGTACGACTACGTCAGGAACTATTGGGACATGCCGGTGGAAGAGATTGCCGCCCGGGGAAAGGAGAGCATCGCCATACCTCTCGCCCGGGTCCGCTCCGTCCGCTTAATCAAAAAGCTCGTATACGACAAAAATCAGGATATGGATGTGTTCGAATGCAGCCTTGCGGTGGAGCATACAGGGGACAAGCTGGCTTTCAGCCTCAGGGGCAACGAGAAAAATGCTCGGGAAGCCCTGCAGCCCGTTCTTGGAGAGATCTTCCTTTCATGAAATAAAAACGCCCCGCGTCTTCAAGGACGCGGGGCGTTTTTTATGGTTTCGGTCCTGTCACTCCCTGATCCAGACCCGGTCTTCCAGGGGAAGGAACTCTTTTTCTCCGGGGCCTGCGACGGGAACGCCGAAGGGCATCTGGGCTATCAGCCGCCACTCGGCCGGGATGCCCCATTTCTTCCTGACATCCTCTTCCACAACGGGAGCGTAATGCTGCAGGGAGGCACCGAATCCCTCGGACTCCAGCCCGGCCCAGACAATATACTGAAGCATCCCCGACGAATGGTCGGACCACACGGGGAAATGAGCGGCATAGGTGGGGAACTGTTCCTGAAGATTTTGTACGGGCCGTGAGTCTTCGAAAAAAAGGACCGTGCCGTATCCGTTTCCGAATCCGTCGATCTTTTCCTCCGTGGGGGCGAACTTGTCCGCAGGGACGATCTTCCTGAGAGATTCCTTTACCATGGACCAGAAATCGTCGTGGGACTGCCCGAGCAGGAGCACCGCCCTCCCGCTCTGGGAATTGAACGCCGAGGGAACATGCTTCACCGCGAAACGAACTATCTCCTTTATCCTGTCGTCAGAAACGGGGCTCACACTGGAAATGCCGTAGTAGGTCCTCCGGTCCTTCACCGCCGCAAAAAAGTCCTTCATATTCTCTTCTCCTCCTTCAAATTTTCTTCAATCCGGAACAGCAATTCCTCCAGATTGTTTTTTTCCTGCACGGTAAAACCTGAAAAAAATCTTTTTTCGAGGAAACGTAAAATATCTTCAAGAACAGGTTTCAGCCCCCAGCCTTTTTCGGTGAGCCGTATATAGGAAATTCGCCCGTCCCGTGCATCCCGTTCCCTGGTGACGTACCCGCACCGGACAAGCTTTTCCACGAGCACAGTCACCGTGGGCTTTGTTTTCCGGATCTCCCGGGCAAGGTCCCCCATGGTGAACTCTCTCCCTGAAAAAAGGGCGGTAAGAAGCTCTCCGTGGGAGGGAACAAGGCATTCCTTCTCACATTCTTCTATATATCCGGAGATGAAACGGTGTATTGAATCGTTTATACCGCCGATACGGCGGATAATCTGCCGTGTTTTTTCCATGGCACTCATATTAGTTTGACATCTAACTTTTGTCAAGAGCCCTTCATTCACCATGGGTATCATAATGAAACCCGTGAAAGCCCCGAATAAGAGAAGTCAGCAAGCCCGGAGCATGGAAATTACCCTGTCTGACGATGTTTTTCTCCATCTGGGCATGCTTTTCTCTTCATCTTGAAAGGCCGCCCTGGTGCGTTTTTTATCATGGCCATAGATAAAAACCGTATGCAGGCGTTCATGCCCCGAAGGCATTGTGCGGCATTCTACGTACTGGAATAGAATCAGAAGGCGGAATGGAAAACCTATGGTACAACCTGCCACCGCGGAGAATTTCAGCACTGAAGGAACAGGGCCATAAGGAGGAAACCAGGAAGAGACTGGAGAAGGAAACTTGGCATAACGGGAATTTCTCTTATTGCGGAGAAAACAGACACCTTTGGCGAGGAAGTTCCGGAATACTTACAGGACCGTACATTTCATGGGAAATGGCCTGGATTTGGCCCCCGGCAGTCATGAATGATTGTGACACTCTGTCCCTTCTCCAAGGAAGGAACAAGCGTTTCCGGAAAGGAATTTCTCTGCCGTCACGGCGGAGGCACCTGAAGCATCGACCAGTTTTCTGTAACGCTGGAGGGAAAGAATTGGGAAATCGGAGCCGTAGAGAATCTTGTCCCCCACACCGGCAGCAGCTATGGCGGAAAGGATCGCAGGCTCGTAAAGCCAGGGCCATGCGGCGGAATCATACCTGGCGTTTGAAAGGATGAGCTTCATCTCGGGCATGAGTTCGTACATCCACAGTCCGCCGCCGAAATGGGCGAAGATCACCCTGGTCTCGGGATGGTGCACGCAGAATTCCGCAGCCTCCCGGGGGCCGACATTTCCTTTGCCGGCATAGTCATGGCCAACAGGCTCCGCGGAATGGAACATCAGGAACATATCAAGCTCATGGGCTGCTCCTGCAAGACGCCACGTCTGCCGTATATCCGCCAGGTCGAGATTCTGCCCCTGGGGGAAAATCTCCCCTATGCCAACGAGGCCGGCTTCCCTGCACCGGAGTATTTCCCGTTCGCTTCCCCTTGCCAGGGGCGGCACCACGGCAAGTCCCCGGAACCTATCGGGAAATTTGCGGACCGCATCAATGACGTAGTCATTGCACAGGGCACACAGCCCAAGGTCCTTGAAGGCAAATCCAAAAATCAACGAGACGTCGACCCCGTCCTTGTCCATCTGCTCCACCACATCTTCGGCCATAGCCCATTTATGAACCTTCCCCCCGATGAGCTGGGCGAAATGCTCCTCCGTCGCGGAAATTTTAGCAGCGTCCCGTATCACCTCGGGCGGATACACATGAACATGGCTGTCGACTATCATGACGGTCCTCCAGAATAGAAAAGGCGGCGCGTCAGACGCGCCGCCTTCAGTATAGCGGAAAAACAGAAAAGGGAAACTACTTGACTTCGACTTCTGCACCAGCATCGGCAAGCTTGTTCTTGACTTCTTCAGCCTCTTCTTTGGTAACGCCTTCCTTGACTGCCTTGGGAGGATTGTCAACAAGTTCCTTGGCTTCTTTCAGCCCAAGACCGGTAAGTTCGCGGACAACTTTGATAACGTTGATCTTGTTGGCGCCGGGAGCCTTGTAGATGACGTCAAACTCGGTCTTCTCCTCTTCAGCAGCGGCTGCGGGAACGCCCATAGCCATCATGGGCATAGCCATAGCAGGAGCGGAAGCGGACACACCAAACTTTTCCTCAAGGGCTTTCACGAGCTCGGAAAGCTCGAGTACTGTCATGCCTTCAATAGCCTGGATCATTTCATCACGGGTCATTCTGTTTATCCTCCTTGGATATGAATCAGCAATTTTTTGTGCGCGCTTGAGCGCAGTCTTAGGCTGCTATGCAGCCTGTTCCTTTTTTTCCTTGATCTGGTTGAGGCAGGTCGCCAGTCCCCGAACGGGGCCATTGAGCACCGTGAGGAATCCCGCAATGGGAGCGGCGATGGTTCGAACCACCTGTCCGATGAGAGCTTCCCTGCTGGGAAGATCAGCAAGTGCACTGACCTGATCCATTCCGAGAACTGAATGTCCCAGAGCGCCTCCCTTGAGGATAAAGTTCTTGTTGGCCTTTTCCTTGGAGAAGTCGCGGAGAGCCTTGGCCACTGCTACGGGGTCTCCGTAGGCGAGGGCAAAGACGTTGGGGCCGTAGGCCATGTCATCAGGAAAGGCTGTAAGGCCTTCCTGTTCCATGGCAATCTTCATGAGGGTGTTCTTTGCCACCTTCATCTCACCGCCTGCAGCGCGGACCTGTGCCCGAAGCGCTGTAATCTGGGCCACGGTCATTCCGCGATACTCTCCAACAAATACCGCCTGTGTCTTTGAAAGCCTTTCGCGGAGCTCTTCAACCTGTTCGTATTTCACTGTTGCCGGCATGTACTCACCTCCTTGCTTCAAAAAATATACAAAAATCCCGGGCACACCGGGCCCGGGATAAAAAACAGCTTTTCAGCCGCATTTCAGCCGGAACCTCGGCGGGCGGAACGGATCCATTGTCCCCTGTGGGGACCCGCTGTCTGCAGTTCACTTGGTGGTTCAGTTGTCAGTTTTTCAGAAGCTGTTCTATTCGCCGGAAACTTCCTTCTGGGCTACGGAAGGATCGATCTTGATTCCGGGGCCCATGGAGGATGCTATAGCAAAGCTTTTTACGTAGGTGCCCTTCACGGAAGCGGGGCGGGCCTTGAGAACAGCCTGGTAGATTGTCTTGACGTTTTCAAAAAGCTGCACTGCCGTGAAACTCTTCTTTCCGGCGCCATTATGGACAATTCCGAACTTGTCAACACGGAATTCAACCCGTCCGGCTTTGATTTCCTTGATTGCATGACCGAGATCGAAGGTGACCGTCCCGGTCTTTGCACTGGGCATGAGACCACGGGGTCCGAGGAGTTTTCCCAGGCGCCCCACTGATTTCATCATGTCCGGAGTTGCGATGACAGCGTCAAAGTCAAGCCATCCTCCGGAAATCTTCGCCACGAGGTCCTCTCCTCCGACAAAATCGGCACCGGCCTCTTCAGCTTCCTTCACTTTTTCACCCATGGCAAGAACGAGCACTTTCTTGGTAATGCCCGTGCCGTGGGGAAGAACAACGGTACTCCTGACCTGCTGGTCGGCGTGCCTGGGGTCCACGCCGAGACGGATATGAACCTCGATGGACTCGTCAAACTTTGCTGTGGCGGTTTCTTTGAAAAGATCAACCGCTTCCTTTAACGAGTACATCTTCCCCTTTTCAATCTTCTCTACAGCTGCCTTCATCCTCTTGCTAACCTTTGCCATTCTGTTTCCCTCCCGGTGGTCAAACAGCCCGAAGGCCTCCCACAAAGTTCTGTGTTCCGTTCCTAATCGACTATGTCGATTCCCATGGACCGTGCAGTTCCCTCGACCATGCGCATGGCTGCGTCAACGTCGTAGGAGTTGAGATCCTCTTTCTTCAGTTCTGCTATCTCGCGGACTTTCGCCCGGTTGAGGGTAGCAACTTTCTTCTTGTTCGGTTCGCCCGAAGCTGTCTCCAGGCCGGCCGCTTTCTTCAGAAGCACGCTCGCCGGGGGAGTTTTCAGTATGAAGGTGAAGCTCCTGTCCGCAAAAACCGTGATAACTGCAGGAATAATAAGCCCTGCCTGATCGGCGGTTTTTGCGTTGAACTGCTTCACGAACTCCATAATGTTCACTCCGTGCTGACCAAGGGCAGGTCCCACAGGAGGAGCAGGTGTAGCCTTTCCTGCAGGCAACTGCAGCTTGATCTGCCCAATTACTTTTTTCGCCATTCCTCAAGATCTCCTCTCGTTACTGAAAGAAACATAAAAACAGGAGAAAAGAGGAGCCAAGAACTCTCTTGCCTCCCTGTTTATCGTTTCTTCCGCGTTGAATATATATCTAGAGCTTTTCAAGCTCCGTATAGTCTGTCTCGACTGCCGTCTCACGTCCGAAGACAGTGATGGCGAACTTCACCTTGCCCTTTTCGGGGAGCACCTCGACCACAGGTCCAACCTGGCCCTCGAAGGGGCCGCTCTTCACCTTTATGGTGTCTCCGATGCGAAGGTTCAGCTCTATTTTCGGTTTTGCCTGCTCTTTCCCAACCTTGCCCATTATCTCGCGTACTTCCTTTTCGGTGAGAGGAATGGGATGGTTTCCGGAACCCACAAAACCAGTGACGCCCGGCGTATGGCGCACCACATACCACGACTGGTCATTGAGCCGCATTTCAACGAGAACATAACTGGGAAAGAGTTTTCGTGTAGCCTTCTTGCTCTTTCCGTCCTTGACTGTTATTCGCTCTTCCACAGGCACGAGTACGGAAAAAATCCTGTCCTCCATACCCATAGTAGCAATTCTCTGTTCGAGATTCGCCTTTACCCTGTTCTCGTATCCTGCGTATGTCTGAACTATATACCAGCGGCGTTCTTCAATGCTATCCATACATGAAGGGGGTCTCGCGGCCCCCTCACCTCCCTGCCGATCGTTGAAGTGATCCTGGAACGCAACTGCCTGGACCGGCAGCGTACATTATCTGATAAGACGTGAAAAAACTCCCGTTAAAAGCATGTCCACGAGTCCGAGGTAGGCGGAGACAAAAAGGGTGAAGGCTATTACCACCAGCGTGGAATACCACACCTGTTTTTTTCCTGGCCATGTTACTTTTTTCAGTTCGGCTCGGGCTTCTCTTACGAAGGTGAGGATATTTTCCACAACCTCGGCCTCCTATCTGTTTTTCATTGACAATAAAAAAATGGCAGGCCCGGCAGGACTCGAACCTGCAACCCCCGGTTTTGGAGACCA
>CAZJAR010000028.1:0-25825 GCA_964543785.1 uncultured Synergistaceae bacterium | reverse complement strand
ACGCCGCCTACCATCACTACAAGGTCAGCATTCTCGCGTCGACGAACAAGCAGACCCGGTTTTCGCTGAAAATCACCCAGCGGGGAAACAACAAGAACCTTGACAGGGAGTACGTTGAACGGGCCATAAAACAGCTGGATGCACTGGCAAAGGCCATGTCGAATGAGCGGCAGCGCCTGAGCGGCGAAATAAAGCAGCGGGTGGACAGGATAAAGGGCATAGACGAACAGCAGAATCGCAGGAAAGCGCAGCTCGACGCCGAGCGGGCGGAGCTTGCAAGGATGGCGGACGCGATTCGGAGCGAGCAGAACAAGGCGGTACGCTCGTCCATGCTCCAGACGTACAAGTTCAGACAGGCCGATTTCAACGCGGATGTAGAGAATTTTAACCAGGTGAATGCAAGCCGGAAGGCTCTCTATAACGACTGGAAGGGAGTACGGGAGCAGCGGGATGCACTGGACAGCTTCGCCAAATCCATCAAAGATGCCTGGCAGCAGAAAGACGTTGACCGCTGCGTCCTCATCGCCAACGGGAGCAGGCTCGCCCAGTCCCTCGGCTGGAGGACCATGAAGCGGTAACCGGAAATACAGCGGCGGCATATCCGCCCTTTTTCGGGGCAGACAACGGTGTTATGATGTCCCTATCCTGCCGAAAGGGGGTGTGTGGGTGATGGCTGCGCTGATCCTGGCCTCCATGCTGATGCTGAACGATGCGGAGCTGTATTACGAGGTGCACGGCGTCGACGGGTCCCCTTTGCTGCTCGTTGCCGGTCTGGCGTCGGACGTTTCGAGCTGGCAGACGGTGCTGCCAGTGCTGTCGGAGCATTTTCGGGTGATCGTTGTGGACAACCGGGGGATCGGGCGCTCGATACCGGAGGACGCGCCGGTTTCCGTTGACCTCATGGCGGACGACTGCGCCGCCCTGATCGACCATCTCGGGTATGGTCCCGTCCACGTGCTGGGCCATTCCATGGGGGGCTTTACCGCCCTGAGCCTTGCCGCACGACATCCGGACAGGGTGAGGAAGCTGGTCCTCGCTGCGGCGGGTGAGAAAAGTTCCTCCAGGAACACCCTGCTCTTCTCCGACCTGGCCGACTGGTATGAGAAAGGTGAAGATTTGGCCGGATTCTTTCGGACGGTCTTTTACTGGATTTTCTCCCCCGCTTTTTTCGAGGACGAAGGCATGGTGAAAGGCGCCGTGGAGTTCGCCCTTTCTTATCCCTTCCCGCAGTCTCCCGTCTCGTTCAGGAACCAGGTGAACGCCATCGCCGCCTTTGACGGCCGTGATCTTCCCAGTTCCATCAGCGCTCAGACGCTGGTTCTGTCGGGAACGGAAGATCTTCTTTTTTCCGCCGCCGCGGGGCGGGATCTGGCACAAAAGCTTCCCCGGGGTACCTTCGCGGCCATTGAAGGAGCCGCCCATTCCATTCACGCAGAAAAACCGAAGGAATTCGCCGAAGCGGTGCTTTCCTTTCTGAAAGAGGGAGACAATCCATGAAGAAGTATATTTACATCGACTATGAAAATCTGCCCGGAGTCGAGGTGGAGAATATCGAGGACGCCAAGATTCTTATCTTCCTCGGGGAAAACCAGAAGAAGATTCCCACGGAGACCATCCGGAAGACCCAGCCCATGGGCGACCGGGTGGAGTGGGTGACCATCAGCGGCGTTGGGCGGAACGCCCTTGACTTCCATATTGCCTACTACCTGGCCCTGAACAACACCGACCCGTCGGCGTGCCACTACATCGTTTCCATGGACGCGGGGTACGACCCGCTGATCAAGCACGTGGCGATATACGGGCAGAAGGTGAAGCGCATCATCACCCTGGAGGACATCAAGGAGAAGCCCTCCCTCAGCAGGGACCTGGCCCCGAAATACGCCAAAGCTCTTGAAATACTGAAGAAACAGGATAAAACCCGCCGCCCCAAGTCCAGGAAGACCCTTTCCTCAAGCATCGACACCCTCTTCCAGGGCCAGGTGAAGAAAGAGGACATCGAGCTTATCGTGGAGCATCTTTTTCGGGAACGGTTCATAGAGGAGAAAAACAAGCGTCTCGCCTATCTCGACTGAACGGGGTTGAGACTCCGGATATGCGCCCCCGGGGAACGGATGTCCCCCGGGGGGTGTTGTCTACCACTCCGTTACCGATCCGTCAGCGTTCCTCCATACAGGGTTTTTCCAGTCGTGTCCCTCACGGCTCTTTTCCAGCACTGCCCGTTCATTGACTGCGATTCCCAGTCCCGGTCCCTCAGGAAGCGAAACGTGGCCGTTCCGGTAATGGAAGACGGAGGGGTCTTCAAGGTAATCCAGCAGGTCCGTCTCCCGGTTGTAGTGAATCTCAAGGCTCTGCTCCTGGATGAAGGCGTTCGGCGTGCAGAAGTCGAGCTGCAGGCATGCGGCCAGGGCTATGGGTCCCAGGGGACAGTGGGGGGCAAGGGCCAGGTCATAGGCTTCCGCCATGGCTGCGATTTTCCGGACCTCCCAGATGCCTCCGGCGTGGCTCAGGTCGGGCTGAAGGATGTCCACGCCTCCGCCGGTGATGAGGTCTTTGAAATCCCAGCGGCCGAAGTTCCGCTCTCCCGCGGCGATGGGTGTCACCGTGTGCCGCCTCAGTTCCCGGAAGGCTTCCCTGTTCTCCGCGAGGACAGGTTCTTCGACGAACATGAGGTGAAAGGGTTCCAGCTCCTTCATAAGCACCCGCGCCATGGCGGTGTGAACCCGCCCGTGAAAGTCCACGGCGATGTCAAGAGAATAACCGAAGGCATCCCGGAGGGCTTGAACCCGGGAGAGCACCTCCTCAATTTTGGTGAAACTGTCAATCCAGGCCATTTCCTCCGTGCCGTTCATCTTCACGGCGGTCATTCCCCCGTCAATACGCTTCCGCGCCTCTGCTGTCACGTCATCCGGACGGTCGCCGCCGATCCAGGAGTAGACCCTCATTTTGTCCCGGACGGCTCCGCCCATCATTTTATGGACGGGAAGACCGGCCATCTTGCCGGTGATGTCCCAGAGAGCCTGTTCGATACCGGAGATGGCGCTCATGAGGATTGGCCCCCCTCGGTAGAAGCCGCCACGGTAGAGGGTCTGCCAGAGATCCTCTATTTTGGTGGGATCTGCCCCGATGAGATAGCCGCCCATCTCCTTCACGGCAGCCGCAACGGTGTCCGCCCGCCCTTCGACCAGGGGCTCCCCCCACCCTTCAATACCATCCTCTGTGGTGACCTTCAGAAAGAGCCACCGGGGAGGGACTTTGTAGAGATCCAGCCGTTCAATCCTGGCCATGGCTGTCACACGTGGCTGCGGATACGGGCGATGCGGGAGACTATCTCCTCGGCCGTCCGGCGGATCGCCGGGTAATCTCCCTCCCTGCCATCCGGCTTGATGAGGGCGCTTCCCAGGCCGACGGCGAAAGCCCCGGCGAGGAACCAGTCCTCCAGGTTGTTCGGGCTGACGCCTCCGATGGGCATGATCTGCGCATTGGGAAGAGGCCCGTGGACCGCCTTGATGAACTTTGGCCCCAGAACTTCCCCGGGGAAGGCCTTCACCACTTCCGCCCCCCATTCCATGGCCCGGACGATCTCGGTTACTGTGCCCACACCGGGCATGTAGGCCACGCCGCAGCGGTTGCAGATCTTTGCCACGTCTTCACTGAAACAGTGGGAAACGATGAATTCGGCTCCGGCGTCGATGCAGAGCTTCGCCGTCTCTGAATCGGCTACCGTTCCGGCGCCGAGAATGAGTCCGCTGCTCTTGTGGGAAGCGGCGGCACTCTTCATGATGTCGAGGGCTCCCGGGAAGGTTGTGGACACTTCCAGTGCCGTAATTCCCCCCTGGAAGGCCGCCTCGGCGGAGGCGATTCCGCCGGCTGCGTCGGGCGTTCGGATAATGCCGACGACACCGAGTTCAAAAATGCGGTTCAGGACTTCATATTTTCTGATATTCATTTTCCCGTCACTCCTTTGGTTTCGTTGGCGCTTGATTGTTTGGCGGTTACAATACTCCGGGCCTCAGAAGAGGCCTTACTTTCGTTGGCATCTCATTCCCGGGGGGAAATTCTGCAGAAGACCGGGGAGTCAGAGAACACTCTGCCTGCCATTTCGTGACTGGCAATACAGACATCATAAGACGGCTCTATATAGTTTACACGGTATTTTTCTCCTGACGAAGCATCAAACTCGAAAGTCTGAAAAACCCGATCCAGGATGGCGTTTTTCCGGAAAACGAAAATGGTGTTTCCCGGCAGTTTCAATGGAACAGGAATGAGGAGCAGCTTCCCTCGGGCATCCTTTGCCATGTATAATTTTCAAAAAGGGGGCTATGCTTCAGGGAAGAGGATTGCGCCCCCTGCCTGTACAGAACCATTGTCCCATATTCTCAGGACGCAGGTGTATGCGGTGACCTGTTTTCCTTCACTTTTTCAACCGCAGGCTGATTATTCGAGGAGGCAGAACACATGAAAAAAGTCGTCCGGACAGACAAAGCGCCGAATCCGGTGGGACCCTATTCCCAGGGGCTCATCTGCGGAAAGCGGGTTTATGTATCGGGGCAGGGACCCTTCAACGCCGAAACGGGAACGAAGCCCGAAGGCGTTGCCGAACAGACCAGGCAGACCCTGAAGAACGTGCAGGCCATCCTGGAGGCGGCAGGCGCCTCCATGGACCACGTGGTGAAGGTAACGGCCCATCTTCAGGAGGTCACGAAAGATTTCCGGGCATTCAACGAAGTCTACAGGGAGTTCTTCAGGGAGCCCTTCCCCGTGAGGACAACCGTCGGAAGCGACCTCCTCGATATCCTGGTGGAGATCGACGTCATCGCAGAGCTGGACTGAGAACGTCGGGGCAAAAAGAAACAAAGGGGCCGGAAGGCCCCTTTGTCGTCCGGCAGTTTCCTTTACCGGAGGACGAGACCCCGGGTTGGGGTGCCGCCTTCCACGATGAACCGTTCCGTGATCTTCCGCAGGTCCTCGGCGGTGGCGCTCACGTCCGTGGCTCCGGTGGCGACGCTCTCCATGGCCGCGGCGGTTTCCTCCATTGAGGCGGCCACGTTCTGGACCTGTTCGTCCGCGTTCTCCATGATCGAGGTCGTGTCGTCGATGAGGGCGATAACATGGCCTGACTGTTCCGCCTCCTTCTCCGTGGCGGCGATGATGCGCCGTATATCCTCCACGGAGCTTTTTGTGGCCTCCATGATCTTCTCCAGGGCTTCTCCGGCCACGTGGGCGATGGACACCCCTTCCTCGACACCCTTCCTGCTCGTCTCCATGGACTTGACGGCTGATTCCGTTCCCTCCAGGATCCTGGTCACCAGTTCAGCCACTTCCCGGGCACCCTGCTGGGACTGTTCCGCCAGCTTCCGCACCTCTTCGGCGACCACTGCAAATCCCCGTCCGGCTTCTCCTGCCCTGGCCGCTTCTATGGCGGCGTTCAGGGCGAGCAGGTTGGTCTGGTCGGCAAGGGATGTGATGGTGGTTCCCACCACGCCGATCCGTGCCGAGCAGGTGTTGAGTTCGGTGATGAGCTTTTCAGTATCCGCCACGGCATTCCGGATGTTTTCCATGTGCCCGATGGACTGGGCCACCGTTTCCTTCCCCCTGGCCGCCGCGGACGCCATCTGGCGGGAGTTCTGGTCGGCGCTCGACGCCAGCTCTTTCGCCGAGAGAATGATGGTGTTCATCTCCTGGACCATCTTCGATGCCTCTCCGGCGCCGCTTCGTCCCCTGTTTACCTCTTCGGCGAGGCGGGTGTTGCTCTCAGCCACCTCGTTGGTGGTGCTGGTCACTTCTTCGCAGGAAGCCGCCGTGGTTTCCGAGAGGGCTGAAAGGGCCGCCGCCTTCTGCTGGATGTCTTTGACCACGTTCCTGAGGCTGTCGAGCATCCCGTCGAGAGCTCCTCCCACCGCTGCCAGCTCGTCGGAGCCGTTCAGGGAGGTCCGTACCGTAAGATCCCCCTCCCTGCCCGCCCGGGAAGTCAGGAGGATGGTCTCGACTGCCCGGCGGATCGCCCGGATGGTGGTGAAGGCGAGGGCCAGGGCTGCGAGGGCGACGGCCAGAACCACGGCGAAAACGGTCATGTTTGCCCTGTCCATGCGGGAGCGGTTTTCCGCGGCGCTGTTTTCAGCACCTATGTCAAGAATTTCGCCGATATCGTTGATGTTTCCCCTCACCTTCTGGAAAAGGGCGTCTTCTATTTCCGCCGCCGATCCCGGGGCAGTCTTCCCGGACCGCAGATCCTCGATCTGCTTTTCCGATGCGGCCTCCCATTTGGGGAATTCCGCCTTCAGGGCGGCGAACTTCTGGAAGACGGATTCACTGCCGTCCTTCTGCCGGAAGGATTCCCACCCCTTCCGGTTTCCGGCAAGGAGTTTTTCCGCCTCGTCCAGCCGCTCCCGTACCTGGGCAACATTCTCCCTGAAATCGCCGGCGGATTTGTCAAACTCCGGGCCGGGGCCCCGATTGAGAAGGGTCTGCTTGGCAACCAGCGCCTGGTAGAGGTCCCGGTCGCCGTTGATGACCAGGCTCTGGGCCACGAAGGCTTCCTGGTGGATCCGGGCCAGGAGGTCGGAATAGACGGAATTCGCCGAGTACATGGAGAAAACCGATGTCCCGATAATGCCGAGGACTGGGACCAGCGCAAGAATCCAGAGACGGGTACGCAGGGTCAGTTTGTTCATGGGGCACCTCCAGGTATTCAGAAATTTTTTAGCGGTGATATATTCTACCGTATTGTCATGATTTTGGGAACAGTCCGCAGGGGATGCAATGCACGATGCATATTTGGGAAAGCCGGATGGGGTATAATATCCATACTACAACGGCATTCCAAAGGAGGGATGATCATGGATTTTGGACTTACAGACAAGACGGTCCTCGTGCTGGCCTCGGGGTCAGGATTGGGCAAGGCGGTGGCGGGAGAATTCCTGAAGGAAGGGGCCTCGGTGGTGATCTCCGGCAGGGGAGAGGAGAAGCTCGCGGCTGCGGCGGCGGACCTGGAGAGACTTTCCGGCCGGCGTCCCCGGTATCTTCCGTGCGACATCACCCGGCCTGAGGATCTGAAAAAGCTCGTGGCCTTCGCCTCGGAAAAGTCGGGGGCCGTGGACGTGCTGGTGAACAACGCCGGGGGGCCTCCTGCAGGCACTTTCGAGAGTTTTGACGACGAGACGTGGGTGAAGGCGTTTGAACTCACTCTGCTGAGCTACGTGCGGGCCATCCGCGAAGTGCTTCCCCTGATGAAGGCGAAAGGATGGGGCAGGATCATCAACTCCACGTCGTCCTCCGTCAGGGAGGTGCTGGAAAACCTGATTCTCTCCAACACCTTCCGCCTCGGGGTCATCGGCCTGAGCAAGACCCTGTCTGCGGAGTTCGCCCCCTACGGTATCCTGGTGAACGCCATCGGGCCGGGGCGGTTCGACACGGAGAGGATCCGGCAGCTCGACCGGGCACTGGCCGAGCGGAAAGGCCTTCCCGTGGAGGATGTGAGCCGGGCGGCCCTCTCCCGCATTCCCCTGGGACGGTACGGCGACCCGGCGGAGTACGGCAGGCTCGCCGTTTTCCTGGGATCAGAGGCGAATACCTACATTACCGGGCAGACCATTCTCGCCGACGGGGGCATGGTGAAGGCGGTGCCGTGACGAATAATCGGCGGGCACCGGTAGCGATGCCCGCCGCCTTTGTATCCGGGGAAGATTTTCACTGCGGATTGCAGGTAACAGCGGACCCGCCCCGGTCGACAGAGGCGGGTCCGTTTGCTTCACAGGGCTTACAGGACCTTCCGGATGGTGTCGATGATGGTGCCGTCCCGGTATTCCACGAGCCCCACGATATCGTCGGAGAACCGGACCTCGTCGGGGATGCCCGTGATTTTCTCGATCTCCGCCTTGAGCTGCCGGATGTCCTTCACCGGAAGGCCCGCGTCCAGGGCGGCGGCCCGGAGGTCCTCCCTCCGGGGATTGATTGCGATACCCCGCTCGGTGACGATGGCGTCCACGGTCTCTCCCGGGGTGACCACTGTCTGGACCCGCTCCCGGATGGACGGCACGCCGTTCCGCATGGAGGGGATGGTGATGACGGAGAGCTTCGCTCCCGCCGCCGTGTCGGAGTGCCCTCCCGACGCCCCCCGGAGTATGCCGTCGTGCCCCGTGAGGACGTCTACGCTGAAGTCTGTATCCACATCGAGGGCTGCCAGCACCACCACGTCCAGGTCGTTCACCAGGCATCCCTTGTTGAAGGGGTTGGCGTAGCAGGAGACGTCCACTTCCATGTGGTACGGATTGTTCGCCATGGATGTGGTCACCGCCGCGTCGAAACTCTGCACGTCGAAGAGGGCGGTGAAGAGCCCCTCCCGGAGCATGTCGGCCATGTAGCCCGTGATGCCCCCGATGCAGTAGCTTCCCCTGATTGACCGTTCCTTCATGTATTCCCTCACGTACCGTGCCACGGCGAGGCTCGGTCCGCCGCCTCCCGTCTGGAAGGAGCAGCCGTTTTTCAGCATCCCCGATGCCCGGATCAGGCCGAAAGCCAGCTCTGCGATACGGAGCTGCACGGGGTCGCGGGTGACCCGGGTGGCGCCGGTGGCGATTTTGGACGGATCGCCGATGGAATCGACAACGGCCACCTGGTCCACCAGGTACTGGGGCACGGAGATCCTCGGTGCGAGGGGGTACTCCACGAGGTTGTCCGTGACGGCGATGACGTGGTCGGCATACCGGGCGTCCACCATGGCGTAGCCCATGGAGCCGCAGGCGGTCTTTCCCGAGGAGCCGGTGAAGTTGCCGAGCCTGTCGCACGCCGGGGCGGCGAGGAAGGCCACGTGAATGTGGAGGCTGCCCTCCTCGATGGCCCGTGCCCGTCCTCCGTGGCTCCGGATCATCACGGGCACCTCGAACCTGCCGCCGGAGATGGCCCTGCCAACCTCTCCCCGCACGCCGGAGGTGTTCAGCCGGGCGACCACGCCCTTCCCGACCATCTCCGAGACGCAGTCGTGGCAGTCGCCAAGTGAGCTGGGGGCGAGGGTGATGTTCCGGATGCCCATCTTTTCCAGCAGGGAGAGTACCATGCAGACCAGGGAATCCCCGTTCCGCATGTGGTGGTGGAAGGAGATGGTCATCCCGCTCTCCAGGCCCGAGCGGCGGATGGCTTCCTCGAGGCTTTCGGCCACCTTGTCAGTTGACTGGACGGGCACCTTTCTCGGGAAGAGACGGGGCGTCCATGCATAGTTCCCTCCAAGCCGGGCATAGGGGCCCGCGAAGGGGGCGAATTCCCCGAGGCCGGGAACGAGGACCGGTACCTCCCTGCCGATGCTGTTCTTCACAGTTTCGATCTTCATTCAGCCTCCACCTCCATTCCCGCGAGGCGGGCGAGTTCCAGGGTTCTTTGCGCCTGGGCCACCACGGGGGCGTCCACCATGCGGCCGTCCACGGCCACCACTCCCAGTCCCCGTTCCTCCGCCTCCCGGGCTCCCCGGATGATCCGCTCCGCTTTTCGTACGTCCTTTTCTTCGGGGCGGAAGGCCTCGTGGATGACTGCGATCTGGGACGGGTGGATGGCCGCCTTGCCTGAGAAACCCAGGGCGACGCTCATGGCTGCCTGTTCGCGGAGCCCCTCCAGGTCGTCGATGTTGGTGTAGACCGTGTCGAAGGCGAGAAGCCCGGCAGCCTTCGCAGCCAGGACAACGGCGCTCCGGGCATAGAGCATTTCAAGGCCTTCCCGGGTTACTTTGATGCCGAGGTCGGCCGCAAGGTCCTGGCCGCCGATGGTGAGTCCCAGGATGCGGGGGGAGGACGAGGCGATGGCGGAGGCGTTCACGATGGCCCGGGCGGTTTCGAGCATGGCATGGATCCGTACGGAGCCCTTTTCCATGCCGTTTTCCTCCTCAAGGCGGGTGATGATGTCGTCCGCCGCCCTGATGTCGTCGGGGGAGTCGATCTTGGGTATGCGGACCGCGTCCGGCCGAGCCGGGATAATTTCTCCGAGATCCCGTTCAAAGAAGGGCGTGTCCCGGCCGTTGATCCGCACCACCCGTTCCACCGAACCGAAATCCAGGGTCCTGAGGGCATGCTTCACCAGTTTCCGGGCGGCGTCCTTCTCCGTGACGGAGATGGAGTCCTCCAGGTCGAGGAGGACTCCATCCGAGCCATAGATGGCGCAGTTCTGGATCATGCCCGGGTTGTTCCCCGGGATGTAGAGCAGAGACCGGCGGGCCCGGCCGTCAGTCCGGTTCATGATGCATATTTCCTCCTCTTCAGGAGTGAATAGACCAGGGAGACGGCGGCGAGGACGATAAGGGTAACGGAGATGGGCTTCTGGAAGAAGATGGCCAGCGAACCGTCGGAGAGGGACATGGAATTCCTGAAGGACTGTTCCGTGGTGCCTCCGAGGATCAGGGCCAGCACAAGGGGCGGCAGGGGAATCTCCAGCTTGGAGAAAATGTACCCTCCGAGAGCGAAGGCCATGACAAGGATGAAATCAAAGGAGCTGTAGTTCAGGAAATAGGTTCCCATGAAACCCATGCCGAGAATCAGGGGCAGCATGATCCTCTGGGGGATCTTGAGGAGCTGCACCAGCGGGATGGCCAGGGGAAGGTTGATGATGACGAGGATGATGTTCCCGATCAGTATGGACGCGATGACGCCCCATGCGATCTCGGGGAACTGGGAGAAGAGAATGGGGCCCGGCCTGACGCCGAGCATCATGAGGGCGCCGAGCATAACCGCCGTGGTGCCCGATCCCGGGATGCCGAGGGTGAGCAGGGGGACCATGGCCCCGGCGGCGCAGGAATTGTTGGCGGCCTCGGGGGCGGCGAGACCCTCGATGGCTCCCTTGCCGAACTTCTCGGGGGTTTTGCTCAGGTTCTTCTCCATGGCGTAGGACATGAAGGTGGCAATGCTGGCCCCCATGCCGGGGAGCACGCCCACGAAGAAGCCAAGGGGCGAGCTGCGGAGCATGGGCAGAATGCACTTTTTGAACTGGGCCCAGCTCACCCAGACCTTGCCGATGCTCCCGGAATCGAGATTGTATTTCGTGTCGAGGTTTCTGTAGTTCTTGAAGACCTCGCAGATGGCGTACACCCCGATCATCACGACCAGGAAATCGATGCCGTCCTGGAGCTCCTCCACGCCGTAGGTGAAGCGGATGATCCCCGTGAGGGCATCAATGCCGATGGTGGAAAGCATGAAGCCGATGCACATGGCGATGACGCCCTTCAGCAGGCTGCCCTCGGCAAGGGTGATGGTGGCCACGAGGGCGAAGAGCATGAGGGAGAACATCTCGGCGGGGCCGAACTTCAGCGCTGCGGCGGCAATGGGGCCCGTCAGGAAGACGAGGAAAACCATGCCGATGGTGCCGCCGATGAAGGAGGCGATGGCGGAGATTGCCAGGGCCGCTCCGGCTTCGCCGTTCTTTGTCATGGGATACCCGTCGAAGCACGACACGATGGCCGATGCGTCGCCGGGGGTGTTGATCATGATGGATGCCCTGGAGCCGCCGAACATGGCGCCGTAGTAGACGGCGCACATGGTGATGAGGGCCGTGGAGGGGTTCATGCCGTAGGTGATGGGAATAAGGATAGCCACGCCTGTGGCGGGCCCGAGGCCGGGGAGCATGCCCATGATGGTGCCGAGCAGGCCGCCGATGAAGACCCACAGTATGTTGGTGGCCGTTATGGCGGTGGCGAACCCTATGGCGAGATTGTCAAAAATGACGTCCATGATGTTCTTCCTCCTAGAAGGGGAGCAGGTTTTCTATTATTCCCCGGGGCAGGCTCAGCTGGAGAGCCACCGCGAAGGCGCCGTAGGTTACCGCCGGAAAGAGAACTGCGATGAGGACGTTCTGAACGAACCGCCCACGGTTGATCATCATGGTGGCGAAGAACATGAATGCTGTTGTGGCGAGCAGATAGCCCCATGTGTCGAGGACGAGCCCGTAAACTACCCCCAGTGTCATTGTGAGGAGGATTTTGATCCAGACGCCCCGGTCCGTTACGAAATTCCAGGCTACGGGATCGGCCTTTCCGGACCTCCTGTCGGTGATGCAGAGCAGGATGCCCGCGATCACGGCCACAGCCCCGACGATCATGGGGAAAAGCTTGGGACCCGTGTTGTCCCCCGCCCGGACCTCGGGAAACTGCATGGCGGTGTAGAAATAAATGGCTCCCAGGACGATGGAGATCATGCCGCTGGTGAAATTCTTGCTCATTGTGTTCCCTCCGTCTCCAGAAATCTCATAAAAGAAAAGGGGCGGAAGAGGCCGGAGAAACGCCCCTTCCGCCTGCATGGTCCGGTTCGGCTACTTCTTCAGGCCGACCTGGGTGAGAAGTTCGTCGAAATCCTTGGTGCTCTCGTTGAGGAAGGCCGTGTGCTCGGCGGAATTCTGGTAGAAGTTGTCCCAGCCGAGGTTCTTGACGAGGGTTTTCCACGTTTCGGTCTCCACCATCTTTGAGAAGACGCCGTCCCAGTATTTCACCTGGTCCTCGGTGAGGCCGGGGGCGCCGATGATGCCCCTCCAGTGGGGGAAGACCACGTCCACTCCCTGCTCCTTGAAGCTCGGAACACCGGGAAGGATCTCGGCAAGGGTTTTCTCGGAGCTGACGCCAATGACCCTCATTTTGCCCGCCTTGTGCTGCTCGAGGACCTCGGCGAGGCCGATGACCGTGGCCTTCACGTGGCCGCCGAGAAGGGCGGGAACAATCTCGCCGCCAGCGCCGGGATAGACGATGAACTTGATGCTTGCAGGGTCCACGCCGTTGGCCTGGGCGAGCTCGAGGAACACGAGGTGATCATTGTTGCCGAGGGTGGGTCCCACACCTACGGGCACGGCGGACGGATTGGCCTTGATGGCGTCGAAGAGGTCCTTCACGGTTTTCCAGGGAGAATCCTGCTCCACGGCCACGGAGATCCACTCGGTCTGGAGCGCTGCGAGGGGAGTGAAATCGTGGTGGGTCAGCTCGCTCTTGCCGAGGAGGTTGTTGAGCATGATAAGGGTGGAGGTAGCGGCGAGGTATTCGCCCTGGCCCTTCTTGCCCTTCAGGTAGTTCCAGCCTGTGGCACCGCCTCCGCCGGGCTTGTTGACCACGATGATGTTCTTCTCAACCAGCTTCTCGTCGGTCAGGGCCTTCTGAACGGTCCTGCACAGCATATCCCATCCACCGCCGGGATTGGCCGGGGCGATGAGCTCGATGGTCCGGGAGGGCTTCCATTCCGCCGAAGCCGCTCCGGCTGACGCGAACAGCGCGATGAGCGCAACAACTGCAAACACCTTTTTCATTCCTCTGTTTCCCCCTTTAAATATGATGATGCGTCTCCGCGCACGGGCCGTGCGCGGGAAAAGCCCTAGAAGAAGGTGAAGCCTTCAAGTTCTTTTCCGTAACCCGACTTGTCCCTCCAGATGGTGAAGGATTCGTTCAGATGATCCGTCCAGACGGCACAGGCCCTGTCAGGGTCGCCGTCCCGGAGGGCGGCGTACAGTTCCTTCCTGCGGGAGAGGCTTTTGTGGACCCTGTTCGGCAGAATGACCCGCATGACCCGATAGCGGTCGAAGATCTCGCGCTGGGCCCAGATGAGAGCGGAAAGGCTGGTGGATCTGCAGGCCTCGAAGACGGTATGGTTGAAGCTCTTTACGATGGGGAAAAAACGTTCAAGAAGATCGTCGCCGCTGAGTTCTGTGAAAACGGCGTCAGCCTGCTCCAGGAGGTTCTCCAGCTTTCTGAGTTCCTCCTCCGTGATCCGGAGGGCGGCATAGCGGACGGCCAAAGTTTCGAGGGCCTTCCTGATGGCCATGGAATGTGCCAGTTCGTAGGGGGAGACTCCGCAGACCCTGTTCCCCTTCATGGGAACCCGTTCGATGTAGCCGTCTGCTTCGAGTTTCTGGACGGCCTCCCGGACGGGTGTACGGCTGACGCCGAATTCCTCTGCGATTTCGCCGTCGGTGAAGGTGGAGTCGGCCTTCAGCTCACCCCGGACGATGGCTTTGCGAAGGTGTTCGTAAATGATGTCCCTCATGGGCTTGGTACGCAGATCGGGAATATTCTTCAAAAGAGGCATGATGAATCCTCCGGGAAAAAATTTGTTTTTTCCGATAAAAGTTGGATCCACTATCCAGCATCCATATCGTATAATAGCCCCGGAACGGTAAAGTGTAAAGTGGTTTGATTTTCATTATTTTGTATATTTCCCGGAGACGGGAAATGAAGCTCCGCCGGGGGAGCCGGTCGGGGGAGAACGGGCCGTCAGGCGATGCCGTTGATGAAGGGGGTGAAGGCCCTGTTCGGGCTGGAAGAGCGCATTCTTGACACAAAGAGAGATATGGAGGAACGGGAAGCCCTTCTCCGTTCCAGGGATCTTGCGGTGCCGGGAGGAGAGGACCTGATCCTCGGCTTTTTCCTGGACGGACGGCTGGTCGCTACGGGTGCGCTGGTGGGAAATATCCTCCAGGGCATAGCCGTCGCCCGTGAAATTGAGGGCGAAGGAGCGGCCGCGGCTGTGACGTCGGCCCTGCTGAAAAAGGCCGTGGAGCGGGGAATGAGGAAGGTTTTTCTCTACTCCAAACCCCAGGAAGCCCGAATATTCCGGGAACTGGGATTCTCTCTCCTAGCAGAGGCAGCGGTTGAACGGTCCGGTCTGGGAGCTGCCCTTCTGGAATGGGGCGCCGAGGGCATCGATGTCTGGAAAAAGCGGAACTCGAAGAGGGCAGAGGGAAATCCCAGCAGGGCTGGAGCGGTTGTGGTGAATTGCAACCCCTTTACCCTGGGGCACAGGAAGCTTCTGGAGCACGCCGCCGGAGAGAGCCGGTGGCTCTACGTCCTCGTGGTGGAGGAGAACCGTTCTCTTTTTCCCTTTGACGTCCGGCTCCGGCTGGTCAGGGAAGGATCTGCGGACCTGCCGAACGTGACGGTGATGGCCGGCGGCCCCTACGTCATTTCGTCCGCCACCTTCCCCTCCTATTTCACCCGGGTCCGGGCGGGAGAGGACTCCCGGAAGATTACCGAACTCTACGCCGCCCTCGACCTGGAGATGTTCCGGCGGCATGTGGCCCCCACCCTCGGCGTATCTGTCCGCTACGTGGGGACAGAACCCTACTGCCCGGTGACGTCCGTTTATAATGACATGATGAAACGGATTCTTCCGGCCGGAGGGGGGGATTGTCCTCCCGTGGAGGTCAGGGAAATGCCCCGGTTCGAGAGGGACGGATCTGCGGTGAGCGCCTCCCGGGTCAGGGACCTGATACGGGAGGGACGGCTCGGGGAGGCGACTGCCCTTGTTCCGAAAACGACGGCACAATGGCTGGAATCTGAAGAGGCCGGTCCCGTTCTGGAAAGAATCCGGACGAGCGATTCGCGGCACTAATCTGAAGACAGGGGTCTCTGTGCCCCGAAGGGAGAATGGATCATGAAGGCAGTGAAGGACGCGGCGGCCGGGTCTCTCGAATCGAGCGACGTGCTGGTGACGGTGGCGCCGGCGGAGGGAGAGGCGAATGTCCTCTCCGTGGACAGTATTGTCTACAGGCAGTTTGGAGAGCGTATCCGCTCCGTGGCGGAAGAAGTTCTTGCATCCTCCGGGCTGGCCGGCTGCATAGTGAGGATCCAGGACCGCGGAGCCCTGGAATGCACTCTCCGGGCACGGCTTGAAACGGCCATCGAGAGGGCTGCAGGGAAGGCATGAAGAGTCCCGTCCTCGACGCCAGGGAGGATCGCTGGAACCGGAGGAGGACCCTGGCTTCGTCGCTCCCGGCGGGATGGTCGGTGCTTTCCTTCACCCTCCGGATGCCGGCTCCCCTGCGTCTTGGCGGTGAATTTGACCGGGAGGCGGAGAGGCTCTTCAGGGACCTTGTCTTTCATCTCGGCAGCCGGGGTTTTTCCGTTGGCTCCCCGGCTTTTGCAGTACGTGCCGACGGACCCGAGGGCCTCTGCCCGGTCCTTGGCGATGCCGCATCGGTGAAGAGGGCCGCGGTGGACTTCGAGGAGGAGCACCCGCGGGGCTGTCTCACCGACTGCGACGTCATGGACTCTTTCTGCGGAGAAGCCGGAAGAGGGAGCCTGGGGCTGCCGCCGAGAGAATGTCTCGTCTGCGGCCGGCCGGCCGCGGAATGTGTCGCGGGCAGAACCCACGGCACCGGGGAGATCCGCGCCTCGGTGGAGCGGATTCTCTCTCTTCCCGGAGGCTTCCCCGGAGAGATGGCCGTCGCATCCATTGCCGGGGCTGCACGGAAGGCCGTGCTGTTCGAAGCGGCCGCCTCCCCAAAGCCCGGGCTGGTGGATCCACTGTCCCGGGGCGCTCACAGGGATATGGATTATTTTACCTTTCTCGCCGGCGCCTCTGCCCTGGCGCCTGAGTGGGACCGTTTTGCCGGGCTGGGGGCTTCATTTTCGGGGAGTGCCCCCGAAGAGCTTTTTCCGGCTCTCCGGGAGGAGGGAAAACGGGCGGAAAAGATGATGTTCTCTGCAACAGGGGGGGTCAACACCCACAAGGGGCTGATTTTTTCCCTTGGGGTTCTCTGTGCGTCGGCGGGCATGCTCGCCTCACAGGGAATTCCCCTATCTCCGGAGGCGTGCGCCTCCCGGGCGGGTGCCGTCGTCCGGGGGATTACTGAGCGAGATTTCGGCTCTCTGAAGGGAGGGGAGGAAGGACGCAGCCTTACAGCGGGGGAGCGGTTCTTCCTGAGCGAAGGAAGAACGGGCATCCGCGGCGAGGCGGAAAAAGGGTTCCCCTCGGTGACCGGAACGGGCCTTCCCGCTCTCAGGTCCTCCCTGGCGAGGGGCCGTTCCCTGAACGATGCCATGGTGGATGCCCTTCTCAACCTCATGACCGTTGTGGAGGACACGAACATCCTCTCACGGGGAGGTCCTGAAGGGGAGCGGACCGTCCGTGAAAGGGCTGCCCGGGCCCTCGGCCTCGGCGGCATGTCGTCGAAAAAAGGCAAAGAAGCGGTCCTCGAAATGGACGGCTTCTTTGCGCGGAATAACCTCAGCCCCGGCGGAAGCGCCGATCTCCTCGCCGTGACAGTCTTTCTTCACCTGCTTACTCCAGCCAGCGGACGATCTCCTCGAGGAAGGTGTGGTGGAGCATCCTGGTGACGGGGCCGGGTTCTCCCGAGCCTATGACCTGGTCGCCTATCTGAACCACGGGAACCACTTCCTTCACCGATCCCGTGATAAATGCCTCTTCCGCCTCAGGTAGCTCCGAGAGCTTGGGACAGCGCTCCTCCACCTTCATTCCCTTTTCCCGTGCAAGCTGCAGGATGATGTCCCGCGTGGTCCCCTTCAGCACCCTCGACAGCGGGGCTGTGATCAGCGTTCCCTCCCTGTAAAGGAAGAAGGTGCTGTGTGCCGCCTCGGTGATCTCCCCCTCGGGGCAGTAGAGTATCTCGTAGGCGTTGTGGCGCTTGCCGTACCCCGTGTAGGAGAACATGTAGTCGATGCTTTTGACTCCGGGAACATGCCTTCCGCCGTCCACGGGCAGCAGGAGCACCCCCTTGTCGTACACCTCGGGGGATGGTTTCCTCACTCTCTCGAAAAGGATGAAAAGACGGGACGCCGGGAAGCATCCCTCGTGAAAGATGTCTCCTCCCGTGATAAAGGGTCGGATCAGGCAGTCTTCCTTCATCCTGGAGATTCCCTCCCTGATGATGTTCTTGATGTCTTCCACGGGAAGGGGGAGGGTGATGGAGGCGCTTTCCGCCGACCGGACGAGCCGCTCCAGGTGGGGGGTGAGCATCATGGGACGCCGGTGGAAGGTGCAGATGGACTCGAAGACTCCCACACCTCTGAGGATGATATAGTCTGAAACGGGAAGAGACGCCTTTTCAGACGGCAGAAAGGTCCCGTCGATATAACAGAGAGACATGAACGATCACCTCGAAAAATCGGTCTTGGAACCTTTGCAGTATAAGGGTATTATAGAAAATATGCACGGGCTTTTTTTGCCGGGCGGAGAAAGGAGAAGGGCGATGAAACGGACGGTTTTATCCCACCTGGGGATCGCGGTCATTCTTATTCTTCTTCCTGTCTTCCCCCGGGATGCCTCCGGGGCTGATAAAATTTATTCTGCCCTTCTCCTGAACTCCTATCACAGCAGTTTTCCCTGGACCGACGGAGTGACGGAGGGCATCCGCACCGCCTTCGCCTCGAGCGGCCTTCGGGTGAACCTTGCCGTGGAGTACATGGATACGAAACGCACCTCTTCCGTCCGGGCGGTGGCAGCCTTTGGAGATTATTTCGGGTCGAAGTACGCCTCCAAGCCTCCCGACATCCTCCTCTGCTCCGACGACGACGCCCTCGCTTTTCTGCTCCGCCGGGGGAAGCAGCTGTTTCCCGGTGTGCCCGTGGTCTTCTGCGGGGTGAATAATTCCAGTCTCCCCAGGGTGGAGGAGAACCCCCACGTGACAGGTGTCCTGGAGAAGGTGGATATTCCCGGAACAGTGGACCTGATTCTCCGCCTCTTTCCCGGAACGAAACACCTTGCCCTGGTAAGCGATCTCTCGATTTCCGGAATGGCCTCGATAAGCCAGGCCAGACTTGATCTTGCTCCCTATCTCGACCGGCTGGCGGTGAAGGATCTCCTGGGTTTGTCGGGAAGGGAGCTCCAGGAGGAGGTCTCCAGACTGCCTCCGGATACGGCGGTGCTTCTGCTGGTCTTTTTTCAGGATGATTTCGGGAACTTCTATTCTCCGGCGGCGAGCGCCGCCCTGCTGAATAGCGCGTGCCCTTTTCCTCTCTTCGGCCTCTGGTCAATGATGGTGGAGGGAGGAGCACTGGGCGGGAGCGTTCTCATCGCTGAAAGGCACGGTGCCCTCGCTGCGGAGATGGCGCTCCGTATCCTGGGAGGGGCGCTCCCCTCGGAGATGCCTCCTGTAACGGATCCCCACCTGACCCCTGTCTTCAATTACGGAGAAATGATCCGGTTCGGCCTCTCCCGGTTCGATATTCCCGCCGGATCGGTCCTCCTTTCCGAACCGGAGACTTTTTTCTACAGGCACTGGAAGCTTCTCCTCGCCAACGCCCTTGTTATATCTGCCGCCCTGGTCTATCTCCTTGCCCTGTTCGTCAACGAACGAATGAAAAAAGCCGCTGAAAAGGACCTGCAGCTGAGGACGGCCCAATGGGAAGGACTTTTCAGCAATGCGCCCGAAGCCTACGTGGTTTTTGACGGGGGGAACGACATCGTGACGGTAAACGAGGGATTCACCAGGCTCTTCGGGTACACACCGGGCGAAGTTGCCGGGAAAAACCTGGACTCCGTGGTGGCGGATTTCCCGGGGATAGACGCCGAGGCCGAGAATAACTCGAAAAGAGTGCTTTCCGGAGAAACCGTCACGGGAGAATCCCTCCGGCGAAAGAAGGACGGGTCTCTGTTTCCCGTGGAATACATGGGGGTGGTCTTCCCCATGAGGGATGAAACATTTACAGGTTTCGCCATTTACAGGGACATATCGGAGCGGAAAAAAAACGAGGACGAGATACTGATGAACCTCAGAAGAGAAACCCTTATATCTTCCGTCTCAGCACGCCTCCTCGAGGATGGGGTTCGGGAAGGGATTCCGCCGTCTCTCGCTGAGCTCGCATCATTTCTCGGAGCATCATCGGGCTGCCTGATTGAGATGGACGGTGACGGGTACCCCGCCAGGGAGTTTTCCTTCGAGGATGGCAAGGTGGAAACTCTGTCGCCGCCCAAAATCAGCTCCTCCATTTCCCCAGACTCCCTGAAACATCTTGTCCTCTGTCTCTGGGAGAAGGGAAAGCTGCTTCTGGACAGCCCGGCTCGCGGGGATGACCCGGAGATGGGGTTTGCAGGGGACCTGGCGAGAATCTGGGGAACTCCGCTCCATGTCCAGCCCGTCTATTCCGGGGGAAAAGTGAACGGTTTCCTCATCCTTCGGCTTGGCCGAGTCCCCCTGCCTCACGGTGACGAGGCCCTTCTTGCCATGTGCTGCGATCTGGCGGGGAGCGCGTTCCTGAGGGAAAAGCGGATGGAAATGATGGAGGAGACGAACAGGATGCTGGACGGCGCCTCCAGGGGGATCGTGGAGATTCTCGGACACGCTCTCGCTATGAAGGATCCCTATACTGTGGGGCACCAGATCAACGTGGCGAACCTGGCGAAGGCCATGGCCAAAAGAGGAGGGTACGATGAGGCTTTCCAGGAGCGGGTGTATTACGCCGGCCTTGTCCACGACCTGGGGAAGATCACCATTCCCTCGGCGATTCTCTCCAAGCCGGGAAAACTGACCGACATCGAGTTTGCCATCATACGGAACCACGCACGCTACGGGTGGGATATTCTCTCTTCCGTCGATTTTCCCTGGCCTCTCGCGGAAATCGTGGTGCAGCACCACGAGCGCCTGGACGGGTCAGGGTACCCCAAGGGACTCCGGGGGAACGACATCGGCCGGGAAGCCCGCTTCCTCTCCGTTGCGGACGTGGTGGAAGCCATGACGTCCCACAGGCCCTACCGGGCCGGACTGGGAATCGGCGCCGCCCTTGATGAAATTCGGTCCCACCGCGGGACATGGTTCGACCCGGAGGCAGTGGACCTCTGCCTTGCCGTCGTCGGAGAGGGGTTTTCCTTCGACGGGGGAAGTTACCGCCTTTTCCTGCCGTAAGTGTCCCGGGGACAGGATATACTGTATAATAAGTTCTGTTTAGACATATGGAATCAGAAAAATGTAGACAGGATGCGCTGAGAAAAGGGGAGGAGCGAGGCATGGCCTTTCAGATTCTTGCAATCAATCCCGGTTCCACCAGCACCAAGATCGCATGGTATTCCGACGGCACGGAAGCGTGGCGGGAAACGGTCCGGCATGACCCGGACGCTATTGCGGCATTTCCAACTGTAGCTGATCAGTTCGCCTTCCGCCTGGAGACCATTTCGGAAGCCCTGGCTTCCCATGGTGCGTCCTTTGACCGGCTCTCGGCCGTGGCGGGCCGCGGCGGGCTCGTGGAACCCATCCCGGGAGGAACCTACTCCGTGGACGATGCGCTCCTGAAGCGCCTCCGCATGGGCAAACCCTGGGAGCACGCCTCAAACCTCGGGGGCATTCTCGCAGACGCCATTTGCCGTCCCCGGAACATTCCCGCCTTTATCGTCGATCCTGTCGCCGTGGACGAGATGAACCCTTTGGCGAAAATCACCGGGCTTCCCGAGCTGCCGAAAGCCTCCCTGGGACATGCCCTCAACATCAAGGCCACCGTGCGCCGTGCGGCGAAGGATCTTGGAAAGCCCTGGGACGAACTTAATTTTGTGGTGGCCCACATCGGGGGCGGAATCACCGTCTGTGCCCATGAAAAGGGACGGATGTCCGACCTGAACAACGCCAACGAGTTCGGCCCCTTCTCTCCGGAAAGAGCAGGAGGCCTTCCGGCGGGAGACCTCGTGCGGATGTGCTTCGGCGAGAGCATGACCGAAAAGGACATGCTCAGGAAGATGGTCGGCAGGGGAGGCCTGATGGCCTACACGGGAACGTCGGACGTCAGGGAAGTGAAAGCCATGGCTGCCGGAGGAGACGAGCGCGCACGGGAAGCCCTGGACGCCATGGCCTACGGCATAGCCAGGGAGATCGGCGCCCAGGCCGCGGTTCTTTGCGGCAGGGTGGATGCCATTCTCTTCACGGGAGGAGTGGCCTTCGACAGCGATTTCGTGGCTGCCGTACAGAAACGGGTCCAGTGGATCGCCCCGGTGCTCGTCTATCCGGGAGAGGATGAAATGCCCGCCCTCGCTGAAGGAGCCCTTCGGGTCCTCCGCGGGGAGGAGAAATGCAGAAACTATGCCCAGCATATTTCGGGAGGCGAAAAGGCATGACCATGCAGAAACTGGATTTTCTCCTTGAAGAAAGCAGAAAGGGGCGCCCCATGACCCTCGCTCTTGCCTGTCCCTACGGTGACGATGCCCTCGCGGCGGTAGCCAGGGCCGGCAGGGAGGGTATCGTGAAGCCAGTGCTCCTCGGTGACGGGGACAGGATCCGCGCCCTTTCCGAACAGGAAGGGTGCGACCTCTCCGGAGTCACTCTGATTGAAGAGAAGGATGATGAAAAGGCAGTCGAGCGAAGCGTCCGCATGGTCTCTTCCGGCGAGGCGGACCTTCTCATGAAAGGCCTCGTGAAAACGTCCACTCTCCTCAAGGCTGTCCTGGACAAGGAATGGGGCCTCCGGACGGGGTCTCTTCTCTCCCACCTCTTCCTCTTCGAGATTCCCATCATGGGACGCCGGGTCATCGGCGTATCCGACGGTGGAATGAACACCTATCCCGACCTGAACGCCAAGGCAAAAATCATAGAAAACGCGGTTGCATGCTATCACAAGATCGGCGTTCCCCAGCCGAGAATTGCGGCACTGGCAGCCGTTGAGGCGGTCAATCCCGACATGCAGGCAACACTTGATGCCGCCGCCCTGGCGAAAATGAACGAGCGGGGGCAGATCCGGGGCTGCATCGTGGACGGCCCCCTGGCCCTGGACAATGCCGTCAGCGGGGAATCGGCAAAGATCAAGGGAATTTCTTCCCCGGTGGCCGGAGAAGCTGATATGCTCCTGGTTCCCGATATCGAGTCGGGAAATTTCATCGGCAAGGTGCTTCTCTACATGACGGGAGGCAAGGGCGCCGGGGTCATCCTCGGGGCCAGGAAGCCCATCGTCCTCACGAGCCGTTTCGACAGCATGGAGACCAAACTGCTTTCAATCGCCCTGGGCGCCGTGGTGGCCCGGAGCTGAAAAATTCAGAACCATATCTAGAGGAGGAATTGTACAATGGACCAGATCCGCTCACTGTCACAGCTGCTCGAATATGCCAAGAAAATAGGTGCCGAGAAAGGACCGAAGAAGATTTCCGTTGCTATGGCCGAAGAAGCCGGCTTGCTCTCCGCCATCGAGGAAGCACGGCAGGCAGGATTCGCCGAGGCCATTCTTGTCGGCAACGCTGACAAGATCAAGGCAGCTGCCGACCAGGCAGGGGTGAACCTCGCCAACTACGAGGTCATCGACGAGCGGAATGAGCCTGCCATGGGCATGACCGCAGTTTCCCAGGTTTCCTCCGGGAAGGCCGACATCTACATGAAGGGGCAGATCCACACCAACAATTTCCTCCGGGCCATGCTCAACAAGGAAGTGGGACTCCGGAAGGGCAAGAATACCATTTCCCACTGCTACTTCCACAGCGTTGAAGGTTTCGACCGGATCTTTTTCGTTGCCGATGCCGCTTTCAATATGTATCCTGACCTCTCCGCCAAGGCCGACATCACCCAGAACACGGTGAACCTCGCGAGGGCTTTCGGCGTGTCTGAGCCGAAGGTGGCCGTTCTTGCCGCTGTGGAAGTGGTGAACCCCGATATGCCCGCCACCCTGGACGCCTCAGCTCTCACCCAGATGAACCGCCGGGGCCAGATCAAAAACTGTGTCGTGGACGGTCCCTTCGCCCTTGACAACGCGGTGAGCGAGGAATCGGCGAAGACCAAGGGCATTGTCTCTCCCGTGGCCGGCAAGGCTGATGTCTTCATTGTCCCCAATATTGATGCGGGAAATATGCTCGCCAAGGCCATCGTCTATTTCTCGAAAAACGAGACCGCGGGGCTCATTCTCGGCGCGGCCGCGCCCATCGTGCTCACCAGCAGGGCCGACTCCGCCAGGGCGAAGCTTCTCTCCATCGCCGCCGCCGTCACCCTGTCCGATTTCCAGAAGTAAGACGGCCTGCCGGTCATGAAGGTTCTTGCGCTCAACCCCGGCTCCACGAGCACGAAGGTCGCCCTCTTCGAGGACGGCACGGAGCTGTGGAGCGAAACGCAGCGGTACGACACGGACGTCATCGGGAAGTTTGCCTCCATTCCCGACCAGGAGGGGTTCCGGCTTGACGAGATTCGGAAATGTCTCGAGGCTCACGGAACCGCCCTGGCTGATCTTGACGCCGTCGTGGGGAGAGGCGGGCTGCTCCGGCCCATCGAAAGCGGAACCTATGAAGTGAACGACAAAATGCTCTCTGACGTGAGGTCCTGCAAGTGGGGGGCCCACGCCAGCAATCTCGGGGCGCCCCTGGCGGTGCGTCTTGCCGCCGAGGGAGGGTGCCGGAAGGCATTCATCGTGGATCCCGTGGTGGTGGACGAGCTGGGGCCCCTTGCCCGGTACTCCGGTCTGCCGGAGATCGAGCGGCGCTCCATCTTCCACGCCCTGAACCAGAAGTCCGTGGCCCGAAGGGCTGCGTCGGACCTGGGCAAACCCTATGAACAGTGCAATTTCATCGTGGCCCACATGGGCGGGGGCATCTCGGTGGGGGCCCATGACCACGGGCGGGTCACCGACGTGAACAATGCCCTGGACGGAGACGGCCCCTTCTCCCCCGAACGGGCGGGCAGCCTTCCCGCAGGGGGGCTTGTACGGCTCGCCTTCAGCGGCCGGTACGACCAGCCGACCCTCTTGAAGATGATCACCGGCAGGGGCGGCCTTGTGGCCCACCTTGGGACCAACGACCTCCGGGAAGTCCGGAAGCGCATGGCCGAAGGGGACGAAAAGGCGAAACTTCTCTTCGAGGCCCTGGCCTACCAGGTGTCCAAGGAGATCGGGGCCTGCGCGGCGATCCTGGAGGGAAAGGTGGACGCGGTTGTCCTTACGGGCGGCCTGGCGTACAGCGAGGAGTTCACCGGCCTCATCGCCGGCAGGGTTTCCTTCATCGCCCCGGTGAGGATTTACCCCGGTGAGGACGAGATGCAGGCCCTCGCCGACGGGGCCTTCCGGGTACTGAAGGGCACGGAGACGGCACGGCAGTACGACTGACGGAGATCTCATTTCGGGAAGAGACAGGGGAGGATGCCGCCGGGCATCCTCCCCTGTTGTGTGTGGATTCCCCGCTACATGACGCCGAGCAGTTTCGGCACGAAGAAGGCTATGTCAGGGAACATGGCCACCGCGAGCAGGATGAGCATCAGGGCGGAGATGTAGGGCAGAACGCCTTTCAGAGCCCGTTCGATGGACAAATCGGCGATGGATCCGGCAATGAGGAGACATAACCCGTAGGGGGGGGTCACCAGTCCCACAGCCAGGGTCATGACCACCACAACGCCGAGGTGGACGGGGCTGATCCCCATCCGCAGGGCGGAGGGGAGGATGACCGGCATGAAGAGGATCATGGCCGGGATGGCGTCCATGAACGTTCCCACGAAGAGGAAGAATGCGATGACGATGAGCATGAACATCTCCGGGCTTCCCACGTGGGCGGCGAAGAAACCCGCCACGTGGTCCGACGCCTTGTAGTATCCCAGCAGCTCGCCCAGGGCGCTTGCCGTGGCCAGGGCGAAGAGGGAGAGGGAACTGAGCTTCAGGGTTTCCTTGATGATCCCGGGGAGGTCCCGTATTTTCAGCGTCCTGTAGTAGAAGAAGCTGATAATCATGGCGTACACCGAGGCGAAGGCCGCAGCCTCAGTGGGGGTGTACCAGCCGGTGGTGATGCCGCCCACGATGATCACGGGGGTGAGCAGGGCGGGAAAGGATTCTTTGAAAAGCTTCCTTACTTCACCGGAAGCGGCTTTTTCGTACTTTGGGAAGTTGCGCCTGTGCCCCATGAGGTACACGATGAGCATCATGGCCAGTCCCACGAGGATGCCGGGGATCATGCCGCCGAGAAAGAGGGCCGCCACGGAGGCGTTGGTCAGGCCGGAGTAGACCACCATGGGGATGCTCGGCGGGATGATGACCCCTATTGTGGAGGACGCGGCGGTGACGCCCACGGCGTTTTCCTTGTCGTAGCCCGTCTCGATCATGGCGGGGATGAGCATCTTGCCCACTCCGGCGGTGTCCGCCTGGGACGAGCCCGAGACGCCGGCGAAGATCATGGAGACGAGGATATTGGCGTGGGCCAGGCCGCCC
>CAZJAR010000027.1:14965-25936 GCA_964543785.1 uncultured Synergistaceae bacterium | reverse complement strand
TGGGATCCTCGATCTCGGCGCTTACAAGCACCATCATTTCATATGGCCGCACGTTCCTTCACCTCCTCCCTTTGGACTTTTGGCCCCTTCCCGAGGAAAGGGCAGGGAAAACTTGCCCCGGAATTATACCCTATCGCTTCTCCTGAGGCAAGGAATTCTTCTTTACCTCGATCTTGAACACCATCTCACCAGGAAAGGAGAGGTTGTACTGCTCCCGCGCAAGGTGGGCCACCCCTTCAGGCGTATTGTAAAAGGCCACCTTTTCACGGAGTTCCTGGACCGACCGGCTCATGGAGACAAGCACCGCCATCCGTTCGTCCGCAAGCGCAGTGAGTCGGTTTATCTTCCGAAACTCCAGGAAGGAGGCGGTCCCCATGATCGCCGAAAAGAGCCCTATTGCAGCGGCAAGAAGAACCCACCTGAGCCGGAGCACATTACATCCTCTCCGGGGCCGTCACGCCGAGGAGGGCGAGGACGGTTGAGATTACCGTGCCGGCAGCTTTTGTGAGAAGCAGGCGGGCCGTCATGACGGGCTCCGGTTCGCCGAGCACCCTGTGGGCGTTGTAGAAGGAGTGGAAGTCGCCGGAAAGGTCCGAGACGTAGTTCACCAGGATGTGGGGGGCCAGGTCTTTCGAGGCTTTTTCCGCCTCCTTCGGGAAGTCTGCGAGGCGGGACAGAAGCTTCCGCTCCTCGTCAGTTCCGAAAACATCCCCTGGAACCTCCGCGGAAAGAGGCACGGCTATACCCCGGGCCTCCGCCTCCCGGAGAACGCTGCATATCCGGGCATGGGCGTACTGGACGTAATAGACGGGGTTGTCGTTGGAGGCCTGCTTCGCCAGCTCGAGATCGAAGTCGAGATGGGAATCGCTCCGGCGCATGACAAAGAAAAACCTGGTGGCGTCCACGCCGACTTCGTCCATCACCTCACGGAGAGGAATGAACTCGCCGGAACGGGTGGACATGGCCACCTGCTGGCCGTCCCTGAGCAGGTTCACGAACTGGATGAGAAGGACATCGAGGTCGGCGGCATTTCTCCCGAGGGATTCCACGCCGGCCTTCATCCTGGGAACGTAGCCGTGATGGTCCGCTCCCCAGATGTCGATGACACGGTCGAAGCCGCGGTCAAACTTCTCCTTGTGGTAGGTTATGTCGGAGGCGAAGTAGGTCGGAACGCCGTTGCTCCGGATCAGCACCCGGTCCTTCTCGTCGGTAAAGTCGGTGGATTTGAACCAGAGGGCGCCATCCTGCTCGAAGGCGAACCCCCGGCTCTTCAGCGTCTCCATGGCAGAGGGGACGAGATCCCGCTCGTACAGGCTCTTCTCGGAGAACCATACGTCAAAGGTTACGCCGAAATCGGCCAGATCCTTCTTTATGGTTGCGAGGATCGTGTCGGCGGCGAAAACCTTGAAAAAGGGCAGGCTCTCCTCAAGGGGAAGGTCGAGGAAACGGTCGCCCTCCGCATCGAGGACGGCTCGCGCGACGTCGTAGATATAGCCCCCCTTGTACCCGTCGGAGGGGAAAGGCGCCTTCTCGGGGCTCCCGGCGGTCTCGAAGTATCTCGACTGGGTAGAACGGCCGAGAATGTCCATCTGGAGACCTGCGTCGTTGATGTAGTACTCGCGCTGCACATTCCAGCCGGTGAACTTCAGGATGTTGGCAATGATGTCGCCCACGGCGGCACCCCGCCCGTGGCCTACGTGCAGGGGCCCCGTGGGGTTGGCGCTTACGAACTCCACCTGGACTCTCTTTCCGCCGCCCAGGTCCGAGGAACCGTAGGCCCTGCCCCCGGAGAGGATGTCAGCCAGGGTCTCCCCCATCCACTTTGCCGAGAGGAAGAAGTTGATAAATCCCGGCCCCGCGGTCTCGACCCTGTCGAGATAGGGGTCGGAGGATATTCTGGACACCAGTTTTTTAGCCAGATCCAGGGGCTTTTCTCCGAAATGCCTGCTCATCTGCATGGCGCAGTTAGTGGAAAGATCCCCCTGGTTTTCCCGCTTCGGTTTTTCGAACACAATTTCGGGCAGCCCGGAAACAGAAAGGCCTTTTTCCGCAGCGACATCCCGAAGGGCACCTTCGACTATTCGACGAAGGTTTGCCGTAACATCACCCATTCACCGCCACCTCCACACAATCTCTGAGACTATTTTATCCGCAGCGGAAGGGTTTTGGATGAGTACGCCATCCATCGCTGGACCGACTCGGCCAGTGCCCTTCCGGCGCTGTCGCTTACAGTGTCCGTGCTGAGGACAATTTTCGCTCCGGCAGACAGGGTGTTCCGCCTTTTGTTGTGATACACGGATTCCTCGTATTTTACCCTGTCCAGCGCCCTGTTCACCGACGACGGGAGCATGACCACGTCGGCTTTCGGGGGCAGCTTCAGCGTAAAGTTCTGCTCTACAACAAAGGGGAAACGGACACGGTATTCTCCTGAGGAGCGTCCCAGTTCCGCAAGCCAGGACGGCGCCGCCCCGGGGAAGGAGACGAGCATTGCCCCCCCGCTCACGATAGACTGTCTCGGCTCTGCGGGAAGGGTTACTTTCCACCCGTATTTTATGGGTGCAAAGGAGGCGCTCCCTTCAGGGAAGCGCATGCCCGGAAACAGTTCCGCCGCGAGACGGGCAATGGAACCGTCGTTCGGAGTGCCGCCGGGGAAGAAGAACCCGACCCATCCGTTGCGGACAAGAACATCCGCCGTGCCCGAGGCAACCCCGTTTGCGTCAAGATTCAGAACCCACTCCACGGAGAGGCGGTGCTCGGCGGCAGTGCTTCCCGAGACGATCCGTCCCTTGAGCCCGCTGCCCGATGCTGTGTAGAGATGCTTGCCCCAGAGTGACGGGGGCGTTTCGCCGGGGCTGCTTCCCTGTCCCAGGTCGCAGAAAAAAGGAGAAATGCCGGAGACGTTGAGTTCCACCACCGGCCGGATCACGGCCGCTTCCGGCGCCGGGGAGGAGGCGTCGAAGGGATGGGCTGAAAGCCAGTGGAGGCTGCTCTCCCATCCGGCTTTCCTGATCCAGCGGTTCATGATGAGAACCTTTTCCCAGTCGGTCCACGGCCCCTGAGCAGGAATATTCGGGCGGACGAAAAAGGAAGGGAACCCCCGGGGAAACGCAGGAGCACGGTTCATCCAGTCGATAAGGCCCTGTCCGGCTTTCAGTTTGTTGGTCTGGCCGAGAAGGGACTGCACAGCTTCAGGAGGCTGAGGAACGAGTGTATTCTCGAGAGATCCGAGGTATCGAGCCAGGGGTTCGGTTCCCTTCCGCGTACTGAAGGAAAGGAATGACCGGTCGCCGCCCCTGAGGGTTCTGCCGCTCCAGGCGGCCCGGTTCACCATATCCCAGACAACCCGCTCCCCGAAGGAGACCTTCTCCCTCCGGGGCTCTCCCGATCCTTCTGAGGCAACGGCAAGCTCCATCCCGGCGGGAACGTTCACAGTGACCTTCTGCTCCCAGACAGGCAGCGCCTCGTTGACCCAGAGAAAGTCCTCTACGGCGAACCGCTTGGGGAAGACCTCCCTCATGGAAAGGGCAATGATGTACTCATCCTGGAGGTCAGGGAAGAGCACCTCAGTGAATGTAATGCCGTCCGTCTCGCCCTTCCTCGGCAGGACGGGGCTGAGAATCCGTCCCGATCCCGGGTCGTACAGCGAAGCGGAGAGAACCTCGGCTGCCCCTCCATCCGGAACGGGGATGCTCCATCGGGTCCACCGGTCCTCAATGCCCCGCCTGGCAAGGATGACCAGCGTGGTCTTCCGCGTCATGGAACCGTCTGCGCCGAGGGAATACTCCGAATCCTTCAGCCAGATAACGCCGTCACTGCCCGGATGGTCGGAGAAATGGGGGCACTCCTGGATCATCCTGGGGATGTTCAGCGCCGGGGAGGCTCCGTAGGCGGCCGACCCTCCCGCGGAGAAAACCGCCAGCAAAATTGCGGCGAGAACCGGAATTGCTCCCAGGACACCTCTTGTCATCTTTTTCTTCATGCACCCATCCCCTTCCCCGCGTCCGGCACTATTTGCCGGCACCGCAGCAATGCTTGTATTTTTTTCCGCTGCCGCAGGGGCAGGGATCATTCCTTCCGACTTTGGGACCCTTCTTTACAGGCTGATGGGGACCTTCTCCCCTGGGGGCGTTCTGCTCCCCTGGAGCCCCGAAGGGGAGCAGAAATTCCCGGCTCTCCCTCCGTTCAGGGGCGCTCCCCCTGCCGGTGTCGGACACGATGCGGACCCTGAAGGCAAGCTCCGCAACCGACTCCCTGACCCGCTCCATCATTCCCTGGAAAAGGTTGTAGGATTCGAACTGGTACTCAAGCAGCGGGTCCTTCTGCCCGATGGCCCTGAGGCCGATGCCCCGGCGAAGTTCGTCCATGGCAAGCAGATGGTCTTTCCATCCGTTGTCGAGGGTGTGGAGGATGAGGAAGCGGAGCAGCGAACTGCCCTCCTCTTCACCGAGGGTTTCAATCTTCCCGAGGAAACGGTTCCGGATTTCTTCCTTGAGGCCATCCTTACGGCCCGCCATGTCCCGCGGATTGTCAATCCCGTCGAGATGCTTCTCGAGGCCCGGGCCGAAGATGCCCTTCAGCCTTCCCTGGGCTCTTGCAGGGTCGCTCTCCCCTTCTTCGGGGAAGTACTTCTCCAGGATATCGTCCACCACGCCGTCGATCACTTCCCACACGTGGGCCACGATACCTTCGTCGGAGAGTATCTGCTGCCTCTCCGAATAGACGGCCTCACGCTGGCGGTTCATTACGTTGTCATAGGCAAGGAGCTGTTTCCGTATGTCGAAGTGCATCTCCTCAACTTTTTTCTGCGCCGAAGCTATGGCCTTTGTGAGAAGCGGATGCTCGATGGACTCTCCCTCCTCCATCCCCAGCTTCTCCATGAGGCCCTGGATGCGCTCCGAACCGAAGAGGCGGAGAAGGTCATCTTCAAGGGAGAGGAAAAAGCGGCTCGAGCCAGGGTCGCCCTGGCGGCCGGACCGTCCGCGGAGCTGATTGTCTATCCGCCGGGCTTCGTGCCGTTCTGTGCCGATGATCTTCAGGCCGCCCAGCGACTTCACCTTTTCCCGCTCAGCCCGGCACTGTTCACGGAACTTTTCGATGAGCGGGGCGTAGACCTCATGCTCTTTCGAGGGGTCGGGATTCTGGGTCCGAAGGGCTTCCCGCGCCAGGAACTCGGGGTTGCCGCCGAGAAGGATGTCCGTTCCCCGGCCGGCCATGTTCGTTGCCACGGTGACTGCTCCAAGGTGACCTGCCTGGGCCACGATCTGGGCCTCACGCTCGTGGTGCTTGGCATTCAGCACCTGGTGGGGAATTTTCCGGGCCTTCAGGAGCCTGCTGATCTTTTCCGAGTTATCGATGGAGGTTGTGCCTACCAATACCGGGCACCCTTCCTTATAGGATTCCTGGATCTCGTCAGCCACGGCGGCGAATTTTTCGGTCACCGTCCTGTAGATGGCGTCCGGATGGTCTGCCCTGACCATGTCCACGTTGGTCGGCACCACGATGACCTCGAGGCCGTAAATCTCCTTGAATTCCTCGGCTTCGGTGGCAGCGGTTCCCGTCATGCCCGCCAGCTTGCGGTACATGCGGAAGTAGTTCTGGAGGGTGATGGTGGCCAGTGTCTGGCTCTCCCTGCCCACCTTGACACCTTCCTTGGCCTCTATGGCCTGGTGGAGGCCGTCGGAGTACCTCCGTCCCACCATGAGCCTGCCGGTGAATTCATCGACGATGACAATTTCCCCGTCCTTCACCACGTAGTGGACGTCCTTCTGGAAGAGAACCCGTGCCTTGAGTGCCTGGACGATCCGGTGGGCGAGATCGGAGTGTGCGGCGTCGGAGAAGAGGTCAGGCATCTTCAGTATCTCTTCGCACCTGGCGATGCCCGCTTCGGTCATGGCAACGTTTCGCTCTTTCTCGTCCTTTTCGTAGTCCTTTCCCTCACGCAGCTGCCTGGCGACTTTGTCGGAAAGGGTGTACATGTCCACGTTGTCATCGGATGGACCGGAAATGATCAGGGGGGTACGGGCCTCGTCAATCAGGATGGAGTCCACTTCGTCCACGATGCAGAAGAAATGGCCCCGCTGGACGAGATGATCCTCCGAAACGGCCATATTGTCCCTGAGGTAGTCGAAGCCGAATTCGCTGTTCGTTCCGTAGGTAATGTCCGCCCGGTAGGCGGCGAACCGCTCCTCCTGGTCCATGTAGGCGTAGATCACGCCAACGGAGAGCCCGAGGAAGGAGTAGATGGGCCCCATCCATTCGGCGTCCCGCCGGGCGAGGTAGTCGTTCACCGTCACCACGTGGACGCCTTTGCCGGTAAGAGCGTTCAGTACCACCGCCAGGGTTGCGACAAGAGTCTTGCCTTCCCCGGTCTTCATTTCGGTAATTTTCCCCTCATGGAGGGCCATGCCGCCCATGATCTGGACATCGAAGTGGCGGAGCCCGATGGTCCGCCTCGAGACCTCCCGTACAACGGCGAAAACCTCGGGAAGAAGGTCGTCGGCGGTTTCTCCGTTTTCGAGGCGCCGTCTGAACTCGGGCCCCCTGTTCCGGAGTTCCTCGTCCGACAGGGCCGCCGTTTCGGGCTCAAGGCGGTTGATTTCATCCGCCTTTTCCCTGTAGCGCTTCAGCGCCCGTTCGTTGGGGTCGAGGCCCAGAACTTTTTTCAGTTTATCGAGCATAACGTCACCTCAAAAGAAAGATCAGCAGTGGGGAGGAGGTTCTTTCCCACGGCGGTTTCCACCCGGACATTATATGCTCTCGGAGCGCCCGGGGTCAAAGTATTTCGGCGGAAAAGGACAGAGGGTATTCAGTCGGTGAAGAGTTTCTTGCCCTTGATGAGATAGTCCATGCCGGACCACACGGTAAGGAGCATGGCGGCCCACATGACCTGGATGCCGAAGGGAAGGTTGAAGATGAGCATGGAGATAGCCACGATCTGGAACACCGTTTTGACCTTGCCTCCCCTGGAGGCGGCGATGACAACCCCTTCTGCGGCCGCAACCATGCGGACGCCTGTGACGATAAGGTCCCGGGAGAGAATCACTACCACGATCCACGCTGGGATGCGCTGAAGCTCAACCAGGGAGATGAGTGCCGCCATGACGAGAACCTTGTCTGCCACAGGGTCGATGAATTTGCCCAGGTTGGTCACCATGCCCTTTTTCCTGGCAATGTACCCGTCGGCCGTGTCGGTAAGGGCCGCGAGAATAAAGACCGTCCCCGCGAGAATATCGCCGAAGGTCACGCTCAGTTCAAGTTCCTCCACCGAATAAACGGGGTAGGTGAATTTGAAGGTAAGGAAGATGAGCACCAGTGGAGCGAGAAAAACCCTCAGAAGACTCAGTATGTTGGGAATATTCCAAGTGACTTTCCTCACGGATTGACCCTCCTCGCGATTGTATTCCTTACCACAGTCTAGTATAGAGAACGGAAAAGGGCAACAGGCCCGACCGCCTGCGCCCTTTTCCATCTTTACGGGAATCAGCCCCCGAGATAGGCTTCCTTTACCCTGCTGTCCTTCAGCAGTTCCTCGCCCTTTCCCTCGAGGACGATGGATCCCACCTCCAGGATATAGGCGTAGGATGCGATCTTGAGCGCTGCAAAGGCGTTCTGTTCCACAAGAAGCACCGTCTTGCCCCGGGAGTTGATCTCGGCGATGATCTCAAAGACTTCCTTGACGAGAAGCGGGGCGAGACCCAGGGAGGGCTCGTCGAGCATCATAAGGTGGGGCTGGCTCATGAGGGCCCGGCCCACGGCGAGCATCTGCTGCTCTCCGCCGGACAGGGTTCCGCCTTTCTGCCATGATCGTTCCCTGAGGCGGGGGAAAAGGTCGAATACATGGTCCCGGTCCCGTTCAACGCCATCCTTGTCCGTCCTGGTGTAGGCGCCGAGCTGGAGATTTTCCTCCACTGTGAGGTGGGGCAGAATGCGCCGCCCTTCCGGGCTCATGGCGATGCCCAGCTTCACCATCTCCTCGGGAGCCTTCCCGACAAGATTCACCGCCTCTCCCTCCGGCGGGGTGTATAGAATCTTCCCTTTCACGTTCCGAACAAGCCCCGCGACGGACCGGATGGTGCTGCTCTTTCCGGCCCCGTTGGCGCCTATGAGGGTCACGATGCTTCCCCTCGGTATGGAGAGGGATATCCCCTTGACGGCATGAATGGCCCCGTAGTATACGTTGAGGTCTTCAATTTTCAGCATATTTCACGTACTCCTCTCCAAGGTAGGCCACGATCACCTTCTGGTCCGACTGGATGGCGTCAGGGCCTCCTTCGGCGATCTTCACCCCGTAGTCAAGGACCCAGATGTACTCGCAGACTCCCATGACCACCTTCATGTCGTGCTCGATGAGAAGAATGGTGATGCCGAAACTTTCCCGGATATTCCGGATGAACTGCATCAGTTCCCGGGATTCATGAGGATTCATGCCCGCGGCGGGCTCATCCAGGAGGAGGAACTTCGGGTCCGTGGCGAGGGCCCTGGCGATCTCCAGGCGCCGCTGGGCACCGTAGGGAAGGGAGCCGGAATTTTCATCCGCATACTGGGCGAGCCCCACGGTTTCGAGGAGCTTCATGGATTTTTCCCGGATTTCTTCCTCTTCCCTGCGGAAGAGAGAGAGCCCAAGGGGTGCCATCCACCACTTCGCCTTCCTGCGGACATGGCATCCGATCATGACGTTCTCGAGGACGGTTTCGTTCGTAAAGAGACGGATGTTCTGGAATGTACGGGAGATTCCCGCGCGGCAGACCATGTGGGGGGGAATGCCCGTGATGTCCTGGCCGTCGAAGAGAACCCGTCCCTCTGTGGGCTTGTAGAAACCGGTGATGATGTTGAACACCGTGGTCTTGCCCGCCCCGTTTGGACCGATCAGCCCGACGATGGAACCCCGTGGGACGTCAATGGCAAAATCCCTGACGGCGGTGAGTCCGCCGAACTTCATGGTGACGTTTTCAGTGCGGAGTATGGAAGCCCCGTTCGTCATTTCGCGTCACCTCCCCGGGGGGAACGGCCGAACAGCCTGTCCCAGCTGAACTCCCTCATGCCCATGATCCCTTCGCTCCGGAAGAGAATGATGAGGATGAGCGCAAGGGAAAAGATGACCATTCTCATCCCCGGAATGCCCGGTATTTCAAAGTTTCCGATAACCAGGGGATTCTCGACGATCCTGAGCCATTCGAGGAGCACCGTGATGACCACGCTGCCGATAAGGCTTCCCGTGATGGAGCCGAGGCCTCCGGCCACAGTGATCATCAGCACGTTGAACGTCAGGGTGAAGACGAACATCTTCGGGTCGATAGTGGTGATGAGGCTGCCCATGAGGGCTCCTCCCACTCCGGCGAAGAAGGCGCCTACCGAAAAGGAGACCACCCTGTAGAAGAAGGTGTTGATGCCCATGTTCTTCGCGGCGATCTCATCGTCCCGGATGGCCTTCAGGACATTTCCGAAATTGCTGTTGACAAGCCTGATGATGAAAAAGATGGTGAGCAGGAGCCACCCGTAGTTCCACCAGAGGTTCGCGTAATTCGGGATGCCCTTGATGCCGAGGGCCCCGTTGGTGATGAAGCTGAGGTTCGTAAGGACCACCCTGATGATCTCTGCGAAACCCAGGGTGGCGATCCCGAGGTAGTCTCCTCCGAGACGAAGGACGGGAATGGCGATGAGCAGGCCGCAGAGGGCCGCTATGAGTCCTCCGAGGAGGACCGCCACGAAAAAGGGAGCCTGGATCACCGAAAGCGGCCAGATAAGAGGCTCAAGGATCCACATGGTTTCCTTCTGGGCGGGGGTGAGGATGAGCAGGGCGCACACGTAGGCTCCGATGGCCATGAACCCTGCGTGTCCGAGAGAGAACATGCCGGTAAAACCGTAGATCAGGTTGAGACTGAGGGCGAGAATTGCGTTTACGGCTATCAGGTTGAGCACCTGGATCTGGTACCCGTCCAGATTGTCCTGGGCCCAGAATATAAACGCTCCCAGGCCCGCGACGGCAAGACCGTTGAGGATGAGATTTCTCGTCCTGGTATTCATATTTTGTCCTCCAGCTTCTCTCCCATGAGGCCGGTGGGCTTCATGAGCAGGATGATGATGAGAAGAACGAAGGCGAACGCGTCACGGTACCCCGAGAGTGTGGGGAAAAAGGCCACCGCCATGATTTCGATGACGCCGAGGAACATGCCGCCGATCACAGCCCCCTGGATGGAGCCGATGCCTCCGAAGACGGCGGCGATGAAGGCTTTCAGGCCCGGAAAGAGGCCCATGAAGGGGTGGATCTGGGGGTAGCGAAGCGCCCACATGATGCCCGATGCGGCAGCGAGGGCGGAGCCTATGCCGAAGGTGAAGGCGATGATCTTGTTCACCGACACGCCCATGAGACGGGTGGTCTCGATATCTTTCGAGATGGCCCTCATGGCGAGCCCCGGCTTGGTGCGGTACACGATCCAGAGAAGACCGAGCACAAGAAAAACCGTCACCAGGGGCACGACGATGGCGAGGGGAAGAATTCGTATCTCCCCGATCTTGAAGACCTTCACGAGCCAGTCGGGCCTCATTACCGGACGGGGAAGGCCGGTGAATATTACGATGCTGAGGTTCTGAATGAAGAAGGACACGCCGATGGCGCTGATAAGGGCGGAGATTCTCGGTGCGTTCCGGAGGGGCTTGTAGGCGATCTTGTCCACCAGGATGCCGCAGAAGGAACTGGCTGCCACCGCGAGAATCGCGGCCAGCCCCCAGGGGAGGTTCAACAGGGTAATGGCGAAGAAGATAAAGTAGGCGCCAAGCATGAAGACTTCGCCGTGGGCGAAGTTGATGAGCCTGAGAATTCCGTAGACCATGGTGTAGCCGATGGCGATAAGTCCGTAGAGAGATCCAAGGGTTATTGCGTTGAAAAGGTGCTGGATGAACATGCTTCCGCTCAAAAGAGGTTCCCCCTCCCTTCAAGAAAATGGAGGGCTGAGGCATAACCTCCGCCCTCCG
>CAZJAR010000027.1:0-14955 GCA_964543785.1 uncultured Synergistaceae bacterium | reverse complement strand
ATGCTTCCGCTCATTAAGGTTCCCCCTGACTTCAAGAAAATGGAGGGTGGAGGAGCTCCCCCACCCTCCGGAAAAAGAGGCGCAAACGAACCTTGAGGAAGGGACCTCCCTTACATCTCCGGCTCGACGGTTCCGATGAACTGCTTCTTTCCGTCCTTGATCTGTACGATGCCCACGGGGCTCTCGGCGTCGTGGGTCTCATTGATGGTCTTGCTGCCGGTGACGCCGGGGAAGCCCTTCGTCTTGGCGAGGGCATCGCGGATGGCGACGGGATCAGTGGATCCGGCAGTCTTGATGGCGTTGGCCACAAGCATGTAGGAGTCGTAACCGAGAGCGGCGTTGACGTTGGGATCCTTGTCGGGATTGGCTTTCTTCCAGTTTTCGGTAAAGGTCTTGGCGATGTCGCTCATGTCGGTCATGGAAGGATCATACGGGAAGGTGGTGTGAATGAAGCCTTCCACAGCGTCTCCGCCGATCTTCACTATCTCCGGGTTGTCCATGGCGTCGCCGCCCATGATCTGGAACTCGGCTCCGAGCTCCCTGGCCTGCTTCATGATGATGGCTCCTTCTGCGAAGTCGGCGGGGATGAAGAGAATGTCAGGCTTCTTGCTGATGATCTCGGTGAGCTGGGCGGTGAAGTCCTGGTCGCCTGAGTTGTACATCAGTTCGGAGACGATTTCGCCGCCGAGCTTCTTGTAGGACTGCTTGAAGAAGCTGGCGAGGCCCACGCAGTAGTCGTTGGAAACGTCAACGAGCAGGGCTGCCTTCTTCATGTTCAGGTTCTTCACTGCATAGGTGGCTGCGCCGGCACCCTGGAAGGGGTCGATGAAGCATGCCCTGAACACAAACTTCTTTCCCTGGGTCACCAGGGGATTGGTGCAGGAGGTTCCCATCATGGGGATCCCTGCCGCCTCGGCCACTTCACCGCCTGCCATGGCGAGGGACGAGCCGTAGGTTCCGATGACCGCAACGACCTTGTCGCGCTCCACAAGACGCTTCACGGCGTTCGCTGCTTCGACTTTGTCGGTCTTGTTGTCCACGACGATAAGTTCCACTTTCTTCCCGAGAAGTTCGGGCAGCTCCTTGTGGGCCATCTGGACGCCCTCGAGTTCGAGCTGGCCGCCAAAAGCCGTTCTTCCCGTCAGGGGAAGGTACACGCCGATCTTGATGGTATCGGCTGCAACCGCAGTTCCCGCAAGAACCAGGACAAGCATTGCCGCGAGCAGTACATTACGAAGCTTCATTTGCATATTTCCCTCCTCGGATATGATTTACTGACTTCCCCGAAATTATACACAAAAAAGACGCATACAGGAAGAGTGAATTTACCCTCCGGTAATACGGAAATCATTCCCGCAGACCGGACGGCTGCAGGGATGACCGTACCCGGTCCCGGAGTTCCGCCCTCTTGCCGCCGTTCCAGCTCGAAGTCCGGGTAAAATAGCCGGTGATCCTCGTGATGCCGTCCACGTCACCGCTTCCGCACCAGCCGCATTCCGACTGAAGCCCCCGGCTGACGCGGCCGCAGCCGTTGCATATGGTGAACTCGGGGCTGAAGGCTACCTGCGCGTTCTCGGAGTGGAGGAAGACCTTCCGGATGAAGGATGCCAGGGCCCCGGCATCCGGACGGTGCTCACCCATCCAGAGATGGGTGATGGCCCCCGCGGAGATCAGGGGATGAAACCTTCCTTCCTCGAGGACTTTCTCCCCCGGGTCCATCCTGACGGAATAAGGAATATGGCTGCTGTTTGAATAATACACCTCACCCGTTCCCGGATCGCCCTTCACAACCGAGGCAGCTTCCGGCCAGGCTTTCAGGTCGAGCTTGGCGAAGCGGTAGGCGGTGCTCTCCGCAGGGGTCTGCTCCAGGACAATGGCGATTCCATGCCGCTCGGAGAGGGCTTCGCACTTCAGGTTCATGTACTGGACCACCGCAAGGGCGAGATCCAGGGCTTCCTTCGCCTCGTGCAGCTGTGAACCGGTCATCACCTGAACCATCTCGTTCACGCCGAGGATGCCGATGAGATACTTCGCCTTGTCAAGCCGAAGGTAGGCTTCTCCGTCGTGGTCCATGCAGAGCACGGAAAGGGGGCCCTTCTTGCCCTGGGCCAGTATTCCGCCGAGAAACTTCTTTTTCTGGAGATGAGCCTTCGCGGCGACCTCCATATAGTGGTCGACAAGATCGAAAAGGGTTTCCCTGTCCCCGCCGCTCCGATAGGCCAGCCGGGGCAGGTTCAGCGTGACATTCTGAAGAGCGCAGAACCTGAGCTTCCACGGCGTCCGGGCATCGAGAAGATCCCCCTCGTCGAGCTCGAAGCTCAGGCGGCAGCATTCTGAGAGCTTGACCACCTCGCCCCGGTCGAAGACGTAGTAGGTGTTTCCCTTCTCCGCGGAAAGCTCGCAGGCGAGGGAAAGCATCTCTTCCCACCCTTCCTCGCGGAAGAAATCCTCGGTAATGTGCAGCAGCGGCTTGGGAAAAAAGAAGGGCTGCCCGCGGCTGTCCCCCTCCAGGTAGACCCGGAAGAGAGCCTTCAGGAAGCTCTTCGACTCTGCCGCGTAGTCACCGTAGGTCTTTCCTGTCTCCACACCGCCGGGTCCGATGGCGGGAACATCCCGGAAATGCTTCGGAATCTCGAAATAAAGATTGACGTCGGTGAAGGCCACCTGCCCTCCCCTGCCCCCGGCGAGCTGGTTGAACTCGAAGATGAGCATCTGGGCGAGCTGGTGGATGCGCTCTTCCGGCAGACCCACGAGGTAGGGGGCGAAAAATGTGTTCACGGCGTCCCACCCGATGGCCCCCGCGAAGTTGTTCTGGAGCACCGAGGTCATCTTCAGCAGGTGGGCCAGCAGAACGTCGGGGTGCTTCGCCGGTTTGGAGATGCTCGTGATGGAGGGCAGATTGAGGCCGAACTTCGCCACGTAGGCAATGCTCTGGCCGGAGCAGTATGGCCGGTTCACCATGCCGAGGTCGTGAAGGTGAATGGTCCCCGACAGGTGGGCTTCAGCCACGTCCTTTGAGAACACTTTCGTCAGGGCGTATTGCTTCAGGGCCAGCTCCGCTATGGAGAGGTTGATTGACTCCGGATTGTGGGTGGTGTTGCTGTTTTCCCTGTTCGGGTTCAGCATCATGGTCTCCAGGTCATGGACGGGAATGCCGATGCGGCTGTGATCCTGCAGCTTGGCATCCAGCCCTCTCTGGAAGAGCTTGACGTTCACCAGCTCCCTGACCAGGGACGTGCTGACACGGTCCCGTCCCCAGCGGACGAGGTCGGCTTCCACTTCGCAGGCGATCTCCCCGGCGAGGCCGGGCTCGACGCCCGCCTCCCTGACCAGGGCATCCCTGATTCTGGAAGGGTGCCAGGGCTGGGTTTCCTCGTGGGCCAGGGCGTCCACCATCAGGGCGAGATCAGTGGACTCCCCGCCGGGAGCGAACATGACCATCTGACGTCCCGGCATCTCCTTTTCACTGCCCTGGGGTACGCCCCCACTTCCCCCGAGAAAAGCCACCTGTTCGTCAGCGTTCTTCGCCATTTCTGGAAACCTCCTTTTCACCGATAAGGCGGGCTATTTCATGCTGAAAACTCTGAAGGTCGGTGAATTCACGATAGACAGAGGCAAAACGAACGTAGGCCACCTGGTTGATCTTCTGGAGCCCTTCCATGACCCTCCGGCCGATTTCTGACACGGGGACCTCACCGTACCCCTCCGTCTTGAGCCCGTCCTCGATCCTGGCGGCCAGGTCCTCTATCTGTTCAAGGGACACAGGGAGTTTTTCGCAGGCCCTGCCGATGCCCCGGATGATCTTGTCCCTGCCGAAGGTCTCCCGGCTTCCGTCTTTCTTGATCACCCTCAGGGTTCGCTTCTCCTCAGCCTTCTCATAGGTGGTGAAGCGGTTCGAGCACTCGGGGCATTCCCTCCGGCGCCGGACCACCTTCCCCTCGTCGGCTGTCCGGGTCTCGATGACCCGGGTTTCCATGGCTCCGCAGGATGGACATCTCATGGGCGGACCTCCCTATATATAGTACAACCTAGGGTATGATACCCCGATATATGGTGCATTTCCAGAGAGACGAAATTCCCATTTCTCAGGGCCCCAAGTACCTATGGAATTTTGTCTACAATGTCTTCGGGAAAAAAAGTGGGAAGAGAAAACAAAAAAAGCCGGGTTTCCCCGGCTTTCTGGTTGCTGCCTTTTCAGCGAAATTACCCGGACTGTTCCGGCACAGGCTACTCGACAATGCCCTGGAGGTATTCCTGGACCTTTGTCCTCACCCGTTTCCCGTCGGCACGGCCCTTGACTGCCGCCATGACTTTGCTCATGACCCGTCCCATGTCCTTGGGGCCGGCGGCTTTCGCGAGGGCGCCCGCTTCCTCGACGATCAGCCCGAGTTCTTCGTCGCTGAGCTGTTCCGGGAGATACGTCTCGAGGAAGAGAGCCTCTTTCAGTTCCTGGGCTGCGCGGTCGCCTGCCCCGACGGCGGTATACTGGTCGGCCGCCTCGCGACGCTGCTTCACAAGCCGCTGTATCAGAGAAACGATCTCGTCCTCCGACAGTTCGCCGGCGTGTCCTTTCTCAGTTTTTGCCCGCTGGAACTCCGCTTTGAGCATCCGAAGGGATGAGAGCTCCATCTCCCTCTTTCCTTTCAAGGCGGCCAGAAGATCATCTGAAATGCGTTTCTCGAGATCAATCACCGTGTTCTACCCCCTGGACTTGGTCCGCCTTTTTCTCGCGGCCTCGGCCCGCTTTGTCTTCTTTGCTTCACTGGGCTTCTCGTAGTGCTCTCTCTTTCGAACCTCGCGAAGGGTTCCAACCTTGGAGACTTCGCGCTTGAACCGTCTGAGAGCGTCATCAAGGGATTCGTTTTCTCTTCGAACGACAGTTGTCATACACCATTCCCCCCTTTCTTTGCCACCCGCATCTACCCCGGTGGCCAGCGGAAACTGCGTCCCGCCAACAGGTGAATATGAAGGTGGGGAATCGTCTGCCCGGCCTGCGCGCCGCAGTTTACCACAAGCCTGTATCCCTCCGGTTCGATACCCAGACGGGAGGCCGTCTGCACGGCACAGTCCATGACTTTCGACCACACTTCGGGCTTTCGGACATGAGCGGCTGATTCCACGTGCTCTCTCGGTATTACGAGAAGATGTACGGGCGCCTGCGGAGCGATGTCCCGCATGACGAAAACGTCTTCGTCGGCGTAAACAATGTCCGCGGGAATCCTTCCCGCCGAAATTTCACAGAACAGACACTTTCCATCCAAAAATCCCACCTCACAGCACACAGTATTCTATACCAGATTTTCGGCCCGCACAATACTCCGGGCCCAAACTCTGACGGCGGCGGAAGGATGTTTTTCCGATAGTGCAGTAAGGCGGGGACCTGCCCATGGAGGCGCTCCACGGGATTTCAGAACTCTCAGGAGCGGCAGCAGGATGTCATCCTCATCGCGCTTCATCAGCCGGAGAAGGGCCAGGTCATCGGGGAGCGTGCTTCCCGACCATAGGGAGAGCGCCGCTGACAGAACTCTCGCCGACGGATGGGAGAGCACCTTGCCGAGGAAGGCAGTCCTGCCGGGAAGAGGAGACACCCACCGGATGAAGGCGAGCGCGGCGCCTTCCGGCATGGAGGATGACCTGTCTGCGAGGGCTGCAGCCATTTTCCGCCTCCGGTCCGGGGAATAGTCCAGAAGGATCAGGTGGTCGAGAACATCCTCATCCACGGGCCAGAGGCGCACCATTTCGAGAAGGGCGGCAAAAATCTCCCTGTCCTCCGTCTTTCGCGCCAAAGATCCAAGGGCGAGGAGACGCACCCCGGGGTGAACTCCAAGCAGCCGCCTGACCACCTGGGAGGAGCTCTTCCTTCCGCCGGCAGACCGTACCTTTTCAAGAAGCCGGGCCACCGACAGCTCCGCCTCCACCAGGGCCCGTTCAAGGAGCAGCTCCCTGACCCTGCCTGTATTTTCCTCCTCTTTCCTTCCGGTCCGGGGAGGAGCGGCATCCTTTTTTCTTCCCCACCGGAAAGGGGCCCCCCCCCGATCCCGTTTCGAGGCACCGGGGGGATTCTTTTTCCTGTGCTTCACCGCTTCGGCAACCTGCACGGGAGTCGCGGACTTCAGGACAGCATACGCGGCAGCTATGGTCTCAAATTTTCCGGCCGTCTGGGGACCTGCCACGTCGGGATGAAACGAGAGGGCCAGGCGGCGAAAGGCTGACCGTATTTCACCGGGATGCGAGCCGGGAGAAACGCCGAGAATTTCAAAACAGTCCAGTATCTCCAGAGGGACGGCCATCTCAGCGGATCACCCTTTCCATCTCTTCCACCATCAGTTCGATGGACTCCACGCCTTCCGGATAGCAGCCTTCGTCCCTGAGGCTCTTCACGGTGCGGAAAAGGATCTCCCCCCTGGCCTGCTGGGCAGGCGAAAGAACGGAGGAAACCCGGGCAAAGCGTTTTTCCAGGGAGAAGAGTTCCTCGGGCTGCGAGTCGAAGGAGGAAGCGCCCGGAGTCCCCACCTCAAGAGGCGGAATGACCGTCCTTCGCCCGTCCTCCCGTTGAAGGTCAATCCGCAGCAGGCCCCCCGCGTCGACGGCAAACTCGAGGATGATAGCCTCGCCCTTTTTGGCGTCGGGAATTCTCACGGTGGAAATGACTTTTCCTGCGTCGCCCTGAAAAACCCTGAGGGTAAAGGGGCCGCTCCCGACACTGGTGAATTGCCTCTCCATCCTGGCGGGAAGGTGCATGCCCTTCTCAAGAAGAGGAACGGGTGTTCCATCGGCGGCGAGGATACCCAGGCTGTCGGAGAGCACGTCCAGGAGCAGCCGCCGGGACCCTGCGAAATTTCCGTACAGCGCTGCCCCGATGACCACGGCTTCGTCGGGGCAGCGGCTGAAATGTTCCGGCCTGGCGACCTGTTCCGAAAGAAGAGCGCGAAGGAGGGGGATGCGGCTCCCTCCCCCTACGAGAAGAAGCCGCGACGGACCGTGCTCGTCCCAGAGGTCGCCGGCTATGGCCACAACCCGCCCCAGGGCCGGCCTGATCAGCTCCTCGAACTCGCTTCTGGAGACCGCCACAGGAGCAGCTCCCAGTCCTGACGGGGGTACCCACTCATGGGAGAGACACCCCGAAAGGGCGATCTTCACATCCTCTGCTTCGGAGAGAAGAAGGCGATACCTGGAAGAGTCCGCTCCCCCCGGATCCGTCCCGGTCCTTCCGGCGAGGTGCAGAGCCAGGGCGGCATCGAAATCCCGCCCACCGCAGGAGGGGGTTCCCCTGCTCTCGATGACCTGCCAGACGCCGCCGCCGCACTCCACCACGGACAGGTCCACGGTGCCCGCCCCGTAATCCAGGATGAGGAAACGGCCCGACTCCCCGAAGGCGAGTGCCGCGGCAGTGGGTTCGTTGACAATGCGGGTCCGGGTGAATCCGGCGGAACGGGCCGCCCTTGCCATGGCTGAACGCTCCGCAAAACTGAAGGAAGCCGGGACTGCGAGGACGCAGGACTCGATGAAAGAGCCTGCAAAGGCCTCGCCGTCCTCACGGAGAAGGTTCAGCAGCGGAACGAGAGCTTCCTCCGCTGACACTGAAGCCCGGCCGCACCGTCCTTTCCACGGGGTACCCACCTTCCGCTTCAGATCCCACCAGGTGGTGGAAGGATGCTTCATCTCACCCGCGGCCGCCGTGTCGCCTGCGGTCCATCCGCTTGCTGTCCATGCCGTCACGGCGGGGGTGAACCTTTTCCCCCGGCGGCCCGGTATAACGACTGCGCCCCTGGCCCCGTCAAAAAGGGCACACAGGGCGTATCTCGTTCCGAGGTCGATCCCGAGAACCGGACCGTCCTCCCTGATGGGAGCTCCGCCCGGTTTCACGGCACCTTCCGCCCTCTCAGGGAATCGCCGGAGATCCTGGTTATCCGCACGGGCAGTTCCTCCCCTCTCGCGGCGGCGCCTTTCGCAACAACCCTCAGGAACGAGGGGGTCAGACCCTGGAAGGAGTTCTCCGCCGTCTCCTCGGCAAGCACGGGGACATCCGATCCGATCCACCGGGAAGAATACCGGGCCAGGAGCCCGTCGGCCGCCGAGAGGGCCTCCCGGGTTCTCCGGAGCACCGTGTCCCTGGGTATTCTGCCGGGGTAATTCCATGCCTCCGTCCCTTCCCTGGGAGAGAAGGGGAAAACATGCACCTTGCCGAAACGGCATGATTCCATAAGGGAAAGGGTGTCTGAGAAGTCGCTCTCGCTCTCGCCGGGGAATCCAACGAGGACGTCGGTGCTGATGTGAAGGTCTTCTCCCAGGCAGGATCTCGCCTTCTCCGCCAGGGCAAGGAACTCCTCCGGTCCGTAGCCCCGCTTCATTCGCGACAGCACGGCCGCGCTGCCGCTCTGGAGAGGCAGATGGAGGTGCCGGCAGAACCGGGGGAGGCCGGACAGGGTATCGAGCAGTTCATCGTCGAGGCCGAAGGGCTCGAGGGAGCCGAACCGGATCCTCTTTATGCCCTCAACGGACGCGACGCGGCGAACGAGCTCCGCGAGGGAAATGGTGCCGTATTTCCCGTAGAGGCCGAGGTGAACCCCCGTCAGCACCACTTCGGGGCAGCCGGAAGCGGCTACCCTCTGTATCTCGGAGACCACTTCACCGGGATCCCGGCTTACGGGAAACCCCCGCACGTAGGGAATGGCGCAGTAGGAACAGAAATGGTTGCAGCCGTCCTGGACCTTCACGAATGCCCTGGTATGGAGCAGGGGCCTGGTAAGGGAAAGGCCGTCCCATTCCCCTGACCGCAGCACGTCCACCCGGTCCTCCACAAAGGAGGGGGATTCCTCCAGGAATGCCCTGGCGAGCAGGCCGGGAAGCTCTCCTTTGCGCCTGTTGCCCACAAGGATGGAAATGCCCAGGGAAAGGGCCTCCCCGCTGGTTATCTTCTGGGCCCAACAGCCGCAGGCTGCAATGACCGCCTTCCGGGAAACCCTCCGGGCCCGCCGGACTGCCTGCCGGCACTTCTTGTCCGCCATGGCCGTAACGGTGCAGCTCACCAGCACCGCACCGTCACACCCCTCAGGGGAATCCACGAGCTCCGCACCGGCGTCTGCAAAGGCATTGGCGAGGGCTTCCCCCTCATACTGGTTGGAACGGCAGCCGAGGGAATATATCCAGATTTTTTTACCTGCCAGGCCGTTCTTCATTTCCGTTCAGCGACAACTCCCCACCAGTCGTTGATCGACAGTTCATTCACGGTCTGCAGCCCCTGTTCTTCCAGGGCGGCCATAAACCGGTCCCGTTCTTTCGCCAGCAGGCCGGAAAAAAGAGCCCGCCCTCCTTCCCTGAGCAGAGGGCGAACGGAGGGAAGCATCTCCAGGAGGGGCTCGATGATGATGTTCGCGGTGAGAAGATCCACCGGTCCCTCCATCCCGTCGAGAAGATTTCCCTCCTCGAGCTCCACCATGCCGGGTTCGATGGCGTTCAGCTCAAGATTATGCATGACTTCCGAGAGCACCGCAGGGTCGAGATCCCGTGCCCGGACCCGGGATGCGCCCATCTTCACCGCCGCTATGGCGAGAATCCCCGATCCCGTGCCGATGTCGGCCCCTTCAATTCCTTTCAGGGAGAGTTTTTCCATCAAGGTCAAAACGATCTGGGTACTCTCGTGGTATCCCGTTCCGAAGGCGGAGCCGGGATAAATGTACAGGGGCATCCTGTTCTCGGGCTCGGTGCCCTTGTGCCACGGGGCCAGGACCACCAGCGTCTCTCCTACGGGAAGGGGCGGAAAGGCGTCCTTCCAGTCGGTGTGCCATTGCTTGTTCTCTATTTTCCCCATGTCGGCGATTTTGATTTCGGGCCAGGGGCTGAGGGCCTCTTCCAGCCGCTGAATCCAGAACCCGAGGTCCTGGGATGTGCGGTAATAGGCCCGTATCAGGACGGAATTGCCTCCCCCGCTCTCTTCCGAGCCGATGCTTCCCGACATTTCGGCAAGAGAAGCAAGCACCTCCTCACTCCCGGGGCCTCCTTCCAGGGTGACATACCACCAGAAACTGTCCGTTGTATTCGTCATGGGAAATCTCCTCCGGGAATATGAAGTAAGGGAGGCATTGCATGCCTCCCTTAAACAGGAAAAGTGTACCAGATGATGGGCTGTTTTGACAGGGCGGCGGGTCTGATATTCCCCGGGACCGGCTTCCCTAGGAGTCGAAGAGGTTGCGGAAGAATTTGCTGAAGACCCCTGAATCCTCCACTTCCACCTTCATCTCCCGGGCCAGCTCCTCGAGAAGTGCCCTCTCCCGGTCAGTGAGCTTCTTCGGTACGTCCACAGTGACGTGGACATGGAGATCTCCGGTTCCCCTGGCTCCCCTGAGCCGGGGCATGCCCTTTCCCCGGAGCGTGAAGATTTTCCCCGGCTGGGTTCCCGACGGAATGGAGAGGCTCTCCGGTTCGCCCGCAAGCAGGGAAACGGGAACGACACATCCCAGGGCAGCCTGGGGAAAGGAGAGGACGAGCCTGGAGTGGAGATCCGCTCCGTCCCTCTTGAAATCCGGGTGTTCCGCCACAGAGACCAGAAGATACAGGTCTCCTGATGAACCGCCGTTCATGCCTGGCTCCCCCTCCCCCGAGATGCGGAGGCGGGTTCCGGTATCCACTCCGGCGGGGATCTTCACTTCCACCCTGTGGTTCTTCCTCACGCGTCCGGCGCCGCCGCATGAGGCGCATTTCTCCTTAATCGTTTTGCCGGTGCCGCCGCAGCGGGGGCAGGCATTCACCGAAACAAACTGGCCGAAGGGGGTGTTCTGCTTTGTCTCCACCTGCCCCCTGCCGCCGCAGGACGGGCAGGTCTCGGGAGATGTGCCCGGTTTCGCTCCGGAGCCTCCGCACTCCCCGCAGGACTCCCACCGGGGAATCTGGAATTCTTTGGCGACGCCTGCGGCAGCCTCCAGAAGGGTGACCTCCGCTTCCATCTCGAGGTCGGATCCCCTCCGCGGGGCGTTGGGGTTGGCCCTTCTCCTGCCCCCCATGCCGCCGAAGAGATTATCGAAAATATCGCCGAATATATCGCCCACGCCGCCGCCGAATCCGTCAAAGGGGCTTCCCCCGGGCATGTCGCCCACGGTGCCGAACTGGTCGTACTGGGCCCGCTTCTGCGTGTCGCTCAGGATCTCATAGGCCTGGTTGATCTTCTTGAAATGCTCTTCCGCTTCCTTGTTTCCCGGGTTGGCGTCAGGATGGTACTTCCGCACCAGCTGCCGGTACGCCTTCTTGATCTCAGCCGCGGAAGCGTCCCGCGAAACCCCGAGTATCTGGTACAGGTCTTCGGTTTCTCCCCGGCCGTTCATCTTCGGTCACTTCCTATGCCTGGCCCTGATCGCTGAATTCCGCGTCCACGGTCTCTCCGTCCTGGGTGCCCGCGCTGCCGCCGGCATCGTTTCCGCCCTGCCCAGATGCCTGGGAGTAGAGCCTGGTCGAGAAATCCTGCACCGCTTTTTCGAGGCTTGCCTTGGCCGACCGGATCGCACCGAGGTCCTCGCCCGGCAGAAGACGGCGCACTTCCTCCATTGCCGACGTAATGGCTCCCTTCTCTTCGGGGGTCATCTTGTCTCCGTTCTCGGAGAGAAGCCGCTCGGCGGCGTAGGCGGCACTGTCTGCCTCGTTCCTTGTCTCCGCCGTTTCGCGCTTCTTCTTGTCATCTTCCTCGAAGGTCTCGGCGTCGGTCTTCATCCGTTCGATGTCGTCCTTCGAGAGGTTGGACGAGTGGATGGAGATGTTCTGCGCCTTGCCGGTGCCCTTGTCCTTGGCGGCCACGTTCAGAATGCCGTTCACGTCGATGTTGAAGGTCACCTCGATCTGGGGAATGCCCCTGGGTGCGGGAGGAATTCCGTCGAGGACGAAGGTGCCGAGCTTCACGTTGTCGGCCGCCATGGCCCGCTCGCCCTGGAGCACCACGATCTCCACCTGGGTCTGGCTGTTTCCGGCGGTGGTGAAGACCTGGCTCTTGGAGACCGGAATTGCGGTATTTCTCTCGATGACCTTGGTGAATACGCCGCCCAGTGTCTCGAGCCCCAGGGAGAGAGGCGTCACGTCCACGAGGACGATGTCCTTGTGGTCCCCGGCGAGGATGGCTCCCTGGATAGCCGCGCCGGCGGCGACGCACTCGTCGGGATTGATCCCCTTGGTGGGATCTTTGCCGAGAAGCTCCTTGATTTTCCGCTGGACCATGGGCATCCTGGTGGAACCGCCCACGAGCAGAATTTTATCGATCTCCCCTGCGGAAAGGCCCGAATCCTGCAGCGCCTGCCGGGTGGGCTTCACCGTGCGCTCCAGGAGGTCGGCGGTCATTTCCTCGAACTTCGCCCTGGTGAGGCTTATTTCGAGATGCTTTGGGCCCGATGCGTTGGCGGTGATAAAGGGCAGGGAGATGCTGGTCTCCGGCATGGACGAGAGCTCCACCTTCGCCTTTTCGGCCGCCTCACGGAGGCGCTGCCCGGCCATGCGGTCGTTCTTCAGGTCGATACCCTCGCTCTTTTTAAACTCCTCCACAATCCAGTTCACGACGCGCATATCCCAGTCGTCACCGCCGAGCCTGTTGTCTCCGGCTGTGGCGAGAACCTCGAACACGCCCTCTCCCACGTCGAGAATGGACACGTCGAAGGTGCCTCCGCCGAGGTCGAACACGAGGATCTTGTGCTCGCCCTGCTTGTTCTCCCCATAGGCGAGACATGCTGCTGTGGGCTCGTTGATGATTCTGAGAACTTCGAGACCGGCAATGGACCCGGCGTCCTTGGTGGCCTGGCGCTGTGCGTCCGTGAAATAGGCAGGCACGGTGATCACTGCCCTGGTCACCGGCTCCCCGAGATAGTCCTCCGCATCCCTCTTCATTTTCTGGAGTATCATGGAGGAAATTTCCTGGGGAGTGTATTTCTTTCCTTCAATATCCACCTTGCGGTCCGTTCCCATGTCTCTCTTTATGGAAAGGACGGTGCGGTCGCCGTTCACTATGGACTGCCGCTTCGCGAGCTGCCCGACGAGGCGTTCCCCTTCCTTTGTAAAAGCCACTACCGACGGCGTGGTGCGGCTTCCCTCCGAACTGGGGATAATAGTGGTGACGTCGCCCTCCTGTACTGCGATGCAGCTGTTGGTTGTTCCAAGGTCAATTCCTACGACTTTCGACATTCATCTCACCTCATAAAGTGTAAAATTCAAATTCAGGTCTGAACGTCTCATTCATTCCCCGGCTGGGCGCAGGATGCCACCTTTACCTTCGCGGGACGGAGTATGCGTTCTTTCGTACGGTACCCCGAGAGGATCTCCCCGGTGACCATGCCGTTCCTTGCCGGGTCGTCCGTCTCTTCTGCAGCGACGGCCTCGTGGCATTCCGGAGAAAAAGGGGTCCCCACGGTGGGGATCTGCTCCACTCCCATGCTTTCCAGGACGTACAGGAACTGGCGCCGAACCATGGTCACACCCTGGAGGATGCTTTTCCCGTCGGCGGGACTCTCTACGGCGAGAGCCCTGTCAAGGTTGTCCAGCACAGGAAGAAATTCCAGTGCCTTCTCTTCCCCGGCCATGACCCGCTCTCTCTGGCGGTCCCGCTCAATTCTCTTCCTGTAGTTGAAAAAATCCGCCCGTGCTGCGGCAAGGGCCTCGGTCAGCTCTTTGTTCCGCTCCTCGAGAAGAGCGACCGCAGCAGCTAATTCCTCCGCCGACGGTCCACACTCGCATTCCTCTCCCGGAACGGTCTCCTCCCGGATATCCCCGGGCTGCCCGGACCCGGTCACGGGAGTCTCGCCTGTCAGATCTTCAGGCCGCTCCGCGGCCCTTTCCTTTTCTTTCCTGCTCATGGTTCCTTCTCCTTTCGGCGGTTCAGTTCACAAGGGAATCGTCGAGGTCTTCCGCGATGGTTTCGAGGATGGAGATGGATTTTTCGTAATCCATCCTCAGGGGGCCGATCAGGCCAAGGATTGTCCTCCGGCCGTACCCCGACGCGGGAACGAGGACCAGGGAGCATTCCTTCATCTCTTCAGAAATTTCCTCCCCTATGGTCACCGAGACTCCCTGCTTGATGCTGTATCGTTCCACCATGTCGGCCAAATCCTGTTCCTGCTCAAGAAGCGAAAGGACCGTCTGGAATTTCCCTATGTCCTGAAAATCGGGGAGGTTGAGAATGTGCTGGGCCCCACCCACAAACAGCCGGGAGTTCCTGCGGTTCAGGATGGCGTCCATCTGCACAAGGGCCTCCCTGCAGGTATCCCACACCCGTTCCAGCCCGTCGAGAACATAGGTAAACAGGGCGTCCCGAACCTGTCCCCAGGGATGACCGCAGGCAACTGCGGAAATCTTCCGGGCGAGCTCGTCCAGAATATCCTGGGAGAGCTCGCAGGGCAGCTGGATGTTCGCATGGTGAACCAGTCCTCCATCCAGGACGATGAGCACCAGGACGGTGCTGCCTCCCAGGCGGACGAAGTTCACCCTCTGGATCTGCACTTCTTCGAGGGCGGACAGGGCGGCCACGCCAACACAGTTGGTAGCCTTCCCGAGAAGCTGGGAGACATAGGAGAGGATTGTGTCCACGCCCTGTTTTCGCTCGCGGATATCTTTTTTCCACTTTTCGGTTTCCGCAGGAGCCGAACGCCGGCGCTGCATGATGGAGTCCACATAGAGCCGGTAGGCCTTCGACGTGGGGAGACGGCCGGCGGAGGTGTGGGGCTGGTAAAAATATCCCATCTCCTCAAGATCGGCCATCTCGTTCCGTATGGTGGCGGGACTGCTGCCCCGGAGATATTTTTTCGATATGGTTCTTGATCCGGCGGGCTCGCCGGTCTGAATATATTCATACACCACTGAAAGCACTATCTCGAGCTGCCGTTCCGTGAGCATGGCGTCACCCCCTTTGCGTTAGCACTCCTTCGATATGAGTGCCAACATGATTCCACCGAGAGGTAGAGTAGCAATCCGTGATATTATTGTCAAGACTGG
>CAZJAR010000026.1:0-26059 GCA_964543785.1 uncultured Synergistaceae bacterium | reverse complement strand
ATCATGCTCATGATCAATATCTTCATGATCATCATCGGAATGATCATGGATGACGTGAGCGCCATGCTGCTGTGCACGCCCATACTGCTTCCAGTGGTGGTCTCGCTCGGGATACACCCGATTCACTTCGCGGCGATCATAGGGACTAACCTGGGACTCGGAAACGTAACTCCGCCCACTGCGCCAACGCTCTATTTCGGGGGGCGGATGGCCAAGACGCCAGTCTCCCAGATGATGAAGCCGGCAATGGTGTTTATCCTGTTTGCCTGGCTTCCCACGCTTCTGCTGGTCACGTACATTCCGGAGCTTGCGCTCTGGCTTCCCCGGCTTGTGCTCGGCGGCAGACTTTAGGAGGGTATGCTATGGCTGGAATGGAGTACCTGAGAAACAAGCCCGTCGCAGTTCTCGGAGGAGGAGCCACGGCCAGGGGCCATGCCGCGTGTACGGCCCTTGCCGGCAGGGAGGTTCGACTATACGAGCTTCCCGACTTTTTTGAAGGCCTCGGCTGCATAGCGAAGAACAGGGAGATCCGCGTCAGCGGAAAACAGGAAAGCCTGTACGGATTCAAGCGCGAGGGGCTTGCGAAGATCAACGTCGTCACCGATGACATGAAGAAAGCTGTCGAGGGGGCAGGGATAGTGATCATCAGCTTCCCTGCTGTGGGGTACAAGGCGTTTCTCGAGAAATTGATTCCCTGCCTCGAGGACGGAATGGTCATTCACTTCACGACGGCAAACTTCGGTTCTCTTCTTTTTCGCAGGATGATGAGGGAGGCCGGGTGCAATAAAAAGGTCATTGTGGGCGAATGGAGCAGCCAGCCCTACGGTATCCGGATAAAAATGGCCGGAGGGGAACAGATGCCGGAGGTGAGCATCAACTACTGGGCCATAAGCCTCCGGGGCGCCGCGCTGCCCATGACGGACCAGGATGCCTTTTTCGCGTCAAAGGAGTTTGTGCCTTCCCTGGATTCGGTGGTTCACCCCGTACGGGGCGATACGATAGCGGACATAGGATTCAGCAACGTGAACCCCATACTGCACTGCCCGGGAACCATTCTTGGAGTGGGCGCCATGGAGAACTGGGGCGTAGTCTACGGTGAGAATAAGTACGATTTCTCCATTTATTCCCATGCCTATTGTCCGTCCATCTCAAGGGTGCAGCTTGCCCTGTACCGGGAGGAATGCGCCATTGCGGACGCCATGGGTGTCGGTATCCAGGATTTCCCTGAGAAGGCCTTTTTCTCACGGTCGAATATACTCGGGGCCGAACACATGGGAGAGAAGTTCGAGGTTCCTTTCAGCGAACAGTACACCCTTGCGCTGGGTACGGGACCGTTTACGATCCACAACAGGTACATCACGGAGGACATCCCCGTGGGGTGCCATATTTTCAGCGAACTGGCCAAAAAATACGGTGTTGAGGTGCCCGTGATCGAATCAATGATAACTCTGGCATCCATTATGACCGGAACAGATTTCCGGAAATCGGGCGTCACGCTGAAAGATTTGGGAATTGCACACATGGACAGGCAGATGTTGAATGCCTACCTGAGGGAAGGAGTCTATTCGGAGTGAACTGCCACGGGAAGGCGAATGACGAATGAATACATACGCTGACAGCAAACTGTACAGACTTCTGATTGCTCTCGTGAAATTCAGGAGCGTTTCCCCTTCACGGGAGGGTGAAAACGAAATTGCCCGCTTTATCTTCGATACCATTTCGGGGCAGCCTTATTTCCGGGAGCACCCCGAAGACGTACGCCTTCTGCCGCTGGAGAACGATCCCCTGGGAAGACATTTCGTCTTCGCCGTGGTGAAGGCACAGGAGCCTACTTCAGATACCGTGGTGCTTGCCGGACACATGGACGTGGTGGGGGTTCAGGCATGCGGTTCCCTGGCTTCGTCCGCCTTCGATCCTGAGGAATATACTGAGAGAATTCGAGCTGCCGATATTGACCCTGAAGTGCGCAAGGATCTTGAGACGGGAGAGTGGCTCTTCGGACGGGGAGTTGCCGATATGAAGAGCGGACTCGCCGGCGGTATGGAACTGTTGATGCGGTCTGCCGGGAACAGTGCCGGTCTTGGAGCGAACATTGCCCTTCTAGCTGTTCCTGACGAGGAAAACAATTCGTGCGGCATGCTGTCCGCGGCATCATTCCTCGCGCGTATCCAGAAAGAGGAGGCGATGCGGTTTCTGGCGTGCATCATGCTTGAACCCACATTCGCCGTCGGCGGGGAAGCAAAACCCTCGATTTATCTCGGGAGCATAGGAAAGATTAACCCCTTTTTCTTCTGCGCGGGAAAAGAAACACACGTAGGAGAATACTACGAAGGGTTCTGCGCCGCACCCATCCTGTCGAACATCAATCTCATGCTCGACGGCAACCCGGAGTATGCCGACTCGCTTTTCGGCAGGTCATATCCTCCTTTCGGCTGTATGCGGCAGACAGACCTTCGGAGGGAATATTCAGCAACCATCATGACCCGGGGTTTTGCGTTCTACAGTTGCCTCACGGCAGCCAGGCTGCCCGGGCAGATACTTTCGGAAATGCGATCCATAGCCTCGGAGGCCCTTGATCGTTCCATCATCCGGTACCGGAAGAACGCCGAGGCATTCTCTTCCCTGGACGGGTCTGGAAATCCCCCGAGGACCTGGAAACCAAGTGTAATAGATTTCGCGGATCTTTCGCGCAGAGCGGGGGGCATGCTGGGAAGCAATTTCGGTCCTTTTGTTGAGGAAGCCCTTGCGTCCTCGCCCAAGGAAGCCGATGAGCGGGGACGGGCGATTGCACTTGTTGAGGCCATGGTGGAACTGTGCGGCCTTGCTGGTCCGCTGGTGGTCATTGGTTTCCTGCCGCCATGGTATCCTCACAGGAACAGTCTCGGAGATTCAGAGGGGGAGCGCATCGCCGCATGGGCGGCAGGGGAGACAGTGCGTGAAGCGGAGGTTCGGTTCGGAGAGACACTGCAGCTCCGCCCCTTCTTTGAAGGCGTTTCCGACCTGAGCTACTGCGGTTTCCAGGGGCCTGCATCGGAAATGGACCTTTTCGCGAAGAACATGCCCGGCTGGGGAAAGCTCTACAGCCTTCCAACCGATGCCCTTGCTGAACTCGACATCCCGGTGCTGAACCTCGGCCCCCTCGGCAAGGATGCCCACAAGAACACGGAGAGAATTCACCTCAGGTACGCCATGGAAATGTTTCCCCATCTTCTGGAGTTTCTCGTAAAAAAGATTATCGAAAAAAACCGGGCCGGCTAGTGATTTTTATCGCCCAGGGCCTGAAGTCAGTATGCCCGCACCTGAAGGTGCGGGCATACGTTATTTCTATTCGTTGGAATAGAGCTTCCGGTGTTCTCTGAACAGGGCATAATGCTTTTTGAGCATGTCTGGAATGGGCAGGTTGTATGGACATTTCGGCAGGCAGGCGCCGCACTCCACGCACTGGGGAAGTGTCTCGAGAGCCTTTGTAACGTACCCGCATGCCACCTGCGGCGACATGCGGGAGGCAAGCAGGGGATAGGTCATGCCAAGGGTGATGGAAACGCCATGAGGACATGGCTGGCAGTACTCGCACCTGCGGCAGAACTCCTTCCCCATAGTGTCTGCTATGGATTCCATGGCCCGGCGGTCTTCATCACTCACTGCATTGGGAGACTCGTAGAAAGAGGTCACCTGGTCGACTGATTCCACTGAGTCGTACCCGGGAATGGGCAGGACGTACGGGTGGGACCTCAGGAACTTGAAGGCGAGGGACGCATCGCTGATGGCCCCTCCTGCGAAAGGTTTCATGGCGATGAAGGCAAGTCCCGTTTTTTGGGCAAGGGGAAGAAGGGTCTCTTCCGCTCCCGTTTCTATGAAATTGAACGGAAACTGTATGGAGACAAACGCACCAGTGGAGATGGCCTTCATAGCCGTGGGGATGCCATGAGACGTGATGCCGATAAACCGGATCTTCCCCTGCCGCTGAGCTTCCAGGGCGGCGTCGAGGGCTCCGCCGGGAGCGATGATGGCCTGCCAGTCCTTCTCCTGGACAACCTGGTGGAACTGGAAGAGATCTATATAATCGGTTTTCATCCGCTTCAGGCTGAGCTCAATGTGCTCTGTCACGCCTTTTCCGTCCCGTTTTTTGCTCTTGGTAGCAATGAAGATCTTCTCCCGTACTCCGGAAAACGCCAACCCGAATTTCTCTTCGCTTCCTTCGTAGGAGTTCGCGGTATCGAAGAAAGTGATTCCTCTATCATAGGCTCTTTTGAGAACCCGCACCGCATCCTCGGTTGTGAGCCTGATGATGGGAATGCCGCCGAAACCAAGTTCTGAAACATTTGCGCCTGTGCTGCCGAATGGAAGGTAGCGCACGAAAACCAGCTCCTTCGGGAAAGACAAGATTTGTTAAGGATACCAGAGATTTGGTTTTTATAGAAAGGGGGGTTCCTGCAGAGTCAGGAAACCCCGGCAGTAAAACCGGAAAAGGCTCCTCCGTGACGCTGGAAGAACCTTTTCCACATTTGTCCTCGTGCTCAAAAGTCTGGTGAGAGTCTTCTCTGCTCCCACTGCCATGGAAACAACAACTTCATCCTTTTCGAGGCTTTCTTCCTGGATTGGATTTGCTAGGCTTTTGCCACTACGGGACAGAAGACTTCAGCCATCTTCTCGAGAGCCATGTCGATTTCCGCTTTGGTGATGACGAGTGGAGGAGCGAACCGGATGATCCAGTTGTGGGTCTCCTTGCAGAGAAGACCTTTCTCCTTGAGGGCAGTGGTGTAGATCCGGGCCTTGCCCGCAGATTCGTGAAGCACCACGCCGATGAGAAGGCCTTTGCCCCTGACCAGCTTGATCTTGGGGGAATTCAATGCCCGGATGCCATCCATGAAATAGGCACCAAGCTCTGCGGAGCGTTCGGCCAGCTTCTCCTCGACGAGGACGTCGATAGAAGCGGATGCCACGGCGCAGGCAAGGGGATTCCCTCCGAAGGTCGATCCGTGGGTTCCGGGAAGAAACACTCCCAGTACATCCTTGTTTGCCGCGATGGCTGAGACCGGCATCACGCCGCCGCCGAGTGCCTTGCCCATGATGATGATGTCGGGAGTTATCCCTTCGTGCTCGAAGGCAAAGGTCTTTCCTGTGCGGCAGAATCCCGTCTGGATCTCGTCCAGCGCAAGGAGGAGGTTGTTTTTCCTGGCAATGGATTCAAGCCCTTTCAGGAATCCCTCTCCCGGCACAACCACGCCGGCCTCTCCCTGGATGGGTTCAACGAGAATTCCTACCGTATTTTTGTTCACGGCCTTTTCCACCGCTTCGAGGTCATCGTAGGGGACAATGACAAATCCCGGGGTGAAGGGACCGTAATTTTCCTTTGCATCAGGATCAACGGAGAAGGATACGATGGTGACCGTTCTGCCGTGGAAGTTGTCCGCAAAGACAATGATTTCCGCCTTGTCCTTTTCAACCCCCTTGACCATGTAGCCCCATTTTCTCATGGTCTTTATGGCCGTCTCGACGGCTTCGGCTCCTGTATTCATTGGGAGAATCATTTCTTTCCCGGTTAATTCCGAGAGTTTTTGTGCGAAGAGGGGCCACTGATCGTTGAAGAAAGCCCTCGAGGTGAGTGTAAGGACGTCAGCCTGGTCCTTGAGCGCCTTGATGATCTTCGGATGCCGGTGTCCCTGGTTTACCGCCGAATATGCGGAAAGCATGTCCATGTAGCGGCGTCCTTCAGGGTCTTCGACCCAAATACCTTCGGCCTTGGAGATTACGACTTCCAGCGGATGATAGTTGTGGGCACCATAGTTATGTTCCATTTTCATCAGCTCTTCTGATGTGTAACGATTCATCATGTCACCTCTTTCCAAGATTTCGATTCTTTGCTCCTGAAGTTTATTCAATATGTATTTTATGGAATGCAGTTCATTACAGGAACAATAAGAATCCTGTTTTATTCTCGCCTATTGCTCCTTATTTTACAAGGCACAGTTCCAAGCCGGCAGATAAGAAAAATATGCAGTACTGTCAGAAAGGGCCCGAAATAAAAATGTAGTATTTAAACTTTTTTGATATACTGACCCAAAAAGGGTTGAAAAATTTGTTTTCTTTTGAAAGGTGATTTGACCGTGGGCGAAAATATCGGAAGACTCTTTCTCAGGGAAACCTCTCTTCAAAAAATGCTTGAACAGACTTCTGACCAGGGCAAAGGGCTTCCAATTCCTCCAATATCTCCGACACCAGATCCGGAAAAGTGGAGGATTCCTCTTGCCAGTCCAAAAACTCTTTCATTTCCTCCCCTGGATATTCGGGATTCTATAGAGAAAAGACGTTCCCACAGATCATACTCCGACAATCCGCTTTCTATTGAGGAACTTTCCTGGCTTCTCTGGGCCACCCAGGGAATTCAGAGAACTTCAGGAGAAGGGAATACCCTGAAAGTCTACAGTACTGTTCCCTCTGCCGGAGGGAGGCACCCCCTGGATGTCTGGCTTGTTCTCTCAAGAGTCGCCGGAGTCTCACCTGGACTGTATTCCTATCTTCCAGAGGAACATGCAATACAGGAAGAGGACGTATCCCGTGACTTTGCGGAGGATATTGCGGAAGTCTGCGGAAAACAGTTTTTTATTTCGAAGGGGGCAGTCAGTTTTTTCTGGATGGGGGATGAATATCGTTTTATGTGGAAGCACATGGAACGGGGATACAGGTTTGTTTTTCTTGATGCGGGACACGCCTGCCAGAACCTTTATCTCGCATGTGAAGCAATAGGCTGCGGTTGCTGCGCTATCGGCAATTTTGATGAAGATGCTCTGCGCAGGCTTTTCAGGATAGGGAAGGAAGGCGTCTTTCCAGTCTATGGGGCAACGGTCGGAAAAAAGTAGGGGATATAATCCCGGCAACTGCGGACTCCCTTTGTGGGGGTCTTTTTTTTCTATTCCGTCTCTTCTGTGAGTTATTGCTTTATCCGTAGCTTATGCTATCATGCTAAAGTGTTTTTTTAAAGATGAGTTTCCTCCTGATGCAGAATTTCCAGACTGAAACGAAAAGGAGCAATAGGCTGACATGACGGCATTTCTTGAAAGATTCTCCCTCGCAGGAAAAACAGCAGTGGTGACCGGAGCGGGCCGAGGTCTCGGCAAAGGTTATTCTCAGGGACTATCTGCGGCAGGAGCGGTCGTTCTGTGCGCGGACATCAACCTGGAGGCAGCCTTGAAAACGGCGGATGAAATCCGCAGTTCCGGCGGAAAAGCGGAGGGCATACAGCTTGACGTGACGAAACCAGACGAGGTCCAGGAGTGTTTCCGTTCGGCGACAGCCAGGCTGGGAAGTCTCGATATTCTCGTGAACAACGCTGGTGTTGAGGAGATAAATGATTTTCTCTCCGTGACGGAAGATCAATATGACAAGATCATGGCTGTAAACCTCAGGGGAGTTTTTTTCTCTGCACAGGCTGCGGCCAGGATTATGGTGAAGCAGGGGCGGGGAAAAATAGTGAACATCGGTTCTCTCGGCAGCGCCATAGGCCTGGCAAAGTCCTCCGTGTACTGCGGAACCAAGGGCGGAGTTGTACAGATAACCAAGACCATGGCCATCGAACTGGCACGGTCGAACATCCAGGTGAACGCCATGGGGCCCGGATACTTCAGGACACCCATGACCGAACCCTTCTTCCTTGACCCGGACCACAGGCAGTGGATCGAGGAGCGCATTCCGGCGGGAAGGGTGGGGACTGCCGAAGATCTTCTGGGTACGCTCGTATTTCTCTGCAGTTCAGCCTCGGACTACCTCACCGGGCAGATTATCTATATCGATGGCGGCTGGCTCGCGAGCTGATCAGGCGGAAGGAGCAGGAAAATGAATGTTTTCAAAGAGGCGGGAAAAAGCGGAGCGGCGGAGACCTCGTCGGTAGAGAAAATCGTGAGGGACATCCTTGATGATGTCCGATCGGGCGGCGACGAAGCCGTCAGGAATTACACGGAGAAATTTGACGGATTCCGGCCTGCTTCATTGCGGGTTGACGAAAAAACGGTCCGGGAAGCCTACAACAAAGTATCCCCGGAAATGGTGGAGACACTGCAGTTCGCAGCCGGGAGAATCCGCGATTTCGCCGTGAAACAGAAGGAGTGCATGAAAGAACTCCGCTGGGAAATTTCCCCCGGAGTTGTCCTCGGGCACAGGCTCATTCCCGTGGCTTCCTGCGGGTGCTATGTTCCCGCAGGAAGATATCCCCTTCCGTCATCGGCACTCATGTCGGTCATTCCCGCAAAGGTAGCGGGGGTGAAACGCATAGCGGCCTGTTCTCCGGCGAGCAGGGGGCAGGAGGGTATTCACCCCGCAGTGCTCGTTGCTATGGATATTGCCGGCGTTGACGAAATCTACTGCATGGGCGGCGCCCAGGCAGTGGGGGCCTTCGCCTTTGGAACAGAAACCCTGAAGCCCGTTGACATGATTGTTGGCCCCGGAAACCGCTATGTGACGGAAGCAAAGCGCCAGGTGAGCGGATCAGTTGGAATCGATATGCTCGCCGGCCCGAGCGAAGTAGTCATAATTGCCGACGGTTCGGCAAACCCTGAATGGGTTGCAGCGGACGCCCTCGCCCGATGCGAACATGACCCGAACTCGTGGACTGTTGTTGTGACCACCAGCAGTAAACTTGCGGAAAAAACATCCGAAGAAATTCTCCGGCAGGCGGAGATTCTTCCCACAGGAAAGCTTGCCCTCGAAGCATGGCAAAACAATGGAAGGATCCTGCTGGCCGAATCCCTGGAGGAAGCCGTAAAAATCACTGACGGCATAGCCCCGGAACACCTCCAGGTTATGACCGAAAACAGCGGGGAAACTGCCGAAAAGCTGACAAATTTCGGCTCCCTCTTTATCGGGCCCTATGCCCCGGTTGCCTTCGGGGACTATGTTTCCGGCCCGAACCACATTCTTCCGACCGACCGGTGCGCCCGGTTTTCCAATGGAGTGTATGCCGGAACTTTCATTAAAGTCAGTTCTTACCAGGAAATCAGCCGCGTGGGTGCGTTTTCCCTTGCGGAAAAATGCGCCGCTTTTGCCGACCTTGAGGGGCTTTTCGGCCACAAGCGGTCAGCGGAGCTTAGAAAAAATGACGGCGGGAGCAACAGGGAACAGGAATGAAAGTACCAGCACTTTCCTTGAACGGGATTTCCAAAATCTATCCCGGAACGGTTGCCCTTAACCGGGTGTCCTTTGAGGTCTACCCCGGAGAAGTTCACGGGCTCATCGGAAAAAACGGGGCGGGAAAGTCCACTCTTGTGGGGATTCTTGCGGGCCTTATTGAACCGACGGAAGGAACGATCACCCTTGGGGAAAAAGTATTCATGACCCTTTCAAGGAATCAGGCAAAAAAAGAAGGAGTCGCTATCGTCCCGCAGGAGCCGGAGCTGATTCTGGACCTTTCGGTGGCAGAAAATCTTTTTCTCGGGGAACTTCCCTCTTCAAAAGGATTTCTGGACAAAAAAACAATGCTCTCCCAAGCTGAAGAAGCCCTCTCTGCCTATGGAATCGGCATAAGCGCCGACCTGCTGGCGGGAGACCTCTCCCTGAGTGAAAGACAGCTTCTGCTCATACTCAAATCCTGCGTGGTGGAAGATGCCCCCATCGTCGTCCTCGACGAATCTTCCGCACCTCTCAGCGGCAAGGATGCCGGGATTCTCAGGAAGATTGTTGACGACCTGCGTTCCAGGGGAAAAGCAATAGTGTATATCTCCCACCATATCGACGAGCTCCTTGAAATCTGCGACAGGCTCACGGTCCTGCGGGATGGAAAAACAGTTGCCGTGAAGGAAAGGGCTTCCCTGGACCACAAATCTCTTTCGGAGCTCATTATAGGGGAGGAAGTCACGCTCTCCGGGAACCGGCCTGAAGACCTCCCGTCTCCGGGAGAGGAAATTCTCAGGATCGAGGGACTTTCCAGGTGGGGAACGTTCAGTAACATTTCCTTTTCCCTGAGACGGGGAGAAATCCTTGGCCTTGCCGGGCTTCGGGGAAGCGGAAGAACAGAGCTGCTGAAAGCCCTCGCCGGTATCGAACCCGTTGACGAAGGAGAGATTTTTCACAGGGGAACCAGTGTTCGCTTTCGTTCACCGGCGGAAGCTCTTGAGAAAGGGATCGCCTATCTTCCAGAGGAGAGGGAAAAGGAAGGACTCCTCAGATCTTTTTCCATACGGGACAATCTCCTTCTCAACAGCCTCGGGAAAAGCGGCGGCAGGTTCATCAACTGGGAAAAGAGCGAGGAGCGGGCACTGGCCGTTTTCCGTGAAGTGCGGATGAAAGCCTTCTCGATCCACCAGGGAGTGGACGAACTTTCGGGGGGAAACAGGCAGAAGGTGGTCATCGGGCGGATTATGGCGAACAGCCCGGAAATTTACCTTCTGGACGAACCCACCAGGGGAGTGGACATCGGCGCGAAAAATGCGATCCTGTCGATTATAGCCGGAAGGATCAGAAACGGGGCGGGCGTCATCATCACCTCCCCCGGTCTGGATGATCTCATTGATGTGTGTGACAGGATTCTCGTCCTCTCAAAGGGCGGAATCTTCCGGGAATATGAACGGAAGGATTTCAGCGAACACAGGCTGTTCCTCGATATGCAGGGATTCGGACAGCAGAATCGGAGAGGTGGAAGAGAATGTCAGGCAGTTTGAAGCTCAAGCTCGCTCTATTGGACAATATCATATGGATGATGCTCATTGCGTTCTTTTTGGCGTGCGCCTTCGCCATCCCCTCTTTTGCTTCCTGGACCAACCTGGTGAACATCCTGTACCACACCACCATCATGAGTATGCTTGTTCTCGCCCAGGGGTTCGTGCTCATGAGCGGGAATCTTGATTTGTCAATTGATGCCATTCTTGCCTTCGCTCCTGGAATGGCGATCCTGGTTTCGGTGAAGTGGTTTCCCGGGCTGCTCGGCAGCCCCTGGACGGCCATTCTTATCACCCTGTCCATAGGGGCTCTGCTCGGGCTTTTTAACGGATTCTGCGTCGCCCGCCTCGGAATGAACGCCTTCATGCAGACTCTCTCCGTTTCCATCATCCTGAGGGGGCTGGTACTGTTTTTTATTCCGCTGTCCATCTTTCCTCTCGATCCGGTGTATTCCTTTATCGGGAAGGCAAGGATTGACCAGCTCGGCAATATCCCTGCGGCAATACCTGTGACGTTTTTCATCTTTTTCATCTTTCACGTGCTGCTCAACTACACCGTATTCGGAAGAAATTATCTTGCTACCGGCGGAAACACGAAAGCCAGCTTTGTGGCCGGCATCAACACGGGCAGGATGATTATGCTCGGATTCGTAATCGCAGGAATCCTTTCGGCGGTCGCTGGCATGCTTACGGCTGGAAGACAGGATTCTGTATCAAATACTATGGGAAGCGGAATGACGCTCCTCGCCTTTGCAGGGGCCCTTCTCGGAGGAACTTCCATGTCAGGAGGCAAGGGATCGGCTTTCGGCATGCTTGGAGGGGCTATTTTGCTGGGAATGTTTTCAAACGCGCTGAATCTTCTCGGAGTCAAGGTAACACTCATTCACGCCGCCCAGGGAACCCTCATCTTTCTTGCGATTCTCGTCGACAGATTCAGAGTTTCGTTGCGGAGCTCCATGCTGAAAAAGGAGCAGCTTCGCATGTTCCACAGCAACGCGCTGAATGAACAATCTAAAACGGCTATTCCAAATTAAAGGAGGAGTTACAGTGAAAAGATTTTTTTATTTTTTGGCAGCGGCGCTGCTTCTCTCTGCGTTCTTTACGGGAGCCGCAATTGCGGCCGAAAAGAAGCTGACCATAGGGATGGTCGTCAAGGCACCGTCAGCCCCTTATATTCAGGCGTTCATGAAAGCCGCAGAAGACAGCTCGAAGGAACTTGGTGCAGATATCATGATTCGCGACGGGGAAGGCGATTCCATAAAGATCATGGAAATTATCGACACGTACATGACTCAGGGTATTGATGCTTTTATTCTCGGAGGTGCCGTTGACCTCAGGACACTTGTTCCTGGGATCAGGAAGCTTAATGAAGCCAATATCCCGGTAGCAGCCCTTGACTCATCTCCAGAGGGCGGTATCGTGGATTTCTTTCTCTCCTTTGATCTCTCTCAGTCGAGCGCAAAGGCTGCGGAGCTTTTCGTTGAAGGAATAAAAAACAGAAACGGCGGCAAAGTGCCTGAAGGAGTTGTGCTTGAGATTGTTGGCGACAACACCGACATGTTTACCCATGCCTGTACGGAAGGATTCAATTCCGTCATTTCCAGATACCCTCAGCTTGAAGTTGCCCAGGGTGAGGGTAAATGGAATAATACAGATTCCCATGCGGTAACATCAGATCTCATCACCCGCTTCGGTGATAAAATAGTGGGCATTTATGTTCAGACGCCTGATGTAATGGCCCCAGGAGCTGTAGCTGCAATAGAAGCGGCCGGCCTCAATCCTTCCGCATTTGGCATAACCGGAATTTGCATTGGGCCCGAAGGCATCGACCTCATAAAGAAGGGAAAGATGCTTGGAGCAGTAGAACAACCTGCCTATGATGGTGCAGCTCTGGCAGTTCGGTACCTTGTTGATAAGCTGAGGGGAAACCCTGTTCCGCAAATTGGAGATACCGTTGTAGTGGAGAACGCAATTTGGTCTCCGGCGAAAGTCATTAAGAATCCGTGGGCGGACGACGGCGCCTTCGTTGTTCTCCAGGGACCGCTCGTACCGCAGGAAGTCGGCCCTGATGACCCGAGACTGTGGGAAAATAAGTTGACTAAGTAGACCCCCAAAACCAAAAATAAGGGAGCAGAAGAGTCGCTTAATCCAGTGTTTTTGATAGAACAACCCTGTGCTGGCAGAAAGAGAAACTCCATGCTATAATTTTTTGGTTCCACACCCCGCAGCCGTCTGCGGGGAATCCAGTCCCGTGCGGCGGAGACCTCCGAACCCTGTCAGGCCCGGAAGGGAGCAGCAGTAAGGAGAATTTTCCGGGTGCCACGGGGAAGCTGGGTTTCCCGCAGACGGTTGCGGTTATTTTATTCGTCTTCTTCCCCGGGAAGAATCTTTGATGGAGAGATTTCGATAAGTGCCTCGATCAATTTCTCAAGGTTGTCAAAATCAGGTGCTTTTGCCTCATGGACACATTTCTGAAGGTAGTTTTTCAGGATTTCTATGCAAGCCCGCTGCATAGCCTTTCTGGCTGCGGAGAGCTGAAGGAGAACGTCATAACACGGTTTTTCCTCAATGATCATCCTCTGAATTCCCCGAAGCTGGCCCTCTACGCGACGAAGCCTGTTCAGCATGGCTTTTCTGTCCTGAGGAAGATTTTCCAGTCGCTCGATAAGAGAATCTTTTGCCATTTTCTCAATGCCCCCAGTCGTTTATTTTTCATGGCGAAATACGGGGTATATGGTACTTCCTGGGCAGTTGCCGGTCAACTGCCGATTGTGGTATACTCTTTCGGTCCTCATCACGCACACAAACTGATGGGGCTGGAGGTTGCTGTGCTCATTAAGCTCAGTTCCGGCCTTATATGATGTTTGTGGAGGGAAAAAACACATTTCAGGAGGGGTTATTGTGGCAGTAGTAAGTATGAAGCAGCTTTTGGAATGCGGAGTCCATTTCGGTCATCAAACCCGCAGGTGGAACCCGAAGATGAAGCCCTTCATCTTCACGGAACGGAATGGAGTGTACATTATCGACCTCCAGAAGACCGTACGTGGGCTGGAGAAAGCCTATGACTACATCAGAGAGGTAGCGAAAAACAACGGTTCTGTGCTTTTCGTGGGAACGAAAAGGCAGGCCCAGGACACCATCAGGGAAGAAGCAGAGCGTTCAGGGCAGTTCTATATCAATCAGCGCTGGCTGGGCGGACTTATGACTAACTTCCCGACAATCCGGAAGCGTGTCGCACGCATGGTTGAACTCCGTAAGATGGAAGATGAGGGAAACTGGGCAGACCTTCCAAAGAAAGAAGTGGCGCTCCTGAGAAAGGAGCTTGGAAAGCTCGAGAAATACCTCAAAGGAATCACCAACATGAAGGCAATTCCCGATGCCATTTTCCTCATTGACCCCCGTCGGGAGGAGAACGCCGTCCTTGAGGCAAGAAAACTCGGAATTCCTGTTATTGCCATTGTTGATACGAATTGCGACCCCGAGGTCATTGACTTCCCAATCCCCGGAAATGACGATGCCATCAGGGCAATTAAGCTTATTGCCGGTCTAATGGCTGACGCTTTCATAGAGGGACGTCAGGGAGAGGACGCGGGCGTCAAGATGATCTCCTCCGAAGATCATCAGGGAGAGGCCGTTGACGTGTCTTCCGACGATATCATTGAAGTCAAGGAACGTCTGCACGAAGTGTACGACGATTCTGAGGAACAAGCATAAGCCATAAAGGGAGGCAATGATTATGGAAATTAGCGCCGGGGCTGTCAAAGAACTCCGCGAAAGAACAGGCGCGGGAATGATGGATTGCAAACACGCTCTTGCCGAGAACAAAGGCGATGTTGAAAAGGCCATCGATTTCCTTCGTGAAAAAGGTCTTGCCAAAGCCGCGAAAAAAGCTTCCAGAACTGCATCAGACGGAAGAGTTTTCTCTTATATCCATACAAACGGAAAACTTGGTGCCCTCGTGGAACTGAACTGCGAAACCGATTTCGTTGCCAAGACTGATGAATTCCAGAATCTCGGTCATGAACTGTGTATGCAGATCGCAGCGGCCGCTCCCCAGTTCCTGAACCCTGAAGAAGTTACCGGGGAAATACTTGAACGCGAGCGTGAAATTTACAGGCAGCAGGCCCTTGAAGAGGGCAAACCGGCAAACATCGTCGATAAGATTGCCGACGGCAAGATCAACAAATTCTACGAGGTCAACTGCCTTATGGAGCAGGCATGGATACGTGACGGAGACAAGAAAATAAAGGATATTGTGATGGGAACTATCGCAAAACTTGGTGAAAATATCGTTGTAAGACGTTTCTCCCGTTTCTCCATAGGGGAGTAGAAAGTGCACAGAAAGGCGGGGCGAAAAGCCTCGCCTTTTTTAATATCTTCTGATTCACAACCCGGAGAAAGGAAAGGGATAAGCATGCGCTTTAAAAGAGTCCTTTTGAAACTCTCAGGAGAGGTCCTTTCAGGCTCCAATGGTTTTGGCTTCGATTTTGACGCAGTTCGGCGCATAGGCGAAGAAATTGTTGAAGTCGCCCAGTCCGGCATCCAGATTGCGATGGTGGTCGGGGGCGGCAACATGCTTCGGGGGCGGGAACTGGAAAAACTTGGCGTTGAAAGAGCCCAGGCGGATTACATGGGTATGCTGGCTACTGTTATGAACGCCCTCTGCCTCCAGGACGTGCTTGAAAAATTCGGTATCCCGACACGAGTCCAGACAGCTATTGAAATGCGGCAGATTGCAGAACCCTACATTCGCCGCCGGGCTCTTCGTCACCTTGAAAAAGACCGTGTTGTGATCTTTGCCGCCGGAACCGGTTCTCCCTATTTTTCCACAGACACGGCAGCAGCGCTCAGAGCTGCCGAAATGGGAGCCGATTGCCTGTTGAAAGCCACCAAAGTAGATGGTATATATAATGCAGACCCCAAAACACACCCAGACGCGGTTCTCCTGCACAGGCTGACGTACATGGACGCACTGCAGCAGCAGTTTGAGGTGATGGATGCAGCGGCTTTTTCTCTGTGCATGGAAAATGCCATACCGATTGTGGTTTTGAATATTCTTCAGAAAGGTAACCTGAAAAACTTTCTGGTAAAGGGTACCGACACTGGAACCATAGTTTCAGCACAAGCGGAAGGCGGGGCTTGAGAAAACAGAGGTTTCTTCCGACCTTTCGATTCTTCATTAGAGGAGGAATTCAGGCATGCCGAAAACAGAGCTGAAAGAACTAAGGGAGCGTATGGAGAAGGTTATTGACCATCTGAAGGGCGAATTTCTCGCCATACGGACCGGACGAGCTCATCCAGGGCTCGTGAGCGACATCAAGGTGGATTATTACGGCGCGCCCACACCTGTCAAGCAGATCGCCACCATTTCGGTCCCTGAAGGGAGACAGATCGCCATTTCTCCATTTGACCGGTCAGCCCTTAAGCTTGTCGAAAAGGCTATTCTTGCCTCTTCTCTTGGTGTGACCCCTCAAAACGACGGAGAGATAATTCGGGTCAACCTGCCTGAACTCACAAGGGAACGCCGTGTGGAACTGACGAAACTCGTAGGAAAATACGCGGAAGAAAGCCGCATCGCTCTGAGAAATCTTCGGAGAGATTCCAACGAAACCCTCAAAAAGATGGAGAAAAACTCAGATATCAGCGAGGACGATCTGAAAAAATACACCAAGGATGTCCAGGACGTAACCGACGAGTTTATCAAAAAAGTCGACGAAACGCTGAAAGCGAAGGAAAAGGAGATCATGGAGGAGTAGACGTAAACTCCGGATATTCAGGGGAGCGGGGAGAGTATCCCCGCTTCTTTTGCAGGAGGGATGAACATGCCGCTTCCAAAAGCGTACGTAACCCGCAGGATTCAGGATGCTGGACTCAGGCTTCTTCCCGGACGGGTTGAATTTGAAGTGTGGGGAAAAACCGCCCCCGTGGACCGGGATGTGCTTCTGGAAAAGGCTTCAGGAGTTCAGGGGCTCCTGTGCACTCTTTCTGACAGGGTAGACGAAGAGCTTCTCTCCCGCTGCCCGGGTCTGAAAGTGGTCAGCAATTACGCGGTGGGGTACGACAACATCGACGTGGAAGCCGCCACACGAAGAGGAGTCCTGGTCACAAATACTCCCGATGTCCTGACCAACGCCACCGCCGACATAGCTTTCACCCTGATTCTCGCCGCTGCCCGCCGGGTGGTGGAGGCAAACGAGTTCCTTCGCTCGGGAGACTGGGTCACCTGGCATCCTGACCTGCTTCTCGGGCAGGATGTATCCGAATCCGTTCTCGGCATAGTGGGAATGGGGAAAATAGGTCAGGCAGTGGCGAAACGGGCGGCGGGATTTTCCATGAAGATCCTGTTTTTCAACCGATCCCCGAGGCCGGACATCGAAAAAGAACTTGGAGCCAGACAGGTCTCCATGGATGATCTGCTGAGAGAGAGCGACTTTGTATCCCTTCATTGTCCCCTGAGCAAAGAGACAAAAGGCCTTATTGGGGAGCGGGAACTTCGAATGATGAAGCAATCTTCCATACTCATCAACACGTCAAGGGGACCTGTGGTGGACCAGAAAGCTCTCTACAGAGCCTGTTCGGAACAATGGATCTGGGGCGCCGGGCTCGATGTCTTTGAAAAAGAGCCTGTTCCCCTGGACGAACCCCTTCTTTCGCTGAAGAACGTCACCACCATACCCCATCTCGGGAGTGCCACGATCAGGGCCAGGGAAGGCATGGCACGAAAGGCCGCCGAAAACCTCCTGGCCGCGCTGGAAGGAAGAAAACCGGCCGACCTGGTGAATCCGTCGGCCTGGAAGAAATAAAAATCTGCCCCCTCTGGAGTTTCACCGGAGGGGGCAGATTTTTCAGCAGCCGTTCCTGTCTACTTCAGCTCTTCGAGGAACTCTTTGAAACGCCTCATGCCCTCGCGGATTTCTTCCTCGGAGTTGGAGTAGGAAATGCGAACGTTGCCTGGCGCCATGAAAGCGCTGCCCGGAACAAGAGCAACGTACTTGGATTCAAGGAACACCTTGCACAGTTCGGCATCGTCGGAAAGAACCTTCCCGTTCCAGCTTTTCCCAAGGATCATGTCCACGTTGAACCATACATAGAATGCTCCCTTTGGCTCGGTGAAGGAAATGTAGGGCATATCCTTCATGAGCTCCACGATAAGATCCCTTCTCTTGCTGAAGGCCTTGTGCATGGTCCGGACATCCTGGTCGGCTTCCTTCAGAGCGCCTACGGAGGCCCACTGGGCAACGGAACATGCGTTGGAGGTGATGTGACCCTGGAGGTCTCCGAGATATCCCATGATGGAGGAGGGGCCGAGTGCGTAGCCTATTCGCCAGCCTGTCATGGCGAAGGCCTTGCTGACCCCGTTGATGATTATGGTGAGATCCTTTGCTTCCGGAACAAGGTTCAGGAGCTGGTGATGTTTTTCGCCGCAGTAGACGAGCCGTTCATAAATTTCGTCGAAGATGATGACGATATTGTGTTCCACGGCGAGTTTTCCGAGGTCCCTGAGGCACTGCTCGTCATAAATGGCGCCCGTCGGATTGTTGGGCGTATTGACGATCATGGCCCGGGTTCTCGGGGTGATGGCTTTCTTTATGTCGTCGTACCTGGGAATGAATTCAGTTTTGCTCGTATCCACAAGAACAGCTTTTCCGTCAAAGAAGCGGATCTGTTCCACGTAGCTCACCCATGCCGGAGTGAAGACCAGGACCTCGTCGCCCGGGTCAATGACACAGCCCAGAGCTTCGTAGAGCAGCGGTTTCGCTCCTGCCCCGACGACAACGTTGGCGGGAGAATATTCAAGGCCGAAGCGGTCTTTGTAATAGGCGCATACAGCCTCCCGAAGTTCTGGAATACCCGTGCCGGGGGTGTAGTGGGTCTGCCCTTTTTTCATTGCTTCTTCAGCGTAGCGGATCGCCGAAGGGGGAGAGTCGAAATCTGGTTCGCCGGCACCGAAGGAAATAACCGGCTTTCCTTCCCGTTTGAGACTCTTGGCTTTTGCAGTAACGGCGAGGGTTGCTGATGGTTCCATCTTTCGGGCTCTCTCGGAAATGTACATGACATAATACCTCCTGCACAATATGGTAGTAACATCATTATACCCCATTCAGGGACTGATCAGAGGCTGATTCCTTTTGTTGCCCAGAATCTCCCCCGGTGTTAGAATGATAGCATAATTACAGAGCCTGAATGGAGGGATTTGCATGGACATACGCTTTGTCACCCGTGGAGTCGAACTGAAGGACGACCTGAAGGACTACATGGAAAACAAGATGTCCAAGCTTGAGAGATTTTTCAGCCGCATCATCGATGGTCAGGTTGTGATGAGTTTCGGGCGGGGATTGTTTACCGTGGAGATTACCTCCAACGCAAACGGGGTCATCATGAGAGGGCAGTCCAGCGCCCCGGACATGAGAAAAGCCTTCGACCAGGGGCTGAAAAATTTGGAGCGGCAGATCAAGAGGCACAACGCATACCTGAAGGACCGCGCCCAGCTGAAAACCCATGACGTTTCCTTCGAGCTGCCTTTGACCGAGGTTGAGGCGCCCATTCCTCCCGAAGAGGAGATCGTGAAAGTGAAGCGTTTCCCCCTGCGTCCCATGAGCGCGAAAGAAGCGACCATGCAGATGGATCTTCTGGGCCACGAATTCTTCCTCTTCAAAAACGCGGAATCCGGTTCCGTCAACGTCGTTTACAAACGCAAGGACGGCGGGTACGGTCTTCTTGAACCTTCGGAGTGATCCGCTTTCGAAGAGGGTTGTCTGACATGGAGAGGACCCTGCACGGGTCCTCTTTTTCATAGGACGGAACGAACATGCATGAAGTCTCTCTCGCAGAATCTATTGTAACCGCCCTGCTTCAAATGCAGGAAGAACAGCGATGGAAGTCCGTCGTGGAAGTTCGGCTCAGGATCGGTGTCCTGAGGCAGGTCTTCCCCGATATACTGTCTTTCGCATTCAACACCGTCACCCGGGGCACAGCCCTTGAAGGAGCCCGCCTCGTCGTGGAGGACGTTCCCCTTTCCTTCCGGTGCAGAGACTGCGGGAATTCATGGCAGGAAGAGACTGCCCTGTGCCCTGCCTGCGGCTCGATTCACCGGGAAACGATAGCGGGGATGGAACTGGATATTGAATCGGTGGAGGTAGAAGAACAATAATGAGCAAGATCGTTACCCTTCAGCAGTCGATTATGGCCGAAGACGAAAAATTTGCCGCATCCATCAGGGAAGCGAACAGAAAAAGAGGACTCCTCATGGTGAATATCATAGGCTCTCCCGGATGCGGAAAGACGACCCTCCTTGAGCGGACTGCAAAAGATTCCGGCCTCTCCTTCGCCGTTATCGAGGGTGACCTGGCGACGAACAGGGATGCGGAACGACTCGATGTCCTCGGCATCCCTGTGGTGCAGGTGAATACCCACGGAGGATGCCACCTGGAGGCAAACGTAGTGGAAAAGGCGATGGAAGCTCTTCCGCTGGACTCACTGGACGTTCTCTTCATCGAAAATATAGGAAATCTTGTCTGCCCTGCCGAATTCGACCTCGGCGAAGATTTCAAGGCAGCCATGCTGAGTACGCCGGAAGGAGCGGACAAACCGCTGAAATACCCCTATCTTTTCAGTTCTTCGAAAATAATCCTTCTTACAAAGACCGACCTGCTTCCCTATCTTCCCTTCGATATGGACATGTTCGCCCATGATGTGAAAACTCTCAACCCGGAAGCCCCGGTACTGCATCTCAACGGGATCAATGGAGATGGATTCGAAGAATGGGCCAATTTCCTGAAAAAAAGAATCAAGGAGAAAAAAACGGATGCCCGATGAAAAAAAACTCCTGGAAAAACTGAATCCCCGGCAGAGGGAAGCTGTCGCCTACTGCGACGGTCCCCTCCTGGTCCTTGCAGGGGCCGGAAGCGGCAAGACACGGGTCCTGGCCCACAAAATCGCCTATCTCGTGTCAAAGGGGCTTTCAAGGCCGGAAAGCATTCTTGCCGTTACGTTCACCAACAAGGCGGCCAACGAAATGAAGGAACGGGTAAAGGCCCTCCTCGGGGACACAGGACGGGAAATGCAGATTTGCACATTCCACTCTTTCGGGCTGCGTTTTCTTTTCAGGAACAGGGCATTTCTCTCCTCAGTCGGTCTGAAGGAAGGCTTCGCCATTTTCGACAGGGGAGACAGCCGCTCCATGGTGAAAGAGATCATGGAAGGGCTCAACATGGACACGAAGCAGTTCGAGCCTTCATCCATGCTCGACCGCATTTCCACAGTAAAGAACGATTGTCTCCCGGCAGGAAAATCTTCCCCTTTGCTGGAAGGAATCTGCGGAGATGTTTTTTCTGCCTACAACAAAGCGCTGAGGCGGCAGAACGCTGTGGATTTTGATGACCTGCTCCTTCTTCCCCTCCAGTTGCTGGCTTCAGAATCGGAACTGCTCGAAAGGGAGAGGAACAGACTTTCATGGATACTGGTAGACGAATATCAGGACGTTAACAGGCCTCAGTACCTCACACTGGGCAAACTTATTGGACCAAAGGGAAAAATCATGGTGGTGGGGGACCCGGACCAGTCCATTTATGGCTGGCGGGGTGCCGACATGACCATGATACTCAACTTCGAAAAAGACTTCCCCTCGGCCAAGGTGGTTGTCCTGGACCAAAATTACCGTTCCTCCGGAACCATCCTCGGGGCGGCGAACGCACTCATTGAAGGCAATTCGAAGAGGAGAAAAAAAGATCTCTGGACCGCCCGGAACATGGGTGAAAAAGTCTACACTCTCCTCGGACAGACAGAGTACCAGGAGGCTGATTTCCTGATTTCGGAGATCACCCGGCTTCACGACAGGGAGGGGTACAACTACGGCGATATGGCTCTCCTGTACCGTATCAATGCCATGAGCCGGGTCTATGAACAGAAATTTCTCGAGTATCGTATTCCCTACCGGGTTGTTCGGGGCACGGCTTTCTATGAACGAAAAGAAGTGAAGGACGTGCTTTCCTTTCTTAGGTCGGCGGTGAATCCCATGGACAGGGTGTCTCTTTCCCGCATAGCCAATGTCCCCGCAAGAGGACTCGGAAAGAAGAGCCTCGAAAAAGTGTTCGCCTTCCTGGAATCCCTGCCCGCCCTTTCCGCCGAGGAGTACTGGAAGACCCTTGCGGAAGGAGTCAAGGCGGCGGAAGGAAAAGCAGGAACAGGACTGAGGGATCTCGCACGGCACATGGTGAAGATTCTCACCCTTTCCGAGAGTCTGGCTGACATACTGACCTACATTCTCGATACCATGGGATATGAGGACATCCTCCGGAAGGACGACCCCGACGGATGGGAAGAGCGCGTGGAAAACATCAGGGAGCTCCGCTCCATAGTCCCCACAGGCGGCGACCTCTCGGAAATGCTGGCCGAGGCCGCGCTGTTCACCGATCTTGAAAAGCTCGACATGAACGATAAAAATGCCGTTAACCTCCTGACGCTTCATGCGGCGAAAGGGCTTGAGTTTCCAGTGGTTTTTCTCGTGGGCATGGAAGAGGCTGTTTTTCCCCACTTCAAATGCCTTGAGGACAGGGAGAATATGGAAGAAGAACGTCGCCTCTGCTACGTGGGCATGACCCGGGCTGAGGAACGGCTCTACATGACGGGAGTCAGGTCCCGCAGACTCTTCGGCACCACATTCCGCAACGGTTTTTCCCGTTTTCTCTGGGAAATCCCTGACAAGTTCAAAACTGTGGACGACAGGGGCGAGGAGGAAAAACAGCATGCTGGCTTTGGGAGTAACAGGAGACGTTGGGGCTGGTAAATCGACGCTGACCCGTTTCTGGAAGGAAATGGGGGCTTCCGTCCTGGACGCGGACGAGATCGTCCGAAGCCTCTGGAAACGGCCGGCCATCATAAGTGAAGCAGTCTCCAGGTGGGGCATGAAAGTGGCGGATCCCGCAGGAAACATCCTTCCCCGTGAGATCGCCTCGAGGGCTTTCAGCTGCAGGGAAGAATACGAATGGCTCTGCGGCCTTCTTCATCCTCTGGTCAGGATCGAAATGGAGCGTCTGGCTGCATCACTTGAAGGGTGGGTGGTGGCAGAAATACCACTTCTTTTCGAGGGCGGAGTGCCCGAATGGATAGATGCAACGGTATATGTTGCTACTCCGGAGGAGAGGAGAAGGGAACGGAATTCCACAAGAGGCTGGGACGGAGGAGAGATACTCCGAAGAGAATCTTTCCTGTTCCCTTCAGAAGAAAAAAAACGGAGAGCAGACATAGTTTTGGAGAACAACGGCTCCCTTGACGACCTCCGCGATGCAGCCGGCAAGAAGGCTCACTTCTTCCGTCGCATAGCCGGACTCGTCCGGTGCACCGTCACCTTTCCGCGAAATGAGGATGCCATTCTTTACCGGGATTTTTTGAGGAAAGAACAGCTAGGCAGTGAATTCGACTGTTTCAAGATCAATACAATGGAGAAAAACACCGAAGGATGGTTTTTTTCCTTCATTTCTTTCGATAGATTTTTCCCGAAGCTTTCTTTGCCTCACGTTATGGACGGGGCCAGGGGCCCCTACATGACTACCATACGGCGGATGCCCTACAAAAGGCGCATAGCCCTCGCGGAGGAATTGCTCCAGTGAAAGTGATCACCAGTCACATGGGCAACGACTTTGATTCCCTTGCCAGCATGGTAGCGGCTCAAAAACTCTTTCCTGACGCCATTCTCTGCCTGTCAGGATCCGCCAGCCGGACTGTGAGGGAATTCCTTAAGAAGTACGGAAACAGGTGGTCTGTGGCAACGCCGAAAAAAATCAAGTTCGACGAGATTACCATGCTGATCGTCGTGGATGCAAGATCCAGATCAAGACTAGGACCTTTTGCCGCCCTTCTAGGAAAAAAGAGCATTCCCGTTTACGTTTACGACCATCATCCCCCTTCCAGCGACGACATCGATGCTCAGTTCATCGCGGTCGAACCTGTCGGCGCCACGACTACGCTTCTCGTGGAAATCCTGCTCGAAAAGAAAATCTCCATTTCTACCTACGAGGCCACCCTTTTCGCCACCGGCATTTACGAAGACACGGGGGGACTGACCTTCAGCGGCACAACTCCCCGTGATTTCGCCGCTGTGGCGAGGATGAAGGAACTTGGAGCAGATCTCACGAGCATACCCAATTTCATCGAGATGACCCTTTCGGCTCCTGAGAGGAGGATTCTTGACAACCTCATTGAAAACAGCTGGGTCCGGTTCATCAATGGTGCAAAGGCAGTTTTTTCGGCTGTCTCCTCTCCGGGGTATGTGGACGGCCTGTCTCTTTTCGTCCACAGACTGAGGGATTATTTCGATGCAGATATCGCTCTCGCCGCAGTTAGGATGGACACCAGGACCTATCTCATCGGAAGGAGCCATGACGATATTCTTGACATGGCTTCATTTCTTTCTCCTCTTGGAGGCGGCGGTCATCCACAGGCTGCGTCAGTCACCCTCCACAACGCCAAGCCCCTTCCGCTTATTAAGGAAATGGAACTCCGGCTGGGAGACTTCATAAAGCCGTCGCTGACTGCATCGGATATCATGACATCACCTGTCATGGTGATCCCCCCAGACTCTTCGGTAGATGATGCCTACAGAATAATGATACGGTACGGACACTCAGCACTCCCGGTAGTGAAGGGGAAAGCCATTCTTGGCCTCATCACGAGAAAGGACCTGGACAAGGCGCATCTTCACGGATTCGGAAAAACCCTCATCAGGGAATTCATGACCGAGGGAGTCATCACCGTTTCGAGGGAAGCATCTGTTCACGAGGCCCACAGGCTTTTCGTGACCCACAGCATAGGACGCCTTCCTGTAACCGACGGATCCCGTATTGTGGGTATTATCACCCGGACCGACCTGGTGAAAGCTCTGTATCCCCTTTCCCTGCCTAAAGAGGAACGGAGCGATACTCCGGAACTTCCCTGGACCGAGGATCTTTCATGGCTTCTTGAAAAGAGCCTATCCCCGGAAGCGACCGGTCTGCTGAAAACCCTTGGGGAACGTGCTGAAAAGCTCGGAATGAGGGCCTATATCGTCGGCGGTATTGTACGGGATATTTTCCTCGGTCGGGACAATCTTGACCTCGACATCGTAGTGGAAGGGGATGCCCCCCGTTTTCTGAAGAGCTGGGAAAAAGACGGTCTTCGAGTATCAGTCCATGAACGATATAAGACAGGGACTGTTGTCTTTCCCGGGGGGGAAAAAATCGACGTAGCCACCGCCCGTCGGGAATTTTATGAATTTCCTGTCGCCCAGCCGAAGGTATTTACTGATTCCCTGAAGCACGACCTGTACCGGAGAGATTTTACGGTAAACGCCATGGCCATATCAATCAACCAGTCTTCCTGGGGGATACTCGTGGATTTTTTCGGCGGCCGGAGAGATCTCGGCAAAAAAATCCTCAAAGTACTCCACAACCTGAGTTTCGTTGAGGATCCAACACGGGTTTTGCGGGGAATCCGCCTGGAGCAGCGTCTTGGACTCGCTCTGGAGGACAATACGCTGAGACTCCTCAGGAGCTGCGTCCGGGGCGGCCTCCTCGTAAGGCTTTCAGGATTCCGCCTGAGGAGTGAACTCGAACTGTCATTTAAAGAACGTTTCCCGTATCCGGCAACTAAGCGGATGGAGGAGCTTGGCGTCTGGGAAGTGCTGTTCCCGGGGCTCCGCCTCGGAGAAACAGGAAAAAAAACATTCAGGCGTCTCGCTGCATTTCTAGGGCGAATATCCCGGGACTTTCCCGATTTCAGAGGCAGACAGTGGCTTTCTTTTTTCTCCGCCCTTCTTATGGAATCCTCAGAGAATATCCGGCTGGCAGCACTTGACAGGCTGAATCTTCCGGAATCGGAGAGAGGGGTCGTTGTTAAGTGTCTTTCCGAACTGGGAGCAGTAGAGCATGTGCTTGGGGGACGTTCCGGGCCATCCAATTCTGAAATTTACGCATATCTCAGGGATGCCGACCCGACGGCATGCCTTTTCTGGAGTGCTGCAACTGAACGGTGGAGGGTCAGGAGGAGAATTCTTCTCTATCTTACCAGGCTTCACCGGACGTCGTCCCTGATGAGGGGAAAAGACCTGGTTGACCTCGGATACAGTGCAACTCCGAGAATCGGGGTCATTCTCGAGAAGCTCAAGATGCTCAGGCTTGACGGTATCCTGGAAAATAAGGATGATGAGGTCCGCTACGTGCGGTATAATTTTCCCCTGTGAGTTTTTTGAAGGAGAGTGAAAAACAATGTTGCGTATGCCCGCACTTGCGGACCTGTTACTGAGCGTTCCCGCCGTTCTCTGGGCCATAACCTTCCACGAGTTCTGCCACGGCTATATGGCGTACCGGCTCGGAGACCCAACTGCCGCCCGAATGGGCAGACTGACCCTCACCCCACTGCACCATTTTGATCCCATCGGA
>CAZJAR010000025.1:0-26458 GCA_964543785.1 uncultured Synergistaceae bacterium | reverse complement strand
TGAATATTTCAGTTCTCTTCGGCATACCGGGCATTCACAACCTTTCGATATATGATGGGCTCGCATCGGGCACCATACGGCACGTAACCACCCGCCACGAGCAGGGGGCCGGGTTCATGGCCTACGGATGGGGCAAATCCACGGGAACACCCGGAGTTGCCCTCGCCATAACGGGACCCGGACTCACAAATTTACTCACACCTCTCGGGCAGGCCTTTCACGATTCAGTTCCCATGGTCGCCATAACCACCCAGATCCCCTCGCGGTTTCTTTCAGGCCGTTCCGGGTACCTTCACGAGCTGCGCGATTCCACGGTCATGTCCTCCTCGGTCACCAAGGGCTCCTTTCGGGCCTCGTCCCCCGGGGAGATTCCTCTTCTTCTGGAACGGGCTCTCCGGCTTTCCGTCGAGGGACGGCCCGGGCCCGTGCACGTGGAGATTCCCCTGGACTATCTCGACCAGGACTGCGGCGGGCTTCCCGCAGAGGAATTCGACGGCCGGGAGCGGAATCCCCTTCCGGAAGGGCTGATCGGCGAAGCCGCCGGGAGCCTGTCGGCCGCCCGGTCGCCCTTTATCATCGCCGGCGGTGGAGCGGCCGGAGCCTCGGCTGCGGTGAGGATCCTCGCGGAGAAACTCTCCGCTCCCGTCGTGATGACATCGGCGGGAAAGGGCATTCTCCCCGACGGGCACCCCCTCTCCCTCGGGGCGCGGCTCCATTTTCCGGCGGTGAAGGAGCTTCTCAGAAATTCGGACTGCATCCTCGCCCTGGGGACCGAGCTTTCCCCTCCGGACCTGTGGGAGGAAGAATTTCCCTTCCCCGACAGGATGATCTCTGTGGACACGGACGACGGCTTCGCCTCGTCCCGGAAGGGCCTGTTCCTTGGAGGCAGGTGCGAGGACGTGGTTCCCATGCTTGCGGGAGCGGTGAAGGACAGGGGCGGCATCTCATGTCCCGGCACATCGGCCCTTCTCGGCGAATGCCGGGACGCCCTCGGAGCCGTCCTCGGCGTGGAAGAAGATCTTCCCCTGCTGCATGACACCGTCTCGGCCCTTGCAGACGCCCTGGGAGATGAAGGAGCCCTCTGGGCGGACATGACGGGGGCGGCCTACTTCGCCATCAGCGAGTACCCCTGCTTCCGGCCCAGGACGTTCCTCCATCCCGTCGGCTTCGGCACCCTCGGGGCCGCTCTCCCCGGAGGTCTAGGAACCAAATGTGCCTTCCCTGACCGCAGGGTTGCGGTCCTCACAGGAGACGGAGGATTCCAGTTCACCCTTTCGGAGCTTGCGGTGGGGGTCCAGGAGAAAATCTGCCTCCCCGTGCTGCTCTGGAACGACGGCGGTTTCGGCGAGATCCGCCGCACCCAGGACAGGAACGGCGGTCCCAGGATCGCCGTGGATCAATGGAATCCCGATTTTCGGGTTCTGGCGCAGGCCTACGGGATCCCCTATTTCGCTCCGGAAGATGGCGCGGGTATCGGACAGGCGCTGGGGTCGGCCTTTGAGGTCCCCACACCGTCCATCATCGAAGTGAAGGTCCGGAAGGGGGCGGGGATATGATCCCCGGAGTGAGAAAGGCGGTTTTATCGGCCTCCCCCTATGCCCCGGGCAAAACCGTGGAGGAGGTCCGGCGGGAGCTCGGCCTCGAGAAAATAGTGAAGCTCGGGTCCAACGAGAATCCCTGGGGTCCCTTTCCGGCGGCCCGGGCGGCCATGGCGGAAGAGATCGGCAGGCTGAACACCTATCCCGACGTCTCCTTCCGCGAACTGAAAGGGCTCATCGCCCGGCAGTCCGGCCTGGAACCCGGGTGGGTCGCCCTGTCCCACGGGGCGGAAGGCATGCTCCAGACCCTGGGGAAGGTCTTCCTCGACCCGGGTGACGAGGTCGTCCTTCCGAAGGGAACCTACGGGCTCTACCGCGAAATATCTCTCGTCATGGGAGCCGTCCTCCGGGAAATTCCCCTTGGTGAGGATTTCTCCATGGACATGGCGGAAATGAACAAGGCCATCACCGGCAAAACGAAACTCGTCTGGCTGAACAACCCAAACAACCCCACGGGGCTGGCCCTGCATCCCGACCAGGTGGAGGATTTTGTGCGCGCCCTCCCGGAAGGGACATGGGCAGTCCTCGACGAGGCCTACGGCGAGTTCGCCGCCCCCGGAAGCATGCCGGGCACGAAGGCCCTCCTCGAAGAAGGGCGGAATATCGTGGCGGTCAGGACCTTCTCCAAGGCGTGGGGCCTGGCCGGGGCGCGGATCGGCTACGCCCTCGCCCGGCCGGAGCTGGTCACGGTCATCGACACGGTGAGCGAACCCTTCAACGCCAACCGGACGGCCATCGCGGGGGCCTCCGCGGCCCTGCGGGCGGACGGCGAAGCCTTTCGGACGGCCCTGGACGCCATCGTCTCGGAGCGGGAGCGGGTGTCCCGTGCCCTTGCGGCGATGGGCCTCCGGGTCCTGCCGTCGAGCACCAACTTCATCTTCTTCACCCTTCCCCTGGACGCGTCGGAGGTGTCCCGCATGCTCCTGGAACGGGGTGTCATCGTCCGTCCATGCGGGGGCTGGGGCTTTCCCCGCTCCATCCGGGTGACCGTCGGAACGGCGGAAGACAATTCCTTCTTCCTGGAAGCTCTCGGACAGGTGCTCGCGGAGAGAAAGGGGGAACGGGAATGAACGGAGATCTGCCAGGTACACAGGGCGGCGTGGTCTTCAAAGAGGTGACGAAGACCTATCCCGACGGCACCAATGCCGTGGACCGCCTGGACCTGGAAATACGCAGCGGCGAGCTGGTCAGCCTCATCGGCCCGTCTGGCTGCGGAAAGACCACCACCCTCAAGATGATCAACCGCCTCGAGGAACCCACGTCGGGCACGATTACGGTGGAGGGGGAGGACATCCTCCGGTGCGACCCCGTGGAGCTCCGGAGGCGCATCGGGTACGTGGTGCAGGAGATCGCCCTGTTCCCTCACCTGACGGTGGCGGAAAACATCGCCGTCGTTCCCGTGCTGCTCGGGTGGCCCGCGAAGAAAATCCGGGCCAGGGTGGACGAGCTTCTCTCCATGGCGGGGCTTCCGCCGGAGAAATACCGGTTCCGGCTTCCGGATCAGCTCAGCGGCGGCCAGAAGCAGAGGATCGGCGTGCTCCGGGCCCTGGCCTCGGACCCGAAGGTCATCCTCATGGACGAGCCCTTCGGCGCCCTCGACCCCATCAGCAGGGAAGTGCTGCAGAACGAGCTGGTGTCCCTCCAGAAGAACCTGAAGAAAACCATCGTCTTTGTCACCCACGACATGGGGGAAGCCATCCGCATCTCCGACAGGATCGTCATCCTGCGGAAGGGAAGGGTGGAGCAGGAGGGAACCGCCGAGGACATCCAGTATTCGCCGAAAAACGACTTCGTCCGGAGCTTCATAGGCGAGGACAGGCTCTCCCGGATGTCGCCCGACGATCCGGCGGAATCAATCGTGGAGGAGCCCTGGGGAACGGCGGTCCCCTCGGAATCGGCTGCGGAGGTGCTGGAGCGCATGGAGGAGAACGACAGGGAGTTCATCCAGGTGGTGGATCCCAAAAGCGGGCAGTGGCTGGGCATGGCTCTTCTCGGCCGGCTGCGCCGGGCGGCGTCCGCCGGTGAGACGGTGATGAAGGGCATTCACCGGGAAAGAAAGCTCTACGCGGGCGACGCCACCCTCCGGGACGCTGCGGAAATGCTTGCGGACCGGGATATTTCCATCCCTGTCATCGGGGAGGATGGGCGGTTTGTCGGCGTCATCACGTCGGCGGCCCTCGCCAGGCTTGCCGTGGATCGGCTGAGAAGCGGCAGTGAGGAGGCGAAAACGGAATGATGGAACAGCGGCCCCTGTGGGATCTTTTCATAACCTACGTTGGAAGAAACTACATGCGCATATTGAGCCTCACCGGCGAGCACATCATGATCTCCCTCATCGCCGTGGGCATTACGGTCATGGTCTGTGTTCCCCTGGGCATTTACCTCACGAGGAACGAAAAGGCGGCCCCCTACATCATCGGGCTGGCCAACGTGTTCCAGACCATTCCGAGCCTGGCGCTCCTGGGGTTTCTCATCTTCGTCTTCGGCATCGGCAACGACAACGCCATCTGTGCCCTGTTCCTGTACGCCATGCTTCCGGTGATCCAGAACACGTATACAGGCATCCGGAGTGTCCCGAAATCCTATGTGCAGGCAGCCCGGGGGATGGGAATGACCGACTTCCAGATTCTGCTGAAAGTCCAGCTTCCCCTGGCCCGTCCCGTCCTCGTGGCGGGCATCAGGGTGGCCATGGTCTGGACAATAGGCACTGCCACCCTTGCCTCGGCCATCGGGGGCGGCGGCCTTGGGCGGCTTATCTTCTCCGGCCTTTCCTCCATACGGAACGAGATCATTCTCGCTGGCGCCATTCCGGCGACCCTGCTCGCCCTTTTCGCCGACTGGATCCTCAAGAGGGCCCAGGATTACTTCAATCCTGCGGCCAGGGCGGTGCGCCTCGCATCAAAGCACGGTGCCGCCGTCGACGCTGATTGAAAAGAATACCAAAAAAGGAGAGTGACACCATGAAAAAACTGACTGCACTGCTTCTCGCGCTTGTTCTCTTCGCCGTGTTTGCCGGAGCCGCTTTCGCTGATGACGATCCCATGGCCTACAGGGGAAAGATCCGCATCGCCTCCCAGAACGTGAACGAAACGATCATCCTCGCCTGGATGGCCAAGCTCCTCATCGACGGGCACACGGGCTTCGAGACTTCGATCAACACGGAGTTCGCCGGTTCCGCCGTGCTCCACCAGGCCATGGCCGCCGACGAGATCGACCTCTATCCCTCGTGGACGGGGACCCAGCTCACCGGAATTCTCCGGTACGAGGGCGAGTCGAAGCCTTCGGACGAAACCTTCGCAATGGTGAAGGAAGGCTTCGAGAAGAACTTCAACATGACCTGGACCCGCCCGGTGGGGTTCAACAACACCTACGTCATGGCCGTGAAGGCTGAGAAGGCGGAAAAGTTCGGCCTTAAAAAAGCCTCCGACCTCGCTGCCCATGGCCCGAAATGGAAACTTGGCGGCGATGAAAACTTCGACACCCGGCTGGACGGATACCCCGGCTGGTCCGAGCGTTACGGCATCACCTTCAGGGACGTCCTTCCCATGCAGTACGCCATGATGTACATGGCCCTCGCCGAAGACGAGGTGGACGTCATCGCGGCGTATTCCACCGACTCCAGGATCAAGAAACTCAATCTCGTCCTTCTCGAGGATGACAAAAGTTTCTTCCCCGATTACAGCGCCGCCTTCGTGCTGCCCATTCCCCTCGCGGAGAAGTATCCCGGCCTTGTTCCGGTAGTGGAGAAAATCAGCGGGGCCATCGACGAACAGGCAATGGCGGCCATGAACCTGGCCTTCGACGAAGGAGAGGATCCCGAGGACATCGCCGCTGCCTTCCTCCGGGAGAAGGGGTTCATTCAATAGGCGGCGGATTCAGGAAAAAGGAATAATTTGCGAAAAAGGGGAAAGAGTGGTATCTTTCCTTCACCCCTTCATGACGGGGGATCAATAACCAGCAAGGAGTTGGATTTTTGTTGAACTTCGAGAATTCTGTCACGGTCACCGGCTCGATACATCTTCCCAAGGGCGACATGGCCGGAAAAAACAGGAACGGAGTCTACCTGCGGTTTTCGCTGAAGGTTCCGAGCATCGGGTACGACGGTGTGGAGCGTACAAGTTTCCTTCCCGTCCGGGTCTTTGACGCCGCCCTCCAGGGGTGGCTTCGTGGAAAGGGCGAAGGCACACCCGTCCGGATGCGCGGCCGTCTTCAGTCCTCCAGCGGAAGCGGCGAGATGTATATCCTTGCTGAAAACCTGGAGGAGGGGACGGAACAGCCCCAATAGCCTCTGCACCTTTCGCGCCCCTTCCGGCCCATTCCGGAGGGGGCGTTTTTCTTTTTCCTTCCCTGCAGGTATACTATTTTTTTATAGAGTCGATTCCCTTCAAAAGGAGCTGGATAAAAATGAATCTCGCCCGTTTTCCCCGCCGCAGGTACACTGAAGGAGAAACTCCCCTTGAAATGCTCGGCAGGCTGTCTGCTCTCATAGGCGGTCCGGAAATCTGGATCAAGAGGGATGATTTCCTGGGGTTCTTCCCCGGGGGCAACAAGACAAGGAAGCTCGAATTTCTCATGGCCGACGCCCTGGAGAAAGGGGCAGACGCAGTGATAACCTGCGGCGCACCCCAGTCGAACCACTGCCGGCTGACCCTGGCCGCCGCCCGCAAAGAGGGGGTGGAGTGCCACTTTCTCATCGAGGAAAGAGTCCCGGGAACCTATTCGGAGAGGGCATCGGGAAATATGTTTCTTTTCCAGCTCATGGGGGTGGATTCCATTCGGGTCGTTCCCGCCGGCGCCGACATGCCGGTCGAAATGGAGAAGACCGCCGATGAACTCAGGGCGTCGGGGAAGAAGCCCTACATCATCCCCGGCGGAGGTTCCAACGCCGTGGGGGCCCTCGGCTACGTGGCCTGCGCCGAGGAGATACTTTCCCAGTCCTTCCGGAAGGGCGTCTCCTTCGACCGGATCTTTACCACCAGCGGCAGCTCGGGCACCCATGCGGGACTCGCCGTGGGGCTCTGGGCGAACCGTTCCGGCATTCCCCTCACGGGAATCAACATCAGCCGCCCGAATTCCCTGCAGGTTCCTCTCGTCGGCAGGGTCGCCGGAGAGACGGCCGCGCTTCTCGGCATAGGGGAACCCCTGCCCGGCGATCTCATCCAGTGCTTCGACGGTTACGTGGGCGAGGGCTACTCCCTTCCCACCCCCGCCATGACGAAGGCCGTCCTCCTGCTTGCCCGGACTGAGTCCATTCTCCTCGATCCTGTCTATACCGGAAAGGCCTTCGCGGGAATGCTCGATCTCATAGGGCAGGGATTCTGCAAAAAGGGGGAGCGAATCCTCTTTCTTCACACAGGCGGAGTGCCGGCCCTCTTTCATTACCAGCAATATTTCGATCGGGAACTTTTTCCGGCGGACGGTCGGAGGTAGCGTCCTTTGGAACTGAAACGAGAGAACGCGCCCTTTCTTCTGTTTCTCACGGCCGTGGTTGCGCTTGCCCTTCTGCCCGCCACGAAGACCTGGGCCGTGGGCATCGCCCTGCTTCTCGGCGCGGCGGTGAGCAACGCCCTCCCCGCGTCAGCCCCTTCCGGCCTCGGAAAGCTGCGGAAGCTCGCCCTCAACACGGCGGTGGTCCTTTTCGGCTTCGGACTGAACATCGGACAGGTGATCTCCGTGGGAGGGCAGGGGTTCTGGCAGACAGCCGTGAGCCTCGGGGTGATCATCTCCCTGGGGTACTGCCTCCTCTGGTTTTTCCGGCTCAACGGGGACACCATGAAGCTTATCACCTTCGGCACCTCCATCTGCGGCGGCAGCGCCATAGCTGCCGTTTCTTCCGTGATGAAGGCCCGGGACGAGGACATCGGCGTCGCCATGGGGGTGGTCTTCCTGCTGAACACAGTGGCCCTCTTTACCTTTCCTCTGCTTGCGCGGGTGGTGTCCCTTTCTCCGGAGCAGTACGGCGTCTGGTGCGCCCTCAGCATCCATGACACCAGCTCCGTGGTGGGTGCCGCAGCCTACCTCGGCGATGCATCCCTGTCCACGGCCACCATCATGAAGCTTACCCGGACCCTGTGGATCACCCCCATTGTTTTCCTTCTCTCCCTTCGCCGGGGAGGAAAAGGCACGTTCTCCGTGCCGCTCTTCATCATTCTCTTTCTTCTCGCCTCGGCCGCCGCCTCGGTGTTTCCCTTTCCCGCCCTCTTCAAAACGCTGGCCTCGGCGGGGAAGGTTTTCATGGCCGCCGCCCTTTACATGGTGGGTTTCGGCCTCCACCGTTCCGTGGTGAAAAAGGCGGGAGCGGGGGGCATGGCTTTCGGCGGGCTGCTCTGGGCCGTCTCGATCGGTGTAGGGTATGTCCTGGCATCGCTGAGCTGATACCCTCCGCGGACCGGATGAACAGGAGGTGAAAGTGAGGTATGAGAAAGGGCATTCTGCCCGGACGGTATATTTTTCGCCGGGGATGGGAAAAGAAGGCGAAAAACCAGGTCCGGGGAACATCGGAGCGGCCAGGACGCGCCCATGACGAACGGCTTGCCCTCTACGGAAGGCTCATACGGTTCATCGACTCGCTGCCGTCCATGGCCGCCGGGGATATTTCCCTTTTTGAATCGGATCTTTCGGAACTTCTGGAAAGAGAGATGGGCATTAAACAAGTCACCATCCGCCTGGGCGTCGGGGAGCATCCCTCGCCCTGCCCAGTAGAGGGAGACCATTCCGGGGAGCTTCCCCCGTCCGTCTTTGAATGTCCCATTGTCTTCGGCGGTCGGACCTTTGGGTGCTTCCGGCTGGAGCACGGCGACAGAGACCGTTCCTGGAGAGGAGAGGATGCCCTCTTCTTCGGTGAAATTGCGGGAAAGGCCGGCATGGTCTTCCTGAACAGGGAACGGCTCGATGCACTCGAAAAACTGAGAGAGAACGAACATTTCCTGAAAAAGGCACAGGAAGTGGCCAAGACCGGGCATTGGCGGATTGACATACCCGGGAACAGCATTTCGTGGTCCGAGGAAACATACAGGATTTTCGGCGTTCCTTCCGGAAGCCCGCTCACTCTTGAAACGTTTTTTTCCCTGGTGCATCCCGCAGACAGGACAACCGTGAAAGAGGCCTGGGAAAGAACCCTCAAGGGAGAGCCCTATGTCCTCCGTCACAGGATCCTCCGGGGAAGGGAGATCATCTGGCTGGAGGAGCGGGCTGAAATTGAGTTCGACCGCCGGGGAGCAGCCGTCGCCGGCCTCGGTACGGTAAGGGATATCACCATGCAGGTGAATTCGGAGCATCGTCTCGACCTGTACCGCCGCAACCTTGAAAACCTCGTGGCCTACCGAACGGCGGACCTGGAGAATACCATGAAAAAGCTGGACGTGGAGCGGAGTTTCCTCACAACCATACTTCGCTCTTTCTCCTACCCCTTTTGTGTCATCGATGTCTCGGACTGGTCCATCGTCATTCAGAACGATGCCGCCGCAGCCTTTCGCCCGGAAGGGGCGCGGACCTGTCACGAGCTCTTCTTTGGAAGTACCGTGCCCTGTCCGCCGGAGGACCGGGTCTGTCCTCTGCGGGAGGTGACCGCAACCGGCCTGCCCTACCTGAATGACACTTCCCTGGGCCGCGGGGAGGGATACTACAGGAGGTTCTGCCACCCGGTCATCGACAGGGAGGGCAGGGTAACCCACGTCATTATGTACATCATCGACATTTCCACCGACCAGCTTCTGCGCGAACGGCTCACCCATGAGACCGCACGGGCGAACGAACTGAAGGAGCGGGCGGAAACGGCGAACAGGGCCAAAAGCGCCTTCCTCTCCAACATGAGCCACGAGATCCGCACACCGCTGAACGCGGTCATCGGTTTTGCCCACCTTCTGAAAAATTCTCCCCTGAACGTTGTCCAGCAGGAACACGCAGAACTGCTGCTTGACTCATCCCGCCACCTCCTCCGGCTCATCAACGATGTCCTCGACTTCTCGAAGATCGAGGCGAACCGCATGGAACTGGATGTCAGGGATTTCGAACCCTCCAGGCACATCGACCAGGTATGCGCTCTCGTAGCGGAGGAGGCTGCCCGCAAAGGGCTGGAGCTCAGGACGGATCTCCGCTCCATCCCCCTGGTCCTCAGGGGAGACGGCAGCCGGTTCGCCCAGGTGCTCCTGAACCTCGTGGATAACGGCGTGAAGTTCTGCGACCGGGGAACGGTCACAATAACGGCCGAAGCGGCTGAATGGCGGGACACTTCCGCAGTCTTCCGTTTCACGGTGAGGGATACGGGCATCGGCATGACAGGGGAGCAGATGGAACGCCTCTTCACGGACTTCATGCAGGCCGATGCCGGAACGACGAGAAAATACGGGGGAACCGGCCTCGGGCTTGCCATCAGCAGAAAGCTCGTTGAAATGATGGGGGGGAGGATATGGGCCGAGAGTGAGCCCGGAGAGGGCAGCTCCTTCTTCTTTGAGGTTCCCTTCGGGATTTCCTCCTCCCTGCCGGAAAAGAGTGACCTCCTGGAGCCCTTCATCGGCAGGCGGGCCCTAGTGGCCGACGCGTCGCCGGAAAACCGCGCTATCCTTGCGAGAATGCTCTCGGAGCTTGGAATGCAGGCGGAGGAGGCACATGACGGTTCTTCCGCCAGGGAGATGCTCACCCGGGCAGAGCAGAGGGGGAATCCCTGGGACCTTCTCATTCTCGACAGTGAAATGCCGGGGGCGGAAGGTATTCTGGCCGGGGGAAGGACTGAAAGAATGGGATCGGGCGCCGGTCCGGAACTCCTCTTTCTGCTTCCCTTCGGAAACGTTGTTTCGGGGGAGAACCCATGGAGGGAGAATTCCAGGGTTCTGATAAAACCGGTCACACCGTCGAGACTCTGTGATGCCCTCGCGGAACTGCCGTCAGCTGCCGGCGGAAGCAGTCCCTTTCCTGCGGGAGCCGCCGGCGAGGGCGGGAGAATACGGATTCAGGAAGCCCATGCCCTCCTCGCGGAGGACAACAGGGTGAACCAGGAAGTGACCTGTGCTCTTCTCAAGTCTCTGGGGATCGAGACCACCGTGGCGAAGGACGGCCGGGCGGCTGTGGAGATCTTCAGGGAAACGCCGGAAAAATTCGACCTTATCTTCATGGACGTACAGATGCCCGTCATGGACGGTCTTCAGGCGACGAGGGAGATCCGGGCCCTTGCAGGCGGGAAGAAAATACCTATCGTTGCCATGACGGCCAACGCTTTCGAGGAGGACGGCAGGCGCTGCATCGAGGCGGGGATGGATGCCCACGTTTCCAAACCCCTGGAACCTGACGGGCTGCTAAAAATACTGTCGAGGTGGCTTCCGGAAATTCGGGATGAAGAACGCTCCTCCGGACTGAAAGGGAAAACGGGCGGGGATATCCCGTCAGGGACACCATCCGTTCCCGTACCCCGGGAGCTTGATGTCATTCCCGGTCTTGATGCCGGGGTGGGACTCAGGTCGGTCAGGGAGGATGTCCCCTTCCTCCTCGAACTTCTCCGCCAGTTCGCCGACCAGCACGGGAAGGACGGCGAAAGAATGAAGGCTGAACTCGCATCGGGAGACCTCGAGAACGTCAGAAAAAGAGCCCACGGACTGCGCGGTGTCTCAGCGACCCTGGGCCTCGGAGCAGTCAATTCAGCGGCGGCGGAAATAGAGAAGCTTACCAGGAAGGGAATCTCTGCGGAAGAAGTCCTCCCCCTGGCCGAAGCGCTGGAAGCGGAATTGGCCCGCTTCACGGCGCATATGAAAAGCACCGGTCAGACCAAAGCGGCGGCCGGACAGCCGAAACCGGGGAAACCCGGATAAGGCTGGAAGCGGCCCCTCACTCCGTTCTCGGAAGGAACCACCTGCCGCAGGTCCTCCCCGGCGTGAAAAGATCCGGAAGTGAGACAATCCGCCCGTCGGGATGCCTGAAATCACCCTCTCCGCCGGTGGGGGCATCCCCCATGAGAATGGCGGATAGTCCGGCGCGGTGTGCCCCCAGGATGTCAACCTCGGGAGTATCCCCGACCATGACTGTCTGTTCCGGGGGAAAGCCGGATGAGGCGAGGGCTTCGGTGAACATGGGCGGAAAAGGCTTGCCCACCACCACGGGATCTTTCCCGGATCCCGTCCGGACAGCCTCCACGAGGGCTCCCACCCCGGCCACAGGCCCTTCGGCGGTGGGGAACGTGCGGTCCATGTTGGTGGCCACGAAAAGCGCCCCGTTCCGCACGGCCAGGGCCGCCCGTCGGACCATGGCCAGTGTGGCGGTTTCGTCCCAGCCGAACACCACCGCTTCGCACTCCTTCTCCCCTGCGGGAAGGATGCCTGCCATCTCCACCTCCTTGTGGAGACCCGGTTCGCCTATGATCCAGGCCCGCCGGATTCCCCGCTCGGAGAGGTATTTCGCAGTTGCCGAGCCCGCAGTGACAATCTCTCCCATTTCCGCGGCGATGCCGTGCCCCCGCAGCCGGTCGGCGATGCGCAGCCTGGTCGTTGGGTTGTTCGTGATAAACCGTATGGTTTTCCCCATGATTCTCAGGGTATCAAGGCTCTCCGCCGCTCCTGGCGTGGTCTCGCCCCCGACGTACAGCACACCGTCGAGGTCGAAAAAGAAACAGCCGAACAGATTTGCTATCACGGGCAACACTCCTTTTCTCTTTTTTTCCGGTGTTTATTGTATCCTCTTTTTTCGGAGGAAAGGTTCCTGTAATATAGGACAGAAAAGAAAACCCACGGGCAACCGGGGAAGGTGGTCACTATGAACGAGATCGGGGAAATACGGAATCTGAAAGGCCGGGAGGCTCTGCATGCCCTTGCGGGAGCCGCTCAGATCATCCAAAGGATGATCCCCGGAGACATGAGCTTTGCCGTCATCGAGGGTGACGCCTACATCACCTATGTTCCGGGAAAAACCCTGAATTTCAACAGGAAGCCGGGAGACAAACTTGCCGAGGGGGCGGCAGGACGCCGGTGCATGAAAGAAAAACGGCCCATAATCAAGGAGTTCGCCAGGGAAGAATCCCCCTTCGGCATCCCCTACATCGCACACTCCATGCCCGTGTTCGACGCCGGGGGCGAAGCGGCGGGCTGCGTTATCCTGGCGGAAAACGTTGAACGGCAGAATGCCATCCGGGAGACGTCGGAAACCCTTCGGGCAACCACAAGCCAGATAGCCGATGCCCTCCAGACCATGAACGGCCAGATGGAGGAAATGCGCGCCGCCGGGGAGACGCTCATGTCAATCACCGGAACTGCCGTGGAGCGGTTGGCGAGCACCGAAGAGGTGGTGGGCATCATCGAAGGGGTGGCGAAGCAGACGAATCTTCTCGGCCTCAATGCCTCCATCGAGGCCTCACGAATCGGGGAACTTGGAAAAGGATTCGGCGTAGTGGCCGACGAGGTAAGAAAGCTTGCTGTCCGGTCATCGGAATCGGCAAAACAGATCGGCGGCATCCTGGACTATTTTCGCACCTCGACCCTGGAGATCAACGGGAGCACGGAAATCCTGCTGAAAATCATCCAGGAGCAGGCCCGGATCATCGAGGGAGTTGCCGCCTCGAGCGAGGAAGTGGCCTCCGTTTCGGCGGTCCTCGAGGACGTGGCAAGGAAGCTCGTCAGCAAGGAAGGCTAGCGTCGTCCGGCGCCGATGGCAGGCGATGGAGCACCCTCTTGATGACGGAACGGCCTGTCATCCTGAGCGAATGCTGCGTATCCGCTTCGGGGTCCTTCGGTCGGAGGAACAGCTCTCAGCATGAAGGAACTCCATGATACGGCGGGCAGGGTGAAAAAAAGGCGGGGCCCCGAGTGAACGGGCCCCGCCGCACAGTTGCGGAAGGTACGCTACACCAGTGCTTTCAGGGCGGTGAGGGCTGCTTCGTAATCAGGCTCGGTGGTCTGCTCCGGCACGATCTGAACGTAGCGGATCACATTCTCTTTGTCCACCACGAAGATGGACCTCGCCAGCAGCCGGAGTTCCTTCATCAGCACGCCCCAGTTGGTCCCGAAGGAGGCGTCCCTGTGGTCTGAAAGGGCTTCCGTCCTGTCGATTCCCCCGGTGGCGCAGAACCTCTTGATGGCGAAGGGCAAGTCCATGGAGATGTTCAGCACAGCCACGTCGGCGGGCTGGTTTGCCGCGTCCTCGTTGAACCAGTGGATCTGGAGGTCGCACACGGGGGTATCAAGGGAGGGCGTTACGGAAATGACCTTGATCTTTCCGTCGTAATCTCTGAGTGTCTTCGGCGCCATGGCCTGGTCAAGCACTGTAAAGTCGGGGGCCTTGTCTCCGACCTTCAATTCGGGACCCACCAGGGTCATGGGGTTTCCCTTCATTGTGGTTATTCCGTTTCTTTCCATGATATATTCACCTCCGAAATGGTGTCTTTGTTAGATGAGTCTACCATGACCGGTCAGGAAAGGTCAAGCCGTCATATCTCCAGATTCGCCCGGTTTCGTCCGCCGGTCTTTGCCCGGTACAGGGCATCGTCCGCCCGCTTGAGCGCGTCGTCATACTCCCCGTCTCCGGGCCGGAAAGAGGCGACTCCCATGGACAGCGTGACAGGAACGGATTGCCCTCCCGCAGAGAATGCCCCTCCGGCAACCGTTTTTACAAGGTGCTCCGCAACTTTCATCGCGTTTCCCTGCCTGAATCCCTCCGCCACCAGGAGGAACTCGTCCCCTCCCCAGCGGATGAGCCTGTCCGACGTCCTCACCGTTCGCTGGACGGCCAGAACCACCTGCTTCAGTATCTCATCCCCTCCGGCGTGGCCGCAGGCGTCGTTCACCCCCTTGAAATGATCGACATCGAAGAGAATGAGCCCTGTAAGCGCGCTTTCTCCGTCCCTGAAAGCCTGGAAAGCCTTTTTCAGTATCCTGTCCCCCGCCCGGCGGGAGAAGGCTCCCGTCAGGGGGTCCCTGTTCACCTCATCCTCGAGGTCCTTTCTCGATTCCCCGTGGAACTTGCCCTCGAGGAAGAGGAGGACAAGTTCACTGATCCCCATGAGGGCCACAAGGAGAAGGAAAAAAAGGAGGATGAGGCGGCCTGAGTCCGCATCGCTTTCCTCGTTTGCCTTCCGGATGGAGGCAAAAATGTCGTCAAGATGGATCCCCATGGCGACGATCCAGTTGAAATCCCTGTACAGCTTGGCGTAGGTCAGTTTTTCGGAAATTTCTTCGCTGTTTTTTCTCTTGAAGAAATAGGTGAAAAAGATACTCCCGTCCTTCTTCACACCCTCCAGTTCGGTCAGGTACGGGCGGTTTCCTTTCACGTCCCTGGTCTCCGTGGAGAGAAAAGCCCCCTCCGTGTCCCTCAGGTTCGGGTGGACTCTCCGGATGGCGTAGTTTTGCCCGCCGTCGAAGTTCACCACCTCGTTCACCCAGATGTAAGAGTCGAAGGCAAAGCGGGAGGCATGAATCTCCGAAGCGATTTCACCCTTCACCGCCTCGTCGGCCGCTGCCCGGGAAATGCCGAAAAAAGCCCGCAGCCCTCTGAAATCCCCTGCCTTCCAGGCGGAGAAATCCTTGAACTCCACGCCGTCCGGCGTACCGGGGAATCCCTTCCGGAGCATCCCGTCGGGGTCGTAGAGCACGCTGCCTGTGGCGGGGTCCCACAGGGCGGCCGTCCAGACAGTGCCATCCCGGAAGGACTCCCGGAAAAAGGCGATAAACTCCTCCCTGCTTCCGGAGGGGGCGGCGTTCATGAGGGCGTTCATCTCCCCGACCATGCGGAGAGCCAGGTCTGCATGCCGCTTCCTCGCCGAGTCGATCCTGGCGATCTGGTTCTCCACGGTGTACTGGAGGAAGGATTTCTTGACCTCGAAGACTGCATCGCGGGTGTTCTTGCTGTAGACGGTCTCAATTCGGCGGTCAAAGGCGGTGAAGAACATCGCGGCTGCGGCGCAGGAGAGGAGAATCATGAGGGCGCTCAAAAGGCGGTATTTGCTTTTCACGGCGGATTCCCCTCCTTTCCCGGGCAGCGGTTTTCTCCTGCTCCGGGGCCGGCTGGCTCCTTTGGCCAGAGCAGTGCAGCTTCAGAAAATGTACCCGCTTTTTTCCCGAAGGTCAAGGGTGTGTGTTCCGAGAGCAGCCCGCCGGAGGAGCTGACCGGAAAAAAGAGGGAGAGGAGGGAGGGGGTCCCCCTTCCTCCTCCGGAAAGTTGATCAGACTCACTTTCCCCAGTTTTTCGACCGGAGAAGACCGATGAGAATGACCGGGATAATCAGCAGCGGGAAGGAAAGGGTTCCCAGGTAGCCGTATCCCTTCGCAATCAGCGGGATCAGGCCGAACAGAGCGATGCCCCATGTGATGAGCACGTAGACCAGGGATGCGGCGATGTTCACCTTCCTGTCGCCGGCAACGGAGGAGCCCCGGGTTCTTCCCCAGAAGGCCACGATGCGCCTGGCGCCCCCGAAGATAAGGTTGACGCCGGTGGAGATCACAGCCAGGAAGATCAGGAAGGAGACGATGGCCGTGCCGAAAGCGCCGCCTCCTCCGTGGGCCGCCACGTACAGCACGGGAACGCTCTCCTGGAGAATCGCCGGGTAGTGGAGCAGGACCCCTGCCGTGGCGAGCCAGAGAACCCCCGCGTTGATCAGGAAACCCCAGACGGACGTTTTGCGGACATCCTCCCTGGTGGTCAGGACGTCGGCCACGGCGATGTAGGCTCCCATGGCGCACGCCTGGAATCCTGCATATTTCAGCGATGCCCAGAGTGCTTCAGGGAATCCCCCGGGTGCAGGGGCAGTGCGGATGATTTCGATCAGTTTCGGGAAGTTCGTTATGAGGTTGGCCGCGTAGATAAAGGTCATCCCGGCGATGATGATCACTGCCATGGTTGATGCCGCCTTCCTCACCATGTCAGCGCCGAAGATGGTCAGGAAGAAGATGAAGACTGCCACGATCACCGTGTTCATAACGTAGGATGTCCCGAGTATCTGCTTCATCACCGTGCCTCCCGTGGCGAAGGCCACGGCGGACGCGATGAGAAGGATGAGGATATACATGATTTCGTAGGCGTTGGAGAAAATTGCCTCGAAGGGCTTGAAATAGAGGTTGCCCCATGCCCTGTAGTCGAAGGTCCTGTAGGCCACGGCGAAGTTCCACGCGTAATAGAGCACCGCCGTGACAATGGCAATGGACAGGATTGGTGTGATCAGGGCGTACCATCCGTAGGATACGAAAAAGTCGACGAGCTGCCTGCCGCTGGCGAAGCCTCCGCCGAAGTGGGTGGTGAACCATACGAAAGCAACCGCGAGGATTCCCAGATCTCTCTTCGATTTCATGCCGTTCCCTGCTCCTCTCGTGTCTCCCGATCAGAACTTCCCGGACCGGAACCCGGACGGGCCGGGCTCCGGGTGATCTTTCAGCTCCCCAGCAGTTTCCCCGGGTTCAGGATTCCATCAGGGTCGAAGGATCCCTTGATTCCTCTCATGATCTCGATCTCCTCGGCAGGCTTGGAATGGAGGAAGATGGGCATCTTCACGTAGCCGATGCCGTGCTCGCCGCTTCCCACGCCGCCGAGGCGTATTGCTACTGATGTGAGGTCGTCGTAGAAGGCCTCCGCGTACTCGGCCCACTCCATGGGTTCCATGGCGGAGGGCTTGAAAATGATGGGGTGCAGGTTCCCGTCGGCGATGTGTCCCAGGATGCCCACGGAAATGCCCCGTTCCTTCGCGGCTTTCCGGATCTCCTCCACCATCTCGGGGACGGCGGACAGGGGGACCACCATGTCGCCGCTCAGGGAACAGTAGGGGTCATGGGCACGCATGGCTTCGGCGAGGTTCTGCCGGATGTTCCAGATCATGCCCGACTCCGTCCGGCTCTCCGCCACGAAGACCTCCAGCGCCCCGTTCTCGAGGCAGAGAGTTCCCACCTTCTCGTACCCTTCCTCGAGCCGTTCGTCAGAGTCGGCCTCGATCTGGATGAGAAGGAAGGCGTCTGCCCTGTCCTGGAAGGGAAGCACCGTGTTCACGTGGGAGGCGGCAATGTCCACCGAGAGCTTGTCCATCAGCTCGCAGGAAATGACGCTGATCCCCGTGCGGACCACCTTTGACACGCTGTCCACCGCTGAATCCAGGTCAGGGAAGGCCACCAGGAGATTCACCGTTTTCCCGGGCTTGGGTTCGAGGTTGACGATGACCTTGGTGATGATGCCCAGGGTTCCCTCGGAACCGACCATGAGCTGCATCAGGCTGTAGCCCCATGTGTCCTTCCGGATCCTGCCTCCGAGGTTCAGCACCGTGCCCGTGGGGAGGACCACTTCAAGGCCGAGAACGTGCCGCCGGGTGTTGCCGTAGCGGATGACCTTGCCTCCGCCGGCGTTGGTGGCCACGTTTCCGCCGATGAAGCTCGTCTCGGTGCTCATGGGGTACCCCGCGTAGAGGAATCCTTCCTCAGCCACCGCCTTGCAGAGTTCGTTGGTCACCACGCCGGGCTCCACCACGGCCACCCGGTTCACCGGGTCGATCTCGAGGATGCGGTTCATCTTCTCCAGGGAGAGGACAATGCCGCCGCACAGGGGAACCGCCGCACCGGCGAGACCGCTTCCGGCGCCCCTGGGGGTGACCGGAATCTTGTGCTTTGACGCCACCTTCATGACCGCCGCCACCTGTTGAGCGTTCTCCGCCTTCACCACGGCGTCGGGCATGGAGGTGAACATGATGCCAGCCTCGTCGGAGGCGTAGCTCTCCAGTGCCTCGGGGTCTCCGGCCACTACGTTCTTTGGCCCGGCGGCTTCCTTTATTTCACGGAGGATCTCCGGGGTGATTTTTCCGTACCGCTCCCGAAGGGCGTCAGTGTTTCCGAAAAAGGTGCCCGTCATGATTTCAGCCTCCCTATGAGCGCGGGGATCACTTCAAGGACGTCGCCCACGATGGCCAGGTCCGCCACCCGGAAGATGGGGGCCTCCGGGTCGGTATTGACTGCGATGACCGTATCCGACGCGGACATCCCTGCGAGGTGCTGCACCGCCCCGGAGATGCCGCAGGCGATGTAGAGTTTCGGAGTCACTGACTTGCCCGACAGCCCCACCTGGGAGGAGTAGGGGGCCCAGTTCAGGTCCACGGCAGTCCGCGACGCGCCCACGGTGCCGCCGAGAAGTCCGGCCAGCTCCTCCAGCAGGGCGAAATTGGCCCCTTTCTTCATGCCCTTTCCGCCGGCCACTATGACCTCGGCGTCCTGCAGGGGCGCGCCCACGTTCTTCTCGGGCAGGAATTCCAGCAGCTTCATTACAGACGAAAGGGAGCCGGGAGCGGCCTCTTCGGAGATGATCTCTCCTGTCCGCGACGGGTCGGGGAGAAGGGGTTTCTTCGACCGGGGCCTCACGGTGCACATCTGGGGCCTGCTGAGGGGGGTCTTGATGTCCGCCATCACGTTTCCCCCGATGGCGGGCCTGGTCTGGAGCAGCAGCCGCTCCGCCGTGTCGATGCCCAGTTCCGTGCAGTCCGCAGTGAGCCCCGTTTCGAGGTCGGCGTAGAGCACGGGCATTACGGTCCTGCCTGTGGAAGTGGCCGAGGCGATGAAAATCTCAGGCCTGTGGCGGTTCACCAGCTCCGCCAGGGTTTTAGAAAAACTGTCCGGCCGGAAATGCTCCAGGCTCGGGTCATCCACCACGTACACCCGGTCCGCTCCGTGGACGACCAGGTCCCGGGCCTGCTCCGTGACGCCGCAGCCGAGGAGCACCGCCGACAGCGGCACGTCCAGCATGTCGGCGAGGTCCCTGCCCCAGGCGAGAAGCTCGAAAGAAACAGGATGAATCCGTCCTTCCCTCACTTCACTGAGAGTCCAGACTCCGCGGTATTCTTCGTTCATGGCGGTTTCCTCCTACACGATCCCGCGGCCCCGGAGCACGGTCAGGATTTCCCCGACGGCACCGTCCACATTGTCAGCGGCACATATCTTTTTCCCCGACCGGGTGATCTGGGGGTAAGAGACTTTCACCACTTTCGTCGGCGAACCCGGAAGGCCGAGATGCTCTGCCGGAAGGGGAAGGCCGTCTGCCCCGAGGACAGGAATCTCCGTGTTCTTCGCCCGGATTTTTCCCCCGAGGGTGCACAGCCGGGGGGTGTTGATCTCCTTCACCACCGAGAGCATGGCCGGAAGAGGGGCCTCGACCCGCTCGTGTCCTCCCTCCACCGCCCGGCGGACAACAAGGGAGCCCATTCCGGCCGATTCCACGGCGCTCACGAAGGTGAGCACAGACAGCCCGAGAAGCTGTCCCACGGCGGGGCCCACCTGTCCAGTCTCACCGTCGGTGGCCCGCTCGCCCGACAGCAGGAGGTCAAAGCCCCCGGCCTGCTTCACTCCTGCCGCGAGTGTCCTCGCCGTGGCCAGGGTATCAGACCCGGCGAACCGCCTGTCGGAGAGCAGCAGCCCCCTGTCGCACCCCATGGCAATGGCCGCCCGCACCGCTTTCCGGGCCTGGGGCGGTCCCATGGAGATCACGGTGATCTCCGTTTCTTCTCCGAGGCGCTCCTTCAGCCGGACCGCCTCCTCAACGGCGTGAAGGTCGAGAGGATTCAGCTCTGCCTCGACGCCTTCCCGCACCATGGTCCCCGTCTCTTCGTCTATCCTGACGTTTTCCGTCGCGGGAACCTGCTTCACCAGCACTCCGATCCGCACGGCCGCACCTCCTGAATAAAATATGAAAGCGAATAAAAAATCATAATACTACGAAATGTCAATAAAACAAGACGATGTTAAAATTTTATTATTATCGAATGCCATAGAATTTACCTGCCATGACAATTTTTGTTTCCCCCTTTCCGACATCTCATGGAGGCGCCTCCGGAAAAGAAAAACCCCCGGCGGGAAATTCCCGCCGGGGGCCGAAATCATGGCCAGGGGACGTCATCCGCCGAGTCCGGGAAGCTCTCCGAACTTTTCCCGCAGGTAGCGGATGTACGGCCCGATGTCCAGTCCCCTGCCGGTGACCCGTTCGATCAGCTCGGGAGCGGTGAACTTGCTGCCGTGGCGGTAGATGTTCTCCCTCAGCCATCCGTGGAGGGCGGAAAAGCTGCCCCTGCGCATGTCGTCATGGATTCCGGGAAGGGCCTTTCGGGCCTCTTCGAAAAACTGGGCGGAGAGGATGTTCCCCAGGGTGTACCCCTGGAAGGCCCCGCCGATAGTGCCGCCGAACCAGTGGACGTCCTGCATGCAGCCGTCGGCGTTGTCCTCGGGCGCGATCCCGAGATTCTCCAGGTACGCGGCGTTCCAAGCCTCCGGCAGGTCTTTCACTTCCAGGCTTCCCTCAAGCATCTTCAGTTCCAGCTCGAAGCGGATCATGACGTGAAGGTTGTAGGTCAGCTCGTCGGCCTCGGTACGGATCAGGGAGGGTTCCACCCTGTTCACCGCCCGGTAGAAGGTCTCCAGGGGAACGGTTCCCAGACGGTCCGGAAAGATTTTTTGCACCTCCGGGTAGAAGTGCTCCCAGAAGGGAAGGCTCCGGGAGACCAGATTCTCCCACGTGCGGGACTGGGACTCGTGCACCCCCGAGCTGGTTCCCTCCGCCAGGAGGGTTCCCTCCAGGTCGGGAGCCACTCCCTGCTCGTACAGGGCATGGCCCGACTCGTGGGTGGTGGAGAAGAAACCGCAGGCGAAGTTTCCTTCGTCGATCCGGGTGGTGATGCGCACGTCGCCCACGGAAAACCGTGTCTCGAAGGGATGGTGGGTCAGGTCCTGCCGTCCCCTGGCGAAATCGTAGCCGAAGGTCCCGATGACCGTCTTCCCGAAGTCGAGCTGCCGGTCTTTGGGGAAATGCCCCTTCAGGCACGAATCGTCGGCCGCTTCCCGGGACGCGGCGGCCCGCACCAGCGGCACGAGCTGTTCCCTGAGCTCCCCGAAGACCTTTCGGACGCTCCCTGCCTTCATGCCGCAGTCGGAGAAGTCGATGAGCGGGTCTGCGATGTGGTCATACCCCGGGAAAAAGTCCGCCAGACGGCGGCTCAGGTCCAGGGTCTTCTCCAGCAGGGGAAGGACCCGCCTGAAATCGTCGGCGGGGCGGGCCTCCGTCCAGACCTGGTAGGAACGGGCGGAATGCTCCGAAAAGGCCGCCAGGAAATCCGCAGGCACCCTGACGGCCTTCCGGTATTCCCGGTCCGCCGCCCGGATCAGGCAGCCGTCGTCCGAATCGGGGGGAAGGCTGCCGGCGTAGGGGAGGAGATCGTCGATCAGCCTGCCCACCTCCGGGGCGATGAACTTTTCCTGGGCGATCCGGGCCAGCGTCGCCATCTGGCGTCCCCGGGCCTCCGCCCCGCCGGGGGGCATATATGTGGCCTGGTCCCAGTACAGCACGGCCCCGGCGCTGTTCAGGTCGTTCACTTCACGGAGCCGTGCTTTCAGCTCCTCCAGCTTTTTCTCCATGCCTGCCATGAAGCTGTCTCCCCTCTCTACCCGGCCGCCCGGAGAAGCCGGACGCCCCGGGGAGTCCCGATGCGGGCCTCCAGGTACGGGACCGCGCCTTCGGGCAGGGGTTTCACCGACAGGGGGCCTTCCAGAGCCAGGGATTCCAGCAATCCTGCAACCCGCTTCGGATCGGGGTGATGAATGTCCAGCCCCACGAGGGAAAGCCCGTGATCCTGGAGCTTCGACGCGGGATGTACGCCGGGCTGCCACTGGATGAGGGCGGGGCCTGTTCCCAGCGGCAGGGAGCCGTCTTCCGGGATGGTGATGAGCCACTCCAGGGTTCCCCGGGACATGGATTCCACCGGGCCCAGGGGCTCAGAGGACTTTCCCGCCCAGGTCCTGATGTCTTCTGCCCGGGCCACCCATGCGGCGAGGAAGGGAGCGGCGTTCCCGGGAAGGGAATCCAGGGCGAACCATCGGGGACGGTCCGGAGCCGGGGCCGCGGGGTTTGCCGCGATGACCTCGAGGTACACCCGGTCGCCCAGGCGCAGAAGCAGATTGTGGGTTCCCATGCGGGGATGCTCCCCCCCGGCCTGGGGGGAAACCCCCAGGGTTTCCGTGACGAAGGCGGCTCCCGCTTCGAGAGTGGGTGCCGCAACGGCGATATGATCCAGAATGCAGCCCATGACGAATACCTCCTGCTAGAAATAAAGGGACAGGCAGCCGGAACCCGGCCCTGTCCCTCCGCTATTTTCTCCTGTAAACAGGTTTTCTTCAACGGCCGGATAGGGCCGCTTCTTCCCGCCGCTCCCTTCTCCGAATGCTGGAAAAAACCAGGAGCTGGAAGGTCACGATGGAGATCCAGCCGATCCCGGTGGCCAGCCCCACGGCTTTCAGGCCCAGAAGGGGAGCGAGCCAGTACGAAAGGATCACCCGTACGGAAATCTGGAGGGTCGTGCCGATGAAGGGAATGTTGATCCGGCCGGTGCCCCTGTAGAAGCCCACAAAGGAACTGCCGATATAGGAGAATATGTAGAAGAAACAGAGGGCCCGCATGTAGGCCACTCCCTCGGCGACCGCTTCTCCCTGGTTTGCCCCCACGAACAGGATTACCCCCGGACGGGCGGTGACAAACAGCAGAAGGGAGACGGAAATGCTGAGGAGGGCCAGGGACGCGAGTCCCTCCAGAAACCCCTTCAGCGCCCTTGTGTGATTTCCTGCCCCGGTATTCTGGGCAACGAAGACGGAGATGGACTCAGCCCCGCTTTCACCCACGGCGAGAGAAAATCCCTCTATCCTTCCCGTGGCCGTGTAGGCGGCGATAGAGGCCGTCCCCAGCAGGTTGACCGCCCCCTGGACCAGCAGCTTGCCGAGGTACAGGCTCGACTGGTGAAGGGCCGAAAGGGAGGCGAAGAGGATCGTTTTTTTCAGCAGGGCTCCGTCGTACTGCATGTCCTCCTTCGTCGGCACGAGGAAGGGAAGTTTGTTCCTTATATACGCCATGCAGAGCACTGCGGACAGCCCCTGGGAAAAAACGGTGGCCCAGGCCGCTCCCCGTATGCCGCAGCCGAACAGGGCCACCAGAACGAAGGTGAGGGCGGCGTTGAGGGTCACGGCAACGATGAGGAAGACCAGGGCGTACCTTGTGTTTCCCACGGCCCTGAGCGAAGCGGCGGAGAGATTGTAGAAAAAGGTCGCCAGGAGCCCCCCCAGGATGATGTTCAGGTACTGCCTGGTGCCTTCGAAAATCTCCGCCGGGGTGTGAATCGCTTCAAGCAGGGGAGGAAGCAGGGCGATGGAGGCGAGACTGACGAAAAGGGTGAACCCTGCCCCGAACACCACAGCCAGGAAGCACTCCTTCCGCAGGGTGTGAAAGTCCCCTTTTCCGAACAGGGAGGCGAGGATGATGGACACGCCGGTGCAGCAGCCGGTGAGGACGAAGATGAAGAGGTTCATCACCGTTCCGCCCACGCCGATGGCGGCGAAGGCCGCCTCTCCCACGTACCGGCCCACGATGATGGCGGCCACGAAATTGTACAGCTGCTGGAAGATGTTCCCCAGCAGCAGGGGTATGGCGAGAAAGAGCAGCTGGGAACCTATCTTCCCCGATGTCAGGGAACGGGAGTGCGAAATGGCGGGACCCTCCTCGGAAATGATACGGCTCATTGTACACGAAAAGGGTATTCCGGAGACAGATTCGCCCATTTCTTCCCGGACTTTTCCCGAAAAGGCTGGAGTACCGTGCATTTTCCCCTGACCACGGCGTACCGCACTGTCATGAAGGACGGCGCAATTGTCGAGATCATTGAGGATAAGGAGAGCGCCTGAAAAAACAGGCTCTTCGCCTGCGGCATCTTCCGGGGGCTGAAGGGGAGCTGTTTTCCCTTCAGCTCCCCTTTTTTCTGACGATGTCGAAAATCGTCACTTCGGGCGGAGCCAAGAACCGGAGGGGCGGCCCCCAGGTCCCGGCGCCGTTGCTCACGTAGACCAGGCTTTCCCTGGAGGTTTCCGCCGCGTAGGCTTCCCCTTTCCGGGGGGAGACGGCCCTCAGCCCGGGCCGGTAGTCCTGGGCCAGTCGGGTGAGCCAGTAGAAGGGCCAGATCTGCCCTCCATGGGTGTGGCCGGAGAGCTGGAGGTCGAAGAGCCCCGCCGATTCGGCCTCCACTATGGGGCGGTGCTTCAGCAGCACCACGAACCGGTCCCCGGGCAGGGAGGCTAAAATTGCCTGTTCCGGATGGTTCGTTCCGCCGGAGCGCCTGGCGGAGGCATCGTCTATGCCCACGAGGACGAGTCCACCCACGGAGAGGGGTTCGTCCCGAAGTACCCTCATACCTGCCCGTTCCTTGAATTCGACGGCCTGCCGGACGCCTACGTGGTACTCATGGTTGCCGGTGACGGCATAGGTCCCGAGGGGCGGATCCAGCTCCCTGAGAAGAACGATTTCCTCATCGCGAAACTCCATGTTGTCATCCACGAGATCCCCCGTACTGACCACCAGGTCCGGCTCTGCTGCACGGACGACGGAGAGTATCCGTTCAAGGCGTTCCTCCTGGATGATCCACCCCAAATGAACGTCCGTTATCTGGGCGATGCGGATCCGATCCAATCCTGCCGGGAGCCTTTCCGTTTCAATGGTTACATGTTCCGGCCGCACGTTGAGAGCTTCAAACCAGCCGTAGCCGCAGGCAAGAAAAGCGAATACCACTGCTGCCCATGCCCGGGCCTTCGGTGAGGGAAGCAGTCCTCTCAGGCTCGCGGAGAACAGGGAATCAGCCAGCCATGCCAGAGACCGCACCAGGTCGATAACGACGAAGGCCGTGAAGAGGATGAAGAAGAAGGCGAGCCCCATGTATACGACATAGGACAGCACCTTCCTGAATTCGGGGTAATTCCCCAGGTCCACCTGCCACAGCGCCCGTGACCCGAAGACGAGCAAGAGCGTGAGAACCAGGTACAGGATGGTCCATTTCCACCCCGGCCCCATGGCGCTCCGCAGTCTGAAATATATGTAGGAGTAGTGAGCCGCAAGAACGGCGATAAATAGTATTCCAAAGAATCTCAATTCCATAACCCTCCTGATTGCACAAACCCAATGGGGTCTGCGGGTAGTTTTTATTTCCGTCCCGGCTTTTAAGTTTCAAGTTCTTACTTCCGGGTCAGGAATGTCGCAATTCGCAAAAGTTATTGTACTCTAACTTTTGCATTGTGGCAAGAAACAGGTCACGCACGTTTAAAAATTTTTTCCCGGAACGCTCAGAGTTATCCTCCTGAGGCTGGTTTCATGGAATTTCGCCATCCTAAAGACGGCCTCATTGCGAGATTCTTCGCTTCGCTCAGAATGACAACCCTGACGTGTTTTCCTGACGAGCCCCGTTATTTCTGTCATCCTGACGAGCGCAGCGAGGAAGGATCTCGAGCTTGATCCCAAGGTCTCTAAAACCGAGATCCTTCGCATTCGTTCAGGATGACAAACCGCCCCAGGGCAGCCCCATCGGCTTATAGTGAAGCATCCCGGATCTTACAGGTCCACCACCCTGGTGGCAGCCTCGTCGCAGAAGGTCCTGTCGTGCTCCACGAAGACCATGGTCGGCCTGTGCTCCAGCAGCAGTTCCGTTATCTGCATCCTCGAAATCACGTCAATGTAGTTCAGCGGCTCGTCCCACAGGTACAGGTGGGACTGCTCGCAGAGGCTCCTGGCGAGCAGCGCCTTCTTCTTCTGTCCCTCGCTGTAGTCCTCCATGTTCTTTTCGAACTGGGTCCTGGAAAAATCCAGCTTTCTCAGGATCGCCAGGAAGAGGCTCCGGTCTATTCCGGACTGCTGCGCAAAATCCGTCAGGCTGCCGCAGAGTCCTTCGGCGTCCTGGGGGAGCCAGGAGATCTTCAGCCCCGATGCCACGGCGAGCGTTCCGCCGTACTCCAGGTTTTCCCCGAGGATCAGCTTCAAAATGCTCGACTTGCCGCACCCGTTCCGGCCCCTGAGGGCGATCCTTTCCCCCCGGCCGATGGTGAAGCTCACTCCTTCGCAGACGGTCCTGTCCCCGTAGC
>CAZJAR010000024.1:0-26814 GCA_964543785.1 uncultured Synergistaceae bacterium | reverse complement strand
CCATGAAGATGACCCACGCTTCGTCGTGCTGGGGGCCCTTGAGGGTGAGGAAGTAGCCCCCCCACTGGGCGACGGATTCCTGGCACCGGTACTGGGAGACTTCAAGACCCTGGCCTTCCATGCCGATCTTCTCCATGATTTCCCGGTCGGCGCCGTACCGCTCCGCGAAGATGTCCTTCATTTTCCGGATGCCTTTGCCGACGGCGGCGGCGAATTCGTCCCGGCCGTCCATCATGCGGTGGATGAGTTCCATGAGCTGGTCTCCGGCACCGAACCGGAGGTCCAGTCCGTTTGTGTGCTCTTTGGTGAGAAGTCCCAGTTCGTAGCATTCGCAGACGAAGGCGAGCCCGGTGCCGAGGGAGATGGTGTCGAGGGCGTAGTGGTCGGCGTAGTAGTTGGTTTCGATGGTCCAGAGGGGGTCGAAGATGCCGACGTTGGGCCCGAGGCTGGCGGCGGTTTCGTATTCGGGGCCGTCCACGGTGACTTTTTTGCCCCGGTCGGGGCCGGTGCGGAGCTCGAATCCGTCCACGGTCTTGGCGCAGGCCATGGAGCACCCGTACCAGCAGCCGTCGGCGTAGCCCTGGGTGAAGTGTTTTTTGTACTCTTCGGGGGTGATGGCACCTATGGCCTCCGATCTGCCAAACTTGAAGTTGTTCACCGGCAGGATGTCGTAGTCGTTCATTATTTTGTTGAGGTGCGTGGTGCCGGTGGTGCGCATGATGCACTGGACGTCGTCGTTGTTCCGGATTTCACGGTGGAGCTTGGTGCCGACTTTCTGGAGGGCGGCAAGGTCGGCGGGGTTGTTTTCGGTCCCCGTGAAGCCGCTTTTGCGGACGGAGAGGGCGAGGATGCGCTTGTCCCGCAATACGGTGCCCCCCCCTCCCCGTCCGGCCTGCTTGAGACGGGCGACGTTCCGGCGGGGGTCGTAGAAGCTGACGTTGAGGGCACCCCAAAAGCTGTGTTCGGCGGCCCGGCCGGCACTGACGACGGAGATGGAGGTTTTGTCGTCTTCATTTTTGGCGAAGGTCTGGTGGAGGGCTTCGGTGACGTCGTAGGCGTTGCGCTCGTCCGTGGGAGCGGCGTAGATGCGTACCTTTGCTTCGTCACCGTCGATGGAGACGACGACGTCCTCCGGGGCCTTCCCGGTGACGGCGAGGGCGTCGAAGCCGGAGGCCTTGAGGTAGGGGCCGAAGTACCCTCCGGCGTTGCTGTTGTAGGTCTGACCGGTGAGGGGCGAGAGGAAGACGGTGTAGGTTTTGCCGGTGCCGGGGTACTGGGTGATGCCGCAGATGGGACCTCCGGAGATGACGAGGGCGTTTTCGGGGGAGTCCCACCGGCTGTCCGGGGTGACGGCGTCCCAGAGGATTCTGAGGCCGAAGCCCCTGCCTCCGGTGTAGGTGCGGATCATTCCGTCATCTATGTCGCGGATGGTATGGCTGTAGTTCCCGTCGCCGTTCCCGAGGTGGATGACGAGGTATTTGCGGGTGTAGCCCCGGTGCAGGGGAGCCCGGTCGTAGCTCCATTCGGCGAGGAGTTTCATGGGGAGTTTGTCCATGGCCCTAGCCCTCCTTCCCGGTGTCGAGAATTTCAAGGGCCCCTTCGGGGCAGGCAGATGCGCAGATGCCGCAGGCGACGCACTTGTAGGGCGACGGGATGCGGGCGGAGAAGTACATGGAGGCGCTGGGACAGAATTCGACGCACATGAGGCAGGAGGTGCACTTTTTCCTGTCGATCTGCACGACGCCGTTTTTGTCCCGGGAGAGGGCCTGGGACGGGCAGACGGCGATGCACCCGCCGCACTGGTCGCACACACGGATGTCCGTCATGCCCGCAACGGCCTTCACCCGGATTCGGGAGAGCTCAGGGGAGTCCTCCTTCGCCCACGCCTTCGAACAGGCGCTCATGCACGCTCCGCACTGGACGCAACGGTCCAGGTATGTCTTCAGCAGTTTCACGGTCAACACTCCTTTTCGAAAGATAGTTGGCCACATCTTGTGCCCGCAATCTGTACAGGCTGGGGGAAAGAGTCATCCGAACGGGCGTTATAAAAAAACACAATGAGCCTATTATCAAGTACATTGTACCCGCAGGGGAAGCTGAGTGGCAATATTAAGGCGGTTTCGGGTGATTTTGCTCCCTTTTGCCAACGAAGAAAAAGACCCGATTATCCCTTTCTGCTTCTGAGAGCCAGCAGGCCCACACCGGAAAAGAGCAGCACGACCCCCGCGGCTCCGGTCAGGTTCATCCGCTCCCCCAGGAGCAGCACCCCAAGAAGGGCGGCCGTCAGGGGCTCCGCCATGGAGAGGGTGACGCTCGTGGAGGCCGGCACGGTGGACAGCCCCTTCAGGAAGAGGAAATAGGCGAGGGCTGTGGCGATGAGCCCGAGATGGAAGGCGACGAGAAGCCCCCGGGGCTGGAGAAGCCAGGCGGGAGGAGAAGCGAGGAGCACCGGAAGCAGAATGAGTCCTGCGGCGGAAAAGACCAGCCCGTTCACCGCGTCCGCCCCGTGGTCCCGGAGGAGCCGCTTGCTTCCGAGGACAAACACGGAATAGGAAAAACCGGCCCCCAGGGAAAACAGGACCCCCACGGGATCCACGGTTCCTCCTCCTTCTCCCGAGAGCGTCAGGAGCGAACACCCGAGGATGGCGAGACAGCTTGAGGCGTACCATTTCCGTTCGGGCTTCTCGCCGAAAACGAGGTATCCCAGGGCTCCCGTAATCACGGGGGAACTGGCCAGGGTGACCAGGGTTCCCACGGCGACCCCGGTCTTCGAGACGCCGGTGAAAAAGAAGGGCTGGTAGGATGCCGTTGCAAGGATGGAGATCACCGTCGGCGCGAGGGGCCAGCGGCCTCCCGATGAGAAGGATCCCCTGAGAAGGGCGACGGCGAGAAGGGCGGCTCCGCCGATGGCCACCCTGAGGGCGCCCACGGCCAGCGGCGTGGCCCCCGCAGGGGCCAGGGCCTGGGACGTCCCGGTGGTCCCCCACAGCATGGCGCCGAGGAGTACAAAAAGGGCTCCCCCGGAAATGCTCCCTGTTTTCTCCATGACACTCTCCCTTTTCTGCCCCGCTTTCCCGGCTGCCGGAGACCCCGTTCCCGGGAGCAGGGTTCTTTTCCTGCCAGTATAGCGGATTCCCAGGAAAATGTATCCTGCGCGAAAGGTTCGGCTCTTTTCGAAAAAGCCTTGCGGCCTCCGTCCGGAGGTCTATAATCAGACCGAAACAGGCAGTTATCCCCACACTTCAAGGAGGGTCCCCATGTTCCGAAAAATCCGGTCATTCGCCCTGCCGCTGCTCCTTCTTTTTCTCCTGGCCGCCGCCGGAGAAGCGTGCACCACCATCCTGGTGACGAAAGGCGCCTCCGCCGACGGCTCCGTTCTGGTCTCCCACTCGGACGACAACGACCTCATGGACCAGCGGATCATCTACGTCCCCGCCCAAAAGCACGCTCCCGGCGCCGTGAGGGAGATTTTCTGCACCGCCGCCGCCATGGGGGAATTCCCCCAGTACAACACCTTCTCCTATCCCCGGATGGTCACATCCAAACGGGGCCCCGGGTACGACATAAAGGGGTCGGCCACCATCCCCCTGGGAACGATACCCCAGGTCCCGGAGACCTTCGCCTATTTCGACGGAAGCTACGGCATCATGAACGAGCGTCAGCTCATGTTCGGCGAATGCACCAACGGCGCGAAAGCCGCCCCGGCGCCTGAACCGGGCAGGCGGATCATGTACTCTGCGGAACTCTCCCGGATCGCCCTCGAGCGGAGCACCACCGCCAGGGAGGCCATAAGGCTCATCGGCGCCCTCATAGAGGAGTACGGCCTCTACGCCACCGGCGAGACCCTCCCCGTGGCGGACACGGAAGAGGGCTGGATCCTGGAAATGGCCCCGTCCCCCGAAGGCACGGGTGGGCTCTGGGTGGCGAAGAAAGTCCCCGACGGGGAAATTTTTGTCGGCGCCAACCAGTTCCGGATCCGGGAAGTTGATCCTGACGACCCGGACATGATGTTCTCCGAAAACCTCCACGCCGTGGCCCAAAAGCACGGCTGGTGGAAGCCGGAGGACGGGAAGCTCGACTGGCTGAAAACGGTGAGCCTCGGAGAATACAACCATCCCTACTACTCCCTTCGCAGGGTCTGGAGAGTCCTCTCCCTGGCCGCGCCGTCGAAGAACTTCTCCCCCTGGGTGAAGGACGGCTACACAAAGGACTACCCCTTCTCGGTGAAGCCGGACAAAAAGCTCACCGTGAGAGACGTTATGCGGCTCCACAGGGACCACTACGAGGGGACGGAGTTCGATCTCACGAAGGGAACGGCTGCCGGTCCCTTCGGGTATCCCGACCGGTACTACGGTCCCTACGACGGGGCCGGTGACGTGGGCGACCCCAGGCGGAAGCTGGAAGGCGCATGGGAGCGGCCCCTGTCGGTGACCTACTGCGGGTACGTTTTCGTCAACCAGGCCAGGGGATGGCTTCCGGACACCATCGGAGGCCGCATGTGGCTCGGCCTCGACAAGCCGTCCGACACCGTTTTTCTGCCCTTCCACATTGGAGTGACCAGGCTGCCGCGGTCGGTGGAAGTCTGCGACACCACAAAATTCTCCCGGGAGAGCGCATGGTGGACCTTCAACTTCCTGGCGAACTATGCGGGCCTGAAATACAGCTCCATGCACAGTGAGATCGCCGTCCTGCAGGAGCAGCTCGAGACGGGCTTCCTCAACACCCTTGAGACGGTGGAGCGGAAAGCCCTTGACCTGTACACGACCAACCCGTCCGGCGCGAGGCAGTACCTCACGGACTTCGCCGAACGGAACACCGCGGAAACGCTGGAGCAATGGCATGACCTCACGGACCGGCTGATCGTGAAGTACAACGACGGACTCCTCACCGAGGGGGGCAAAATCGGTCAGCCCCTGGGCTACCCGAAGGAATGGCTGAAAACCACCTCATGGCCCTCGGGTCCCACGTCCTACGAAAAACCTGCCGGGAAATAGCGAAAGGGCCGGGCTGATGATCAGCCCGGCCCTTTGATTTTCAGCCTCTTTTTCGGCTCCCTGTGTCTTTCCCTGCCAGGACGGTCTCCCGGCACCGGGCCGCCCTGGCCAGCAGGGCCTCGAGCTCTTCCGGAGACGCGGCAAGAAGGGTGTCAAGAATCGCCCGGTATTTCCCGGCAAGCCGCCGGATCTGCTCCCCGTTGGTGCTTGCCATGTCGGCCCCGAGCTGCGGGAGGCCTCCCGCGACGCGGGTCGTGTCACGGAACCCTCCCGCCGCGAGAAGGGGCACCAGGGGATGCAGTTCCATTTCTTCCCCCGCGAGGAGGGCCAGGGACGCCGCCACCAGCACCGGAAAATGGCTGATGCAGGCCGCGGCGGCATCGTGCTCTTCGGCGCCGGCCCTGAGCGGACGGCCCCCGAGGGCTTCCGCGAGTTCTTCCGCCAGGGACAGGGCTTCTTCGCCGGTGTTTTCAAAGGGAACCACGGCGCACACCGCCCCGTCGAAAAGGTCCGGGTCGGCGTTCTCCAGGCCGCCCCGCTCCTTTCCCGCCATGGGGTGAAACCCGGCGTAGCAGGAACCCCACAGGGGCGCCAGCTTCCGCCCGACCTCGGTCTTGGTGCTCGCCAGGTCGAAGACAGCCCTGAGGCCGGAGGCGGCGGCGGGACGGATCCTCAGGCCCGTCTCCTCCATGGAGCGGATGGGGACGGCGAGTACCAGGACATCTCCAAGGGAGGCACACTCCTCCGCCGTAGCGCAGGGCCTCCCGATGATGCCCCTTTCGTGGGCCCGGCGGACCGTTTCCGGGTTCCGGCTCCATCCCGCGACGCTTTTCGCAGCCCCGTCCCGGGAGAGTTTCCAGGCCAGGGAACCGCCCAGGAGTCCGAGACCGAAGACGGAGACCGTACAGTTTTTCAGCCCCGTCATTTCTTCTCCTTTCCGGCCCTGACAGGTTCGGGAGGACATTCCCGAAGCAGCAGAACCACCAGGTCACCGGCCAGGAAGGCGCCGAAGACCGCCCGGGACATCCACCCCGGCGGAACGAAGAGCCACGTGGATATTCCTCCTCCAAGGGTCATCATGGTGATGGCCCAGACCTTCATCTTCCTGGAAACGCACCGGTTGTTCTCCCAGTTCCGGATGGTGGGGCCGAACGTGCGGTGCTGCCTCATCCACCGGTGCATCTTCGGCGACGACCGGGCGAAGCACGCCGCGGCCACCAGCACGAAGGGCACCGTGGGCATAATGGGTAAAAGGGCCCCGATGAAGCCGAGGGCCAGAAAGAGCATCCCGAGAAGGGTCCAGAGATTCATGAGGCACCACCATTTCAATGCAAGTGCGGAACGGGGCAACGATATCACGGATTCACGAAAAACGGGAGAGGGAAAGCACGGAATAATCCGGCAAAGAGCCGGACCTCCCAAAAAACGGGCGGGGTCCGGCTCTTTATTTTTTTCGTCCGCACAATGCAGCGCCGGGAGATTACAGAAGGGGTATCCGTATCTCCGTAATGTTCTCCTCCGGCGGCGTCGTGCCGGGGTCCGTCCGGTAGATTTCCATGGAGAAGGAATCACCGAATTCCCTGCCGCTTTTCGGAAGCCACTCGCCGTATATGGCCCGGTAGGCGTCGTGCAGGCCTGTGTAGGCTCCCCTGTAGAGCACGACGGCAAACTCTCCCCCGGGGATGGTCTGCACATCTATGCCGCCGTCGGGAACAAAACTGTCGTCCATGGTAACACAGACATCCATCCGGATCCTGTCCGCCTCCGTCACGTCCGGGTCGTCGTAGCAGAGCGAGAGAGCCAGCGTATCGGGCCCGAGCCGGGACGCCACCCCAGGAGTGCCGCAGAGCCTGTTCCACGCCTCCATGCAGTCTCCATAGGGACCCACGTGACGGATAAACGCTACTCTCAAAGGGTCGTGCCGTTCGATCTTCACTTCCATGTCTTTTCTTCCTCCTTCGTCGATGGAGAGGGAAAGGGTGTAGAGCTTCAACCGGGCCTGGATCGTCTCAAGACGATGCTTCATGGCTGCCCGCAGTTTCCGCCGGTACTCGACCGGAGGGACGCCATAGAGTTTCGAGAACGCCCTCGTAAATGCCTCCGGAGTGTCGTACCCGGCCCGGAAGGCCAGTTCGGTCACGGAATGCCGCCTGTAGAGCAGGCTGTGGGCGGCACGCTCGAGCTGAAGCCGCCTCCGGTACTCCAGGAGCGATTCGCCCGTCATCGCCGAGAAGAGGCGCGAGAGGTGATACCTGGAGAATCCTGCGACCTGGGCGATCCCGTTCGGGTCGAACGGATCGTCCAGCGTCCTGTGCATGTGCATCTGAACCCGGAGAACCGCTTCTTCGTACGCCGCGCGCGTGGTTTCCTTCATGCCCTTCCCTCCTCTGCGACCGAGGATACTGCATTCACCCCGGGGCCGCATGTTCCTCGTTGCGCATTTTGCGCGAATGGGAAGATCACCCGTTGGAAAGGACGGCTTCCCCCTCCTCGCCCAAATCCTCGTAAAGCTCCGGAAGGAAGCGGGGAGTGCAGACGCAGAGGAAAAGCAGGTCACCGGTCCCGGTATTGGCAATGCGCTGCCGCACCATGGAAGGGATGACCGCCACGTCTCCCGGCAGAACATCCCGGGGAGGAAGGTTTCCGATCTCGACCCGGCCCCGGCCGGCGAGAATATAGTATCGCTCCGTCACGCCGGAGAGCCTGTGCCACCGGGTCGTCACTCCCGGTTCCACCCTGGCCCTGGCGATGGAGACATGGGGATCCCGGGGGTCGTTCAACGATTCCAGGATAAAGCACCGCTCTTCAGTGTGATACTCCCGTCCCTCGTCAGGACGAAAAACACATTCAGTCATGGAAACTCCTTTCCAGCCGCACATCGGTCCTGGCAACCCATGTTTACCGGAGCAGCAGGATTACAAAACAGGAAACCGGCGGCAGATCAATGGCAAGTTTTTTCATCCATCGCTCCGAAATACATATCGAACAGCCCGCAGGGGGATACTTTCCGTCCACGAGACACCCCATCCCGGCAGGCCCGTTCCGCGTCTCTCCTTCTGTTTTTTCCGCAGCATACCGTCCGGCGGGGAAGTGGATACGGAAGAGCCCTTTCCCCGGGGCAGGAACCGCCAGATCGCTTACTGTCCGGCAGCCGGTTTTGCCGGAAGAACCCGGCACTCCGGTTCACCTTCCCGGTTTTCCGAAAGGGACTTTTTTGCCATCCGGGTGATTCTTCCGATAAATCCGGCTTTAGCTGCAGTATAGGCCACTCTGTCCGTCCGGTATTTTGCAGCAAGCTCCATCTTAAGTGCAGCGTATTCCGCCGCCGTTTCAGGGCATGCTCTTAGCCTGTCACGAAAAAGCAGGCCATCCCACAGGGGGGAATCCGCCTCTGCCATGTGGATGTGATGGGTTCTCCGTCCTCCCGCCCCGCGCTTAATGAACCAGGCATAAAAGGGGGGACGCATTTCATCGCCGAGAGGGCGCCAGAAATAGTCATATTCCCGCGCCTCCAGCACAGGGACAATGCTGCGCTTTGTTTCTTCCAGGCTGGACACTTCTACCAGCATATCGATCACCGGTTTTGCGGGAAGCCCCGGAACGGATGTGCTCCCAAAGTGTTCAATTCGGCCGATCAGGTCACAAGGGAGACAGGCAGACAGATGAAGCCGCTCCTCCTCGAACATGGAGGGCCAGCGGGGATCCCAGGGAACAATCTCGATCTCGTCTTTCAGTACCCGCGCAATTTTCTCTTCAAGTGTTTCCATGGACTCCTCCTGTCACATCGTTTGAAGAAACGTCCCCCGAACGGATAAAAAACAGACTGCCGGCCGCATGCAACGGACACGCATCGCCGAAAACACCGCCGAAGAAAAGGTGAACCCCGCAGCCTGAAGGTGCTATTATGAGCCGGAACAGAGAAGGGACTCCTGTCCCGCACCCACGGCCGGTCCGCTGGAGGAAAACCCCATGAACGATACGCCGCTTTTCGGAGGCATCGAAGCCGGAGGAACGAAGATCGTCTGCGCCTCGGGGACGGACCCGGAAGATATGAACAGGGCTGAATTCCCCTCGGGGAACGATCCTGAGGCTGCCCTCGTTCCCGTCATACAGTGGCTCCGCGGCGAAGAAAAACGCAGGGGCACATTCCGCGCCCTGGGTATCGGCTCCTTCGGGCCGGTGGACCTCGCCCCTCCCTCTCCGTCCTACGGCCGCATCACCTCCACGCCCAAAGAGGGCTGGAGGAATGCGGACATCCTGGGCGCCTTCAGGCGGGCCTTCCCCGGCATCCCCATGGGCTTCGACACGGACGTGAACGCAGCCGCAATGGGTGAGCACCGGTGGGGCGCCGCCCGCGGCCTGGACAGTTTCGTCTACGTCACCATGGGCACCGGCATCGGCGCAGGCATCATGGCAGGAGGAAAGCCCCTTCACGGCCTTGTCCATCCCGAGGCGGGACATCTCCGGATCCCCCGGCTTCCCGGCGATTCCTTCCCCGGGATCTGCCCTTTCCACGGCGACTGCTGGGAAGGATTGTGCTCCGGGCCGGCGATCAGGGAGAGAACGGGAATTTCCGCAGAAAACCTTCCGGCTGACCACGAGGCCTGGAAACTGACTGCCCGGTACACGGCCCTTGCCCTCGCCAACCTCGTCTGCGCCCTCTCCCCCCGGAGAATCATTCTCGGCGGAAGCGTTCCCCGGGCGGGGCTCCTGGGAAGGGAAGACTTCTTCGCCATGACAAGAAAAACGGTCCTGGAAGCCCTTGGCGGCTATATTCTCTCGCCTGCCCTGGCCCGAGGTCTTGCTGATTATATCGTTCCCCCCCTGCTGGAGGAAAATGCCGGGGTCTGCGGCGCCCTTGCCCTCGCCCGGGAAGCGTGGAGCGAAACACTCCCTCAGAACGGCTTCAGCTCCCGCTGACCGCCCTGAGGAGGGCCACCGTCCCCATCCCGAGAATCATGGCGAGGAAAACGCTGCCCGTTTTCCGCACCGCCAGGAAAATGACCCCGGCGGCCGCCATGCCGGGAAAACCCGCTTCCGCGAGCCCGGGAAAGACAAGGGCGGCGAAGATGGTCCCCGGAAGGGCATCCATTGCCCTCTTCATTGGTCCGTTCTTCGGGAGACGGCTGCCGAAGGTCATGCCCAGAAACCGGATGGCGTAGACGAACACGGCGGCAAGAAGGACAACTGCCCAGCCTTTCCCGACAGAGGACATCATCTGTCATCCTCCTTTTTCATCGCGGCAGCGGCTGCGCCCGCCGCTCCCCCAAGGAGGACATACCATGCGCCGGGAAGGGCCTTGAAGGCAGCGAAAGCGACCGCAGCAGAAACCGCCCATGGAAAAACATCTTTCCGGCCGCGCCACATGGTGACGGCAAGGGCAGCGAAGAGTGCCGTGAAGGCGAAATCGAGGCCGAACCGTTCCGGAGCGGCGATGGAAAGCCCGAGACCGTGGCCTGCCAGAACGCTGAAAAACCAGAACAGCCCCACGCAGACACCGCCGCCCACGAGAAAGTCCCCCGCAACCTGTCTTTTGCGGCTCTCCGCCATGGTCACCGCCCAGTTCTCGTCGGTGACCAGATGGACCCTCCACGCGCTCCCGATCTTCCCGAAGGGCTCGAGCAAAGGAGCCACCGCAGCGGTAAGCAGGAAATAGCGCACGTTCACCACCGCCGCCGCGAGGGCAACCTGCCAGACAGGAAACCCTCCCCCCCACATTCCCACGATGATGAACTGGGCCGAGCCAGAAAAAACAGCCACGTTCATCACCGCCAGCAGGGAAGCCGATACCCCTTTCTCAGCAGCCAGCACGCCGAAGACAAGCCCGTACACCAGCACCCCGATCCCCGCAGGTACCGACGCCCGAAAACCTCTCGCGAACTCAGGGGTCATGCCGCCGGCCTTCCTTTTTCCCGCCGTCTTCCGGGAAGGGAATGCCCCCGCAGAAAAGCGCCCATTTTCTCCCCATCCTCCTTTGCAATTTTTAACATCTCCAGTTGAGGGTATACTCCCGGTACATCCCTGTCTACACTTCATTGTATCCCCGACGGAAGAAACGGGCCGGCACACTGCGCTATCCGCGGGAGGAATGAGAATCACGCCGCTTCTCATTGCAAAGGGAGGCCGACTCTGCTACTGTTCTGCCGTGAAGGAGGTCCGGGGGCGAGGCAGACATGAACCCGGAGTCTTTCAGCGCTGCCCGTTCATGAACGCGACAAGGGGATGATATTCCATGAGAACCGCCCGTTCCACCCATTTTTTCCCAGTTGTACTGACATTCCTTCTTCTCCTGTCAGGTGCGGCCTTCGGAACAGCTCCTTCGGACCTGCTGCTCCCCGCCGACAGGTCCTCCCCCCGGGCGGCTCTCACGTCATTCATTACATCCATGAATGCCGGCCATCATTTTCTGCTGCAGGCAAGGATGATTTCCCGCAGTACACCCGCCTTCTTCGCCCATCCTCCCGAGGCCGTTGAAAAAGGAAACCTGGCCCGTTACCATTTTGAGCGGGCCATGCAATGTCTCGACCTCACGGAGGTGCCCCTTGTCCTCAGGGACGACATCGCCAGGGAAGGAGCCCTGCTCCTCAAGGAAATTCTGGACCGCATAGGACTTCCTCCTCTCGGGGCAATCCCCGGCGGAGAAGAATGGGGCAACACGGGGGACGGGAAGATCACCCGATGGACAATCCCCCGCACCGAGCTGCAGTTCCACCGGATAGACTCCGGAGAGGCCGAGGGGAAATGGCTTCTTTCGCCGTCCTCCCTCGACAGGCTTGAAAAAGATTTCCGCAGGATACGGCACCTTCCTTACCTGCCGGGAGCCACCGAAGAAGCGTATCACGAATATATCGTAACCCCGGGGAGATTCTTTCCGGCGAAATGGACTGAATTCATTCCCGGATGGTCAGCGGCTGAATTCTACGGCCAGACAATCTGGCAATGGTTCAGCCTTGCGTTCACCCTGATTGTCTTCATTTGGCTGAACATCGGCATCTGGAGACTGTTCGGGAAAATCTCCCGGAACATGAGCCTCTTCGCAGCCAATCTCCTCCGGATCCTTCCTCCCGTGGCCCTCTCTCTGACATCGACGCAGACGATTTTTCTCGTGGATGATATCATCAACATTTCAGGCAAGCTGTGCATCCTCCTGATCCAGTTCTTCTCGGCGGTACGGTGGTCCGGCTGGGCGTGGTGCACCGTCCGCATAGGTGAAGTGATCGCCGAACTGATCATTCTCTCCCCAAGGGTCGAGCCCGAGAGCATAGACGCAAGCCTTGTCCGGACAGTGAGCAGGCTCATCTGCATCACGGCGGCGGCATGGATCCTCCTTTACGGACTCTCCCAGCTCGGGCTTTCCGTCCTTCACCTCCTCACCGGGCTGGGGGTGGTAGGACTGGCCATCTCCCTGGCCGCAAAGCCCACGGTGGAAAACATCATCGGGGGACTTACGCTCTTCGCGGACCGGTCGGTGAGGGTCGGTGAATACTGCCGGTTCGGCAGTACGGCGGGCACAGTGCTCCACATCGGCCTCCGCTCCACGAAGATCGAAGCCCTGGACCAGACGGTGATCTCCATCCCCAACGCGGAGTTCTCCCAGATGCAGATTGTGAACGTCACCCGGAGAAGCCGGTCGCTGATGCAGAAGACGCTGAACCTCCGGTACGAGACCACCGGGGACCAGCTTCGGTGGATACTGGCGTCCATCCGGGACGTGCTTCACGCCCACCCGAAGGTGGCGGCAGATCCTGTCCCCTTCGCCCGGTTCGAATCCTACGGAGCATCGTCCCTCGACATCCTGGTCTTCGCGTACATCCGGACGAAAAAGTGGGCCGAATTCCTGGCTGTCCAGGAGGATATCCTCTTCCGGATCGGGGAGATCGTGGAAAAGTCGGGATCAGGCTTCGCTTTCCCCTCAACCACTGCCTATATCGCCCGGGACGGCGGCCTTGATGATGAGAAGGCAGCCCTCGCCGCGGAAGAGGTCCGGCAGTGGAGGGAGAGCGGGCTATTCCCCTTCCCGGACACTCCAGGGGAGAGGATAGCCGCTGCTCGAGGTACGGTGGAGTATCCCCCAAAATCCTGACGGGACAGAAGCCGGAAAAAAAGGCGGCCCGGAAATTTCCCGGGCCGCCTTTGCTTCTTTTTCCTTTGTGTGCGTTATGCCGCGCCGATCATCTTTTCCGGCAGCCAGAGGATTATCTCCGGGAAAATGGCACAGAGCAAAAGCACCACCATGATGATGAGGATGAAGGGAATGACCCCCCGGATGATGTCCCCGATGGTGACGCCAAGCTCCTTCGGCGCCGTGCCTTTCAGCACGAAGATGGACATGGCCATGGGCGGCGTCTGGAAGGCCATCTGCATGTTGATGCAGATCATCATGCCCGCCCAGAGAGGATTGAATCCCAGTGCCGTCAGGATGGGCGAGAAAATGGGAACAACGATGAACACGATGCCGATCCACTCGATGAACATGCCCAGCAAAAAGACGATGGCCATGATCACGAAGAAGGACATCCATTTCCCGCCGGGAACGGAGAGAATGAACTCCGCCACCACATCGCCGGCCCCCGCGTTCATGAAGATGCCCACGTAGGCGTAGCACATGGCGGCGATCATCACCACAAAGGCGCTGACCTTCATGGTCTCGAGGGAAGCCCTCTTCATGAGTCCCCAGCTGAACTTCCCGTAGGCAATTGCCAGAAGAATGGACGCGAAGCACCCTACTGCAGCCGCCTCGGTGGGCGGCGCTATTCCGGCGAATATGGTGCCAAGCACCGCGGCAATCAGAAGAATTGGCGGCACCAGCGACTTGAGAAGACGGAAAAGCTTGGCCGCATCGAAGGGCGTGATCTGGTCCTCCGGAATGGCCGGCCCGAGGGCCGGGTTCAGACGGCAGCGGATGACCACGTAGAGCATGTAGAACGCCGAGAGCAGCAATCCCGGGAAAACGGCCCCCATGAACATCTGCCCTACCGACAGCCCCGCCTGGGGCGCGTAGACCACGAGCATGATGCTCGGCGGGATAAGGATGCCGAGAGTGCCCGCAGCCACAATGGATCCTGCTGCGAGGGACTTGTCATACCCCCTGGTTACCATGGGGGCCAGGGCGATAAGGGTCAGGATGGTGACCGATGCCGCAATGACGCCCAGGCAGGCGGCGAGGATCGTTCCGAAGAGGATGGTCACCACCGCCAGGCCGCCCCGGAGCCTGCCCATGGCCTCGTAAAGGCTCTGGTACAGGTCCTTCGTGACGCCTGAATGCTGCAGGATGACCCCCATGAAGGTGAACAGGGGCACTGCCAGGTAGGGATAGTTGAGCGACAGGTCATAGAAGCGGCTGTACAGGATATGGAACGTTGTGGTTGGACCGAAGACGGCAAACCCCGTGAAGAATGCCACGCTCCCGATGACGAACGCGATGGGGAACCCCGTCATCACAAGGACAAAGACTCCTCCCAGCATTATGGCGGTGACTGCTTCAGCGCTGAGTTCAATCAAGAGTCTCACCCCTCACCATAAAATAGAAATCCCTCACGAGGTTCGCCGTCCCCTGGAGAAGAAGGAAAAAGAGCCCCACGGCGAAGACGGTGCGGTAGGGCCACGCAGGCGGATACCAGAAGCTGTTGAAGAACACTTCCTTGATGGTGACGGCACGGATGGCCCACGTGAAGGCAAGGTAGAACATGACGCCCATGAGCGGAAAGAAGAGAACCAGGGAGCAGATCACGTTCATAAAAGCCTTCAGCCGGGGAGAGAGCATGTTGTAGAACATGTCCACCCTCGTGTGGGCCTCGTGAAGATAATCGTAGGAAGCGCCCAAAAGATACAGGGCGCCTCCTGACATACACAGCACGTCGTAGGCCCATTCGGTGGGAGCGTTGAAGAAATGGCGGGCCACAGCCTCGTAGGTTCCTGCGAACACAAGGATCAGGGCGAACCACTTCGCCACCCAGCCGGACGTTTCGCTGACAGAATCAATGAATTTCAGTATCTTCCTTAAGGACGACATACCCTTCTCCTTGTGAAATACCGCTGAAGGCGCGGCTATTTCATCGTTTCGTAAGCTTCGCCGAAGGCCTTCATGGAGTTGTAGATTTCTCCGAAGATCGCGGGTTCATTGGCCACCTTTTCCTCGTAGAACTTGGAGGCTTCAGCTGCGAGAGCGGCGTTTACCTCGGCGGGAACCTTCAGTACCTGGTTGCCGGCTTTCTTGAACTTTTCGAGGGCGATGATGGACTCATAGACCAGGTATTCATGCTGGGCCTGGGTAAAGCGGTCGACAAAGGTCTGGACAAGGAGCTGAAGGTCCTTCGGCAGGGCGTTCCATGCATCCTTGTTCACGAAGAACACCTGGGGATCGCTGGGGGCACGGACGGGGGAAAGATAGACGTAGTCCGCAACTTCGTTGAAGTGCATGTTCCAGTTGGAGGCGAGGGTTGAATACTCGAAGGCGTCGATGGTGCCGCGCTTCATGGCTTCATACAGTTCGCCGCCGGGGATGATGACGGTCGCCATGCCCATTCTCTTGAGAATTTCACCGGCGTCGCCCATGCAGCGGGCCTTGATGCTCTTCAGGCTTTCCACGTTCTCGATCTTCTTCTTGGAGTGGAAGAACACTTCTTCAGGAAGGGGGGAAAGAGCGCCGGGGAAGGTCATCACGTTGTAGCCTTCCATCATCTTGTTCATCAGGTCCGCGCCGCCGCCGTAGTTGAACCAGGCACGGAGGGCCTCGCCGGCCAGGGCGCCCGGGCGGGAGCTGATCAGGCCTGCCGCCGACCACTTGTCGAGGTTGTACATGGGGCAGGTGTAGCAGAGCTGCAGCACGTTCTCGTGGACAGCGTCGACCTCCTTGTAGGCGGGAACGATGGATCCGCCGACAAAGGGCTTGATCTCCAGGCGGCCGCCGGAGGCTTCGGTGATGGCTTTGCAGAGCATGTCATGGTAAATCTGGGACGGGTCGGACGCGGGGCCGTGTCCGGAAGATTTCCAGACGATCTTCTTCGGGGCGTCGGCGCCCTCGACCACGGCGGGCATAAAAGCTCCTACAACAAGGACGGAAACCAGCAGCGCGAACAACACTCTTTTCATAGCCCACATCTTTGTAACCTCCTTTGTATTTGGTGTTTCCCTACGGCCGGGGAGGATTTTCCCCGGTCCTGAACGGCACCTTTGCAGGACAGCTACTCGAAAAAGAGGGACGTGCCCGTCACGTTCCGGAAAAAGCCCGGACATGTCGCCTCCAGGCGTTCCATGACATCCTTCCCCGTACAATGAGACATGCCGACGAAAAGAATGCCACTATTCTGAAGGTATTCGAGAGATTTTTCAAGAGCGGTTCCTTTCGCCTCCACGAGATGGGTTCCTCCGAGAACGGCGAGGATTGGCCTTCTGAGCCGCTCTTTCACGGCGTCGAGCATGTTCCGCATTCCGGGGTGGGAGCATCCCAGGAGCACGGCGAGTCCATCGCCGGTCTCGACGGCCAGGAGAACCTCGTCGTCAAAACCATCGGGAACAAATGCACCGTCTTTCCTGAGGAGAAACCTGGGATTGATCTTTTCATCAGGGTGAATTCTGGGAAAACCGGAAAGGACATACATACCCGGAAGAATTTCGTCGAGAGGCTTTGACGACGCAACGTGCCGAACCCCCGATCCGGAGAGAAAGGCCTGGTCAAAGTCGTTGCCCAGAAAATCAAAGGCGCCTTTCCGGAAGGCGTACTTTGGGGCGAAAAATCCCTCGCCGGTCCGGAGGGTGGGAATTCTTCCCGCGGCACAGAGAGAACGGAATCCCCCCGTATGATCATAGTGCCCATGGCTCAGCACCACTGAATCAATGTTGGAAAGGCCGATATTCATTTTCGCCGCATTCGCAAGAAAAGCCCCAGACTGGCCCGTGTCGAAAAGAACCGTATGACCGTCCTTTTCGACGCAGAAGGAAATGCCGTGTTCAGTTGCAAGTCCGTGGTGCTCTCCGGGAGAATTCTCAATCAGTGTTGTGATCCTCAGCAAGGTCACTCCTCCTCCGGCCTGCGGACAGGCTGCTCAATGGATGCCCTGATGTCGCCGAGGGCATTGGTCAGGTGGCGTACCATTTCTTTTTCGGCCCTTTCAGGATCTCCGTCGCGGATGGCTTCAAAAACGGCGTAATGCTCCCCAACCGTCTTCTCTATGCGGCCCGGAATGTGGAGGCTGGTAATCCAGCCTTCCGAAAGGGAGGTGGTCATCGTTTTCATGAGGCAATACAGGGTTCTGTTTTTCGTTGACCGCGCTATGAGCCGGTGAAAGTCTCCATCCGCCTTCACAAGGGCCGCCGTGTCTCCGGATGCAGCGTACCCGGCGAAGGTGCCGCAGGCCTTTTCCATGGCCCGCACCGACTCTCCGTCGGCCTTCCCGGCGGCGTACCATGCCGCCCTGGGTTCGATGATGAGCCGCACCTCGAAGTGGTCGATAAGGGATGCTTTATTGTCCTTGAGCCAGCCCCGGAATGGATCCTCATCATCGCCGCAGGATCCGGCGATGAAAATGCCCTTTCCATGGCGGACGAAAACCCTTCCCCTCACCTCAAGGATCCTGACCGCCTCCCGGATGGAAGACCGGCTGACTTCGAGCCTTTTTCCCAGCTCCGCCTCGGAAAGAAATCTGTCTCCGGGGTGAAAATCTCCTTCAGCGATCATGGTCTCGATGGCTTCAACCACCTGCTCCGAAAGCCTCGTTTTCCGTATGGGCACCATGGTTCCCTCCGCCGCCGGAGGCGGCACTTGTCATCATATCTACTCATCAGACAAGTTGATTCTATCCCCTTTTTACGCCGAATGTCAAGCAATTTGCTCCGGGAAAAACTCTCCGGGGCTCCGTTAAGACTCAGGCTGAAACAGGACAATCCCCTTCATTCTTTCAGCATGCGGAAACGGTAGCCTGCCCCGTGAACCGTGAGGAGATGCTCCGGACGTGAAGGATCGTCTTCGATCTTCTGACGGAGACGGACCACGTGCTGGTCCACCGTTCGGGTGGTCACATCGCACTCGATGCCCCATACCTCTTCAAGAAGGACATCCCTTGACAGCACCTTTCCCTCCCTGTCGGCGAAAAACTGGAGGAGAGCGTTTTCCCTGGGGGTGAGAGCAAAGGACAAACCGCCCCTGGTCCCCGTCATGGCATCGAAATCCACCCTCACTTCCCCGAAAGAAAGGGTCGACCGCACCTGTCCGGGCCTCTGGTTCTCTGCCAGGGCACCCCTCCGAAGAGCCGCGCGGACCCTCGCGAGGAGCTCCGCCATTCCGAAGGGCTTGACTATGTAGTCATCCGCTCCCAGTTCAAGCCCGACGACCCTGTCCACTTCCTGACCCTTGGCGGTGAGCATGACCACCGGAACGACTGCGTTTTCCGACCGGATGGCCCTGCAGACATCGTAGCCGCTCATCTCCGGCATCATCACGTCAAGCAGCACCAGGCCCGGGGAGTCTGACCGGTATCGCTCCAGGGCCTCAGCGCCGTTCCTCGCGGTGACGACATCGTATCCCTCGCTTTCAAGAAGGTCCGCCACACCGGTAAGAATCGCCTGGTCATCCTCGGCGACGAGAATCCGCTCCTTCATCCTTTTTTCTCCTTTCCTTCCTGATCCGCAAGGGGAATCTCAAGGGTAAAAACACTCCCTCCGCCGGGCCGGGGCTCATATTTCACCTTTCCCCCGTGCCGTCCCGCTATATCCTGTGCGATTGCCAGGCCGAGTCCCGCGCCGCTTTTCGAAGCCGAGAGGGAATCGTCGCCCCTGAAAAACTCCTGGAAAATCCTGTCCACGTGTCTGGGATCCACCCCGGAGCCGCGGTCGGCCACATGAACCGCCGCCGTTTCTCCCTGCTTCCGGCAGGTCACCGCTATTTCCCTGACATCGGAGGAATACTTCTCGCTGTTGGACAAAAGGTTCATAAGCACCTGCCGGAGCGCCTCGGCATTTCCCAAAACCGGAAGGGGTCCCCCGGCCGAGAATTCAGCAGCAAAACCGTTTTTCGCCAGGTTGGGCTCCATCTGGGCCAGGGTGTCTCCGGCGAGTTCTCCGAGATCCAGCCGCTCCAGGGGAAGGGGCCTTGAAGCCGCCCCCTTCCGTGAAAAGGCAAGGACATTGTCCACGAGGCGGGAAAGGCGCTCCGTCTCGGATACCATGGTCCTGAGGTATTCTTTCCGCCGCTCTTCATTCTGCTGCCTCCCGGAAAGGAGCATCTCGGCGAAGAGACGGATGGACGTGAGGGGGGTCTTCAGTTCGTGGGAAACGTTGGCCACGAAGGTTGTCTTGTTCGCCGCAAGGCGCATCTCGGCGGAGAGCATCCTCATGATTGCCGCCGCGCCGGCCAGGATGACCACGAACAGGACCGCCGTAAGCATCCACACGGCGATGGTGGCAAACCTCGCCCTCGAGGCGGCACGTTCCGGGTCGGTGAGCCACGCTCCGGCTTCCCACCTGGGAAGGAGAGGAGATATCTCCCTCGCGACGAAGGGACGCCGCCAGTCGGCCCCATCGGGAAGAGCTGGGGAGGCGAGGGGCTCGCCGCGGTCATCGAGGACTGCGAGCACCCGGATGTCCGTCAGCATGTCGGGGGCCTCCCCGGCGATGCGGTCCCTGAGATCTTCCATGTCGATGAAAAAACCCGCTGCCCCGTCTCCCGAATCCGACCAGAAGAGAAGCTCCAGCCCTCTTGCGGAGAGCCTGGGCAAAAAACCGCTTCCCGACTCGGATCTCAGGCGGGAAAAGGTTTTTCCCCTGGCTACGGTGCCGGAACGCTCCTCCTTCTCCAAAGAGGGGGCTGCGCCCGCCTGGGGGGCCACATTTCGCTGGAGCAGGCTGAAACCTTCCTCTTCAGCTTTCCGGAACAGCTGATCCCTGAAGGCTGAGTCAGCCGCCACCTTGCTTTGGGCCATCTGCCGCTCCATTCCGCCGGAAGGAGCGGCGGCCTTCTTCACAGGTGCAGGAAGAGATGCCGCAGCAGGAGCAGGGGGCGCCTGGAGGGGCCGGGCCACCCGACCGGCGGTTCCGGACGGCACCTCCGCCAGGAGGTTCTCGTTGCCTGCCTCCCGGGGCGCAGCTTCTTCCATTGGGCGGTCAGAGGGAACAGGGAAAGGAAAGGAGGGCATCTCTCCCATCTCCTTCCGGTAGACCCCCGCAATGGAGTCATAGACCTGCATTTCCTCCCTCTCCTCAAGAAACGGGCCGAAGGAGTCCAGAAAATTATCAAGAAGAGGATGGGGAGCTTCGGGAACGAACAGGCGGCCGTTCTTTACGAAAAAGGGAAACGCCGCGGGGGAAGAGGAATGGCTCCATTCTTCCAGGGCTTCGGGGCCTGAAATCTTTCCCGCCTCCCTTTCCAGCTCCGTCCCGAGGCCGTCCATGAGCGCCGTTATTTTTTGTGCGGCAAGATTCACTTCGGCGAGCAGGGCGGCTTCGAGGCTCTTCTCAACGTATAGAGCCTCCCTGTCGGCGGCCCTGAGGGCGAGAAGGCTGAGGGCGATGCTCGGAAGGAGCACCGCCAGGACAAACACGACCACGAAGGGCAGCGGGAGGATAGGCCTTGTTCCGGCCGTTTTTTGCATTTTTTTGTCCATGAGCTTCTCCTCTCAGCCCCCGGCGAAGGAAGGGAGAACCCCTTCCCCGCCGGTACCGGGCCCTTCAGTTTTCTTCGTCTCCCTCTTGGTCGCCGCTCACGGCGGCCTGCTGGTTCTTCTGCATGTAGGCGTCGTTGAGAACGGCTTTCCTCTGGCTGCTGGAGAGATTTCCAGCTTCGAGAAGACTTCCCGCCAGCTCTTCGAAAAAGCCTGCTTCCTGCTCGAGCTTCGGGGCGTCTGTACCTGCGGACGGCGCCGCGGCCTGGAGCTGCTTCGTCCGTTCATCGAGAAGCTGGGCCGCCTCCCGGGCTTTCCCCTCGTCGGCCAGCCGGACGGCCTCTTCCCGGATCTCGGCGTTCCTTGCGAGTTCGGCCTGGGAGAGGATGTCGGACCGCCGGTTCTTCTCCACCGATCCCGCGTCTCCAGAGAAGGAGACAGAGAGCTCCGCGCTCTTCCTGAACATGGTCCCCGATGCGGCATCGGCGTACTCCACTTCAAGCTCCGCAGCGCGGAGAACCGTCCCGTCCTGTCCCTCGGGAAGCTCGACCTCGAAGAGGGCGTACTTTTCTCCTCCGTACAGGTTGTCGATGGCGACTTCAAGAGAACTGCCCTCCACCTTACCCTGCCTCCCGATAACCCGCACCGGCCTGACTCCCTCGGGACACCGGAGGGTCACCCTCACCTTCCGGGCCGTCACCGTCACGGCATCCTCGAGATCCCGGGCGAATATCTCCGGGAGCATTCCGCTGTGCCGGGCGAAATATGCGTTTCCTCCGCTCTCCGCCGCAAGGGCGGTCATCAGGTCCTCATTATAGTCCAGGCCGAGGCCGATGGTAGTGATGGTGATGTCCTGGCGGGACAGGTTCCTCCCGAGAACCGCCAGGTCCTCCGTCGAGGAGGGGCCCACGTTGGCGATGCCGTCGGAGAGCAGCACGATCCTGGGGATATATCCTTCGTCAATGAAGGGCTGCAGTTCAGAGGCTCCCGTCACCGTTCCATGGTAGAGCGCCGTGGATCCTCCCGGGCGAAGACGCTGTACGGGCCTGAAAAAGGCGGGGTCGTCGGCCCCGCGCCCCACGGTCCGTGCCCGGACGAGCACCGAAGCCCCGTCGTCATAGACGACAACGGCGGCCACGTCCCTGGAGTCCAGCATTTTGAGGGCCTCGAGAGCTCCCTTCTTCGCGTTCTCCATCTTGCCGTCCGATGCCATGGAGCCTGATTTGTCGAGAACCAGGGCCACAGCAAGCGGAGCCCTCTCCCTGACCTTTCCCGACGGACGGACAAGCGCCCGGACGATAACTCTCTGACCGCTTTTTCCGGCGGGAGCGACCGGATAATCCGCCCCTGCCTCGAACACGACGCCTTCGTCCTGCACTGGTGACGCCGCAGCCTCCCGCCAGCCCGACTGGGCGAGCAGCATCAAGGGAACCATGGCCAAACACAGGATTTTACGGAACATATCAAACCACCTCCTGGACAGAAGGATAGCCCGGAAAACGGACAAATGTGTCAGGACGCTGTCACCCCCATGTCACGGAGTTGTAAACTTTCCCTTCTTTCCCGCCGGGGCCATGTAGACCACGAATTCGTCCTTTCCGTCCGCGCCGACCAGCCTGTCGGCGGCGTCCTGGTCGTAGGCGGCGATGGCGCAGGTCCCCGCCCCTATGGCCTCGCAGGCGAGATAGAGGTTCTGGCAGAGGTGCCCCCCGTCCAGGGCAATGACCTTCACAGACGCCTCCGAATAGCGCCATTCCGTCCTCCAGGGAAGGGCCGTCCAGAAAAAAGTCACCGCCCCCTTTCCGGCGAAGGTCTGTCCGAGGGCCGCCTGTGCCGTTTTCTCCGCGAGCCGGTCCGGATTTCCCAGGGGCAGAAGGGCATGCTCCACGGGAAGGTACCGATAGAGCCCCTTTTCCAGCCCCTCAACCCGGAAAACCGCAAGGTAGGTCTCAAAGGGATGCCTGCATCCCGCCGACGGGACAGTGCGGCAGGTCCGCACAGGATCCGCTTCTCCCCGGACACCCTGGGTGGCCCAGAGCAGGAAGGCCAGTTCGTCGAGGGTAAAGGACCTGTCGGAGAATTTCCTCACGGACCGCCGGCGCCCCATAGCCTCCCGAAGGGATATGTCCCCCACGGCGGTCCATTCCTCCGGGCCGTGCAGGGGAATCCGCACCGTGCCTTCGGGGACGGGCTTCTGCACGGGAGGCGGAGGGGTCCCCAGGTTCTGGGCGGTCCGGGAAAAATCGACGGACAGGCGCATGGTATCCTTGAGAAAGAAACGGAGTTCTTGCCTTGCTGACTTTTCGTCCAAGAATACAACCTCCTTCTGTGTTCAGTTTTTTCCCGATTGTAGCAACACCATCCGCCCTGCTCAAGAGAGGGAAAAGCGGTCTGTTGCAAAAACCCCTCTCTTTTGGTAGAGTTTCCCGGGGCGAGTTATCACAACTTTCCGAATACCTTTATTTCGTCAGAGGGGAGAGATGCCCGTCAAGTGAACCGAAAAGGCGCAAAAACCGGAGAAGCATCCTGCAGTTCGTCTCTTCGCAATACCGTGTGAAAAGGAGGTTGGAATCAATGACAGGCTTCACGAAAAAAACCGTCCTTGTTCTGCTGGCGGCGGCTCTTGTTTTTCTCCCGGCGTCCGCTCCCGCCGCCGAGCCGTCCCTCACCGAGATCTACTCCATCCTGAAGACGAAGGAATTCGTCGACCTCACCCATACCTTCGACACCGAAATCCCCCACTGGCCCGGTTTTCCCCAGGAAAAACGGGAGACCATTTACTGGTACGACAAGGGTGTCGGCACCATGGGGTACGGCTTTTTTGCCCAGGTTTTCTGCCACGTTGGGCAGTGGGGAACCCACTGCGACGCCCCGGCTCATTTCGCAAGGGGGAAACGGACCCTCGACCAGATCGGCGTGAAGGAAATGCTTCTTCCGCTGGTGGTCTTCGACGTTCATGAGAAGGCTGCGGCAAATCCCGATTACGCCCTTACCCTCCAGGACGTGAAAGAATGGGAGAAAAAACACGGCCCCGTGCCGGAAGGAGCCTTCGCCGCCATGAGGACCGACTGGTCGAAACGGTGGCCCGACGCGGCGGCCATGAGAAACGCCGACGCTGCCGGCACGGCCCACTACCCCGGCTGGAGCCTGGAAGCCATGAAATACCTCTTTGAAGAGCGGAAGATCACGGCCTCGGGGCATGAACCCACCGATACCGACCCGGGCATTTCCACCTCGAAAGGGGACTATACCTGCGAGGCCTATGTCCTCGGCCAGGACAGATACCAGATCGAACTCCTCGCCAACCTGGACAGGGTGCCGGAAAACGGTGCCCTCGTCGTGGTGGCCTTCCCCAAGCCCTTCTACGGCTCGGGCTTCCCGGCCCGGGTCTTCGCCATTCTCCCGTAGATTTGCTGCGGCGGCCCTGATCCAGGAGCCGCCGCATCTACGGATTTACTCATACGCCGCCACGAGGCTGTCGCCCTCCACCCGGACAGACAGCAGCCTCCGCACGCCGAGACGGTCGAGCGTGGGGCGCACGGCGGCCTCAACCGCCCTCTCCGCCGCCTCCCTGACCTCCCGCGACGTGAGCGCCGCTTCAATCTGCCGCCTGACCTCGGTATTTATCATGTTTCTCAGGTAATCCACGATTCCCCGGCTGAGAATCGCGTTGTCCACAAATTTCCAGAAACCGCGGAGGGTGATGCGGATATCCGGGGAAACCGTCACCTGGTCGTAGCTGATCCTTCCGTTCCGGATAACGGGCCTGAGGGACAGGGATATTTCCATGCGGACGATATCCACGTCCGGGGGAGAATCGTACCAGTAGGGCGCCGTGTACTCCCAGCCCCGTATCTCGCAATCCCCTCCTGTCTCGAAACTGACTTTTCCGGCTATCCTTCCTGAAGCGACGCCCGTTCCGGGAACGAAACGCAGGGATCTCGGCCCGCCGAAATCCCCGTTGATGTCGTTCAGGTAATACCAGCTTCGGGACGCCCCGCTGCCGTAGTGGAAAAAAGGAGGGGTGAAGACCGTCCGCCATTCCCCGACGCTGATAAACGAATCGTCTCTCCTGGCAGGTTCCCGGTCAAGCTGAAAATCCCCCGTCGGCCCGGCGAAGTTGTTCAGCCGGATGCGCCCCCTCAGGCGGTCTCCCAGGACCGGGAGCACCAGGCTGCCCGCAAGGCGCAGAGTCCGTACGGGAAGACCGGTAACCGGCGTCAGGGGACCGGTATTATTCCCCTCGTCCGATTCCCGCACCCTGTTGTCAGGATCGATGACAAGGCGGAACCGCACACGGGCGCCCGCCAGGGAAACGGGCAGCTTCAGGACGATCCGGTCAAAAACGGCCTTTTGTCCCGGAGCAAGCCCCGAGCTTCTCCCTGCCTCCGGCGGGTCGGGAAGAATCGTGCCCGTTCCCGGGGCGCCTCCTCCGGCCGCCTCGTAGGCTGCATGAACGGAAAAGGGTCCCGATGGGGCGGTTCCGCTGTTAATAACGCTCACGATGAATTTCTCCCGGCCTCCCCTGTATTCGACGATCTGCTCTCCCTCGATGGAGAACGAAAGAGGGGGCGTCTGGTTCCAGACACGAAGATCGGGGGTCCCTGCCGAAAGAACGGCATCCGCCCACGGAGACGCGTTGTTCGTCTCGTCCGATTCCCGGACCCGCCCGGCCGGGTCTGCGAATTCCTCGCCCGCCGTAGTGTCGGCTACGGCCCTGATACGCACCGTGGTCCCCGAGTAAGAGGCAGGCAGCACCGCTTCGCCGGTGAATGTCACGGTGCTTGCCGGCGGCGCCCCGGCCGGGAGAGGCGCGGCGGTCACGGGATACAAGACGTTCCGCTGCCCCGGCACCCGAAAAGCCGCACCGCCGCTGTTCAGAAGCCCCGGACGGCCTCCGGACACCACTTCAAAATCGACCGAAACCTTGAACAGGGCTGCAGCTGTTGTTCCCCTGTTCTGGACCGTTACCGAAAGAGGAATGACTATCTCGCCGCTCCTTTCGGAAGGAATCCCCCTCCGTGCGATCCACGGCACAAGATCAGGAAGACACCAGGCCCGGGAAGCAGGCGACAGAACAAGAAACATCACCAACAAAGGAAGCAGCATTCTCCGCTGTCCCATGAACAATACCCCCTTTCGCTTTTCCGCTCTCCTCTTTCATTGCAGAATTATTACTCAGCCTACTTGTCTGAATAGTATATCTCTTTTCCCGGTTTTGTCATGGGAAACAGCACGCCGCAGGGAAGGTCGCTGAAGGGAGAACAGAAGCGGACGGGGGCCGGTGGAAAGGTACGGGAGAACCTGTGCCGGAAGAAGGGAATCCTGCCCGCCTTTTCCTTTTCGGCCCGAAGGCCGATACCCATACAGCACCGGAAATAACACAAAGGAGAAAACCATGAACCTGAAGCGATGTGTCCTTGCCGTCCTGCTGCTTCTCCTGGCGGCTCTCCCCGCCAGGGCCCGGGATAATCCATTCTGGACCGCCGACAGCCGGAACGGTTTCCGCATCCTCCTTCCCCGAGGGTGGACGGTGCGGAGGCACCTGACGGCGGACCTCGCCCTGAGAGCCCGCTCCCGGGACGGGGCTGCATACGTTGAGGTGCATGTCCTCAGGGAGTCCTTTTTAACGGAAGGGGAAGCCGCCGCCTGGCTCGAGGAACGGGAGGAATTGCTCTCCCTCTCTCCCGTCGAGTTCTGGAGAGGCAGAATTGTTACAGTCAGCGGAGAGGAAGGGATTTTGAGGAGATACAAAGTGAGCGTTGACGGACGGCCCGCGGAGGCGTCAGCCGCCACTTTCGGCCCTGACGGGACATGGTATGGGGTCCTCGCCGTGGTTTCCTCCGACAATACTGACATACGCACGCCCGACCTCGAAAAAAGCCTCCGGAGCTTTTCCCTCCTGGCCGCTCCTGGCGCTCCGGCGGACCCCATCGAAGGCCGGTGGAGGTGGCACAACGGACGCATCCTCACCTTCGGGAGGGACGGAAGTGTTGCCCCATCATCCCTGGTGAGTTTCTGGAGGAGAAAGCCCCCCTCCCTGCAGAGGGAACCCGGTTCGTATCTCCTTACAATTCCCGGCCCGGCGGGCGGGGAAGAGGACGCGGCCCTCAGTCCCGACGGAAGGAAGCTCTTCCGGGTCTCCGGGGGCGAACGGAGACAGATCGCCGCACGGCTGGAATAAAAGGACGGGAGGAGGGAACCCCCTACCTCCCGAGAAATTCCGC
>CAZJAR010000023.1:0-27054 GCA_964543785.1 uncultured Synergistaceae bacterium | reverse complement strand
GTTGTACCCCGGCTCAACGGTGAAGGGTATTTTCGGGGAAAGCTCAACGAACCGGGCCGCCGAGGCCATGTCCGCACCGATGGAGGTGCTGATGGTGATGCCGCTCTGTTCAGGGTAGTTGCTGGAAGCGTATGCTCCCCGTATTTCCATCTTCCTGGTGACCGTCACTTCCTGCCGGACTTCCTTTTCTATTCCAAGGGGGCCGGCGTCGCTGGTCATTCCGGCGGCCAGGATCACCCGGAGTTTCTGCTCGCTGAAGGGGGGGGTGAAAACCTGGATGCGGGAGGACGGGGCGTTGCCGGAGAAAAAGTACTCCACAGCCTGGTTTTTGTCGTTGGCAAGGACGAGGTAACCCCGGAGCCTGAAGGGGGATACGGGAAGGTTGAAGGCCAGCTCGAGGACGGCGTTGCCGTTCTCTGTGAAATCCACCTGCTGTACCCGGAGAAGCCGAAGGGATTCAGTGGAGAATTCCCAGGTCTGTTTTCCAACGAGCCTGTTTCCCTTTGCGTCCCTGAGGTCATCCTTCAGCGTGGCCCTGAAGAGCGTGGCTGAGGGAAGGTTCGCCAGGGGCGTGAAGGCGAAGGTTTTGGCATCGGTCCATTTCCCTTCTCCCCGGATGGAAGGCGAAAAGGCCACGGGATGACGGTCCGCCTGGAGGGCCTTGCCGATCAGGTTCTTCGGCGCCGCCGGCTGGGAAAACACGATCTTGACGGGAGCTCTCCCCTTGACGGTACCTGAAGGTGAAAACGAAAGGACGGAGAACTCGTCCGCCGGGGCTCCTGCGGCGAGTCCGGTTCCCCCCGCGAGAAAAAACAGCGCAAGAAATACCAGTATCAGCCTTTTCATGCATATCCTCCTCTTCCACTGTAGTGCGGCATGTCGTCTCTTTGTCATAGGGGCGCGGTAACATCTGCATTATACCCTTTTTCCCCGGGGGATGCCTCACCCTGAAATTCCCCGTCCGGGTGGTCCTGAAGGGTGGGATGCCGCTCTCTGCTCAGGTGGGCGCAGGGTGTAAGGCTTCCGGGGATGATGCAGGCCGTGAAGAGGGAGAGAAACATTTTCTCCGGAAACATCATTTTCCCTCTTGCCTACGGGAAAAAGTTCGTTATAATCTTATTGGTTAGTAAAGGTCAATAATAAGGAGGCCTTCCCATGGACTTTGCAAAACTCACGAAAAAATCACAGGAGGCCCTGTCTGAAGCCCAGAACAAGGCCATTTCCTACGGACACGCCGACGTGGACGGCGAGCATCTCCTTCTCGCCCTCCTGGAACAGCCGGAGGGGCTCATTTCCCGGATTCTCTCCAGGACGGGCGCGGACCCTTCGGCTCTTGCGGACAGGGTCGAACAGGACCTCACCCGGCGGGCGAGGGTCACCGGGCCCGGCGTGGAGCCCGGGAAAATACGGATTTCCCCCCGCCTTTCCAGGCTTCTCCTGAAGGCGGAAGAACGGGCGGACCGGCTGAAGGACGAATACGTTTCCGTGGAGCATCTCTTCGCCTCCTTCTTCGACGAGGGGCGGACCACGGCGGCAGGCCGGATCCTGGCCGAGGGCGGGGTCACCGGGGAGAAATTCCTGGCGGCCCTCACGGAGGTGCGGGGCCGGACGCGGGTGTGCAGCGACAATCCCGAGTCCACCTACGAGGCCCTGGAGAAGTACGGCCGGGACCTGGTGGCCATGGCCCGGTCGGGGAAGCTGGATCCCGTTATCGGGAGGGACGAGGAGGTCCGGCGGGTCATCCGGATCCTCAGCAGGAAGACGAAGAACAACCCTGTGCTCATCGGTGACCCCGGGGTGGGCAAGACGGCCATCGTGGAGGGGCTTGCCGGACGCATTGTGAACGGCGACGTGCCCGAAGGGCTTCGGGACCGGTCCATCTTCGCCCTTGACATGGGGTCGCTGGTGGCCGGCGCGAAGTTCAGGGGCGAGTTCGAAGAACGGCTGAAGGCGGTCCTCAACGAGGTGAAAGAGAGCGACGGGAGGATCATCCTCTTCATCGACGAACTCCACACCATTGTGGGGGCCGGGGCTGCCGAGGGAGCCATCGATGCCGGGAACATGCTCAAGCCCATGCTCGCCAGGGGAGAGCTTCACTGCATCGGTGCCACCACGGTAGACGAGTACAGGAAGCATATCGAAAAGGACGCCGCTCTTGCGAGGCGGTTCCAGCCCGTGCTGGTGGAGCAGCCCTCCGTGGAGGACGCCGTCTCCATCCTGAGGGGACTGAAGGAGCGGTTCCAGGTCCACCACGGGGTGAAGATCCGGGACAATGCCCTCGTGGCTGCGGCGGTGCTGTCGAACCGGTACATCACGGAACGGTTCCTTCCGGACAAGGCCATCGACCTTGTGGACGAGGCATGCGCTATGATCCGGACGGAAATAGACTCCCTTCCGGCGGAGCTCGATACCGTCTCGAGGAAGGTCATGCAGCTCGAGATCGAGGAGGCGGCGCTGACGAAGGAAAAGGATGCCGCAAGCCTTGGACGGCTGAAGAACCTCCGGGCGGAACTCCAGGAGGCCCGGGAGGAACAGACAGCCCTCCGGGCGGGGTACGAAGCGGAAAAGCAGGGACTGGCCGAGGTCCGGGAACTCCGGGAGCAGATCGAGTCGGTCAGGAGGGAGATCGGGAAGGCAGAAAGGGAGTATGACCTCAACCGGGCGGCCGAACTGAAGCACGGCACCCTTCCCCAGCTTGAGGACCGGCTTCGGGGGAAGGAGGAAGATATCCAGGCCCGCGGGCAGGGGAGCAGGATTCTCCGCGAAGAAGTGACGGAGAACGAGATCTCCGAGATCGTGAGCCGCTGGACCGGAATTCCGGTAAGCAGGCTCCTGGAAGGGGAGAAGGAAAAACTCCTCAGGCTGGGCGACATCCTCCACCGGAGGGTGATCGGACAGGACGAGGCGGTGGACCTGGTGGCGGATGCCGTGCTCCGGGCACGGGCCGGAATCAAGGATCCCAGGCGGCCCATCGGCTCCTTCATCTTCCTCGGCCCCACGGGAGTGGGCAAGACCGAACTCGCCAAGACCCTTGCCGAGGCCCTCTTCGACAGCGAGGACAATCTCGTCCGTCTCGACATGTCTGAGTATATGGAGAAACACTCCGTTTCCCGCATGGTGGGGGCACCCCCGGGCTACGTGGGGTATGACGAGGGCGGGCAGCTCACCGAGGCGGTCAGGAGAAAGCCCTATTCGGTGCTGCTCTTTGACGAGATAGAGAAAGCCCACCCGGACGTGTTCAACATACTGCTCCAGATCCTCGACGACGGCAGGATCACTGACAGCAGGGGGCACGTGGTGAACTTCAAGAACACGGTGATCATCATGACGAGCAATATCGGGGCTCCCCTCCTGCTCCAGGGCATCACTCCGGGCGGGGAAATCCGGGAGGAGGCCAGGAACGGCGTGATGGACGAGCTGCGGCGGTCCTTCAGGCCGGAGTTCCTGAACCGCGTGGACGACATAGTCCTCTTCAAGCCCCTCACCGCCGCCGAAATCGGCCGGATTGTCCGCCTGCTGGGTTCGGTCCTTTCTGACAGGCTCAGGGAGCGGAACATCTCCCTGGAGATCACCGACCGTGGAGCGGCCTTCATAGCCGCCGCAGCCTATGATCCAGTCTACGGCGCACGGCCGCTGAAACGGTACATGGTCCGGAACATCGAGACTCCCCTCGCACGGATGGTCATCTCCGGAGAGGCCGGGGAGGGAACGGTCATCACCGTGGACGAAGGGGAAGGAAAGCTTGAGCTTCGGACAGCACCCTCAGGTGAGGGGGACATCCATCCGAATAATAGGTAAAGACGTTTCGTGAAGGGGTGACGGTGAAAATGAAAATTGAACATGTCCGCGGGGGAGGAATCATCCCCCCTCTTCCGGCGGAGGACGGCGGAACAGACAGGGAGGAAGCCCTGAAAAAGGTTGAGAAGGCGAAAAGGGAAGTGGAGAAAGAACGGCTCGACATCATGGACCGCCACCATGAGACAGTCAAAAAGTCAGCCGAAACCTACGATAAGCTTGTAAAGAAAAAGCTTCTTGAGGAGGAGATAGAGAAGAGACGTCTTCTCCAGAGGGAATTCCTTGCGGAACGGGCAGAGGATGGTGAAACAAGAAGAAAAGAAACGTCAGGAAAACCGGACTGACGGTGTTCTCTGAAAATGTCACACAATAATGCTCTTGCCGGAGGACTGGCTACAGTCCTCCGGTTTTTTGCATTATGTATTTTTCTTTTGACCGGTATTACAAAATGCTTCTTTCGTGATACTATCTGCTTGGATCATTATATGAAGGAGTGACCTTTCTTTATGACGTCAAAAACTTTTCATCCCTTCCGTACGGAGAGCTCGGGTTTCAAGCTGTCGCTGCTCTCGGCGGGACATTTTTTCAACGACCTGTACGCTTCCTTTCTGCCCACCTTCATCCCGACCCTTATTTCCAGGCTGGGACTCACCATGGCCCAGGCGGGTTTCTTCAGCACCTTCCTCGGCGTGATCCATATCATCTTCCAGCCTGTCATAGGCTATCTTTCCGACCGCTCAGCCAATCCGTGGCTCATCATCTGGGGGCCCATCCTCACCTGCCTCGGGGCTACGATGATTCCCCTGTCGTCATCCTATGGGGCGGCACTCCTTTTTGTCGGCCTCTGGGGATTCGGCAGCGCCATGTTCCATCCCCAGGGACACGGCGGCGTGGGGCACGTGGTTCCCCGGGACAGGCTGACCGTTTCCCTCGCCCTTTTCGCCGTGGCCGGGACCGCGGGCGTGACGGTGAGCCCTCTCTTTGCCGTTGCCCTGGTGAACACCGTCGGCCTGAAGCTCATGCCCGTGGTGGCCATTCTTCCGGTGCTTATCCTCGGGGTGTTCACATGGCGGACCATGCCCTCCATATCCCACGAGAGCGGCGATGCCATGACGCCACAGAAAGGGCTGCTCTCAACGATGAAATCCGTTTTCGCCGTCATTTACCCCATCTGGGCCATGTCCACCGTGAGGGATGCCGCGAGCCAGGGAGTGCGGATGTTCTTTCCCATCCGAATCGCAGGTGAAGGCGGGGATATCTCCTTTGTGGGCACCGTTCTTTTCCTTATCATGCTGGGCAGCACCATCGCCATGCTGATCATCGGCAGGATGGCCGACAGGTACGGCAAGAAGCAGACGCTTGCAGTCACCATGGCGATCTCCTCTCTCTTTCTCTTTGCCGGGCGGGCAGCTGACGGATGGACAGCCATCCTCTTCTTCGTCCTGGGGACGGCGGCGGTGAACGCCACCATGCCCATCACGGCGGCCATTGCCCAGGAGATGGTCCCCAATTCGCGGGGCATGGCCAGCTCCATCGTCATGGGCCTGTCCTGGGGCATGGGAAACATGCTCATGGCACCCTTCGGGAAGGTGGGAGACCTCTACGGGGTGAACGCCACCCTGTTCATCGTGGCGCTCCTTCCCCTCCTCACCCTTCCCCTGCTTCTCACCCGCCCCTTCAGGGAAGCGAAGAGCTGAGTCAGCAGGAATAAGCGAAGGGCGCGGATTATTCCGCGCCCTTCGCTTATTCCTGCTTTTCTCCGTCAGTCCATTGTTTTCTCCGCTTTTCCCGGGCGAGCTCCCGGGGTTCCAGCGAAACCGCTTCCCCTTCGAACAGGGATTCCATTCCTCCCGAAAAGAGATTTTTTGCCCGTTCGCAGGTTTCCCTGCACTTCCCGCCGCACACGCTCCTGTTGTCGTCCGGCTCTGTGTAGACAGAGATGACCCCCTCGAAGTTCCGGAGGATCGTTTTCCTGTCAGACCTCGAGAGGACGTAGTTCGGCATAACAGGGATCTTCCCCCCGCCTCCCGGAGCGTCCACCACGAAGGTGGGGACGGCAAGCCCCGACGTGTGGCCCCGGAGATATTCGATTATCTCTATGCCCTTTCCGATGGAGGTGCGGAAGTGTTCTATTCCCCGGGAGAGGTCGCACTGGTAGATATAGTAGGGGCGCACCCGCATCTTCAGGAGCTTCTGGTTGAGGTCGCGGAAGATGTAGGGACAGTCGTTCACCCCCTTGAGGAGGACGGACTGGTTTCCCAGGGGGATTCCGGCGTCCGCCAGCTTTGCGCAGGCCGCCTCCGCCTCGGGAGTCAATTCCCTGGGGTGATTGAAGTGCAGGTTGATCCAGAGAGGGTGGTACTTTTTCAGCACGGAGCAGAGCCCCTCCGTCACCCTCATGGGCAGGACCGCGGGAATCCTGGTGCCGATGCGGATGATCTCCACCGTGGGTATGGCCCGCAGCCGGGACAGGATGAAGTCGAGGGCTCCGTCCGACAGGGTGAGGGGGTCACCCCCGGTGATGAGGACGTCCCGTATCTCCGGGGTCCGGGCGATGTAGTCCACGCAGCGGCTGATCTGCTCCTCCGTCCTCGGGGTGTCGTTCTGTCCCGCGAAGCGCCTCCGCGTGCAGTGGCGGCAGTACATGGCGCACTGGTCCGTGACGAGGAGGATGCACCGGTCGGGGTACCTGTGGGTCAGCCCGGGCACGGGAGAGTCCACGTCCTCGTGGAGCGGGTCGAGGAGGTCGGTGGGGGAGATCAGGGTCTCCTTCAGCGTTGGAATGGCCTGCTTCCGTATGGGGCAGTCAGGATCGCTCCCGTCGATAAGGGAGGCGTAATAGGGAGTTATGGCCATGCGGAGAGAGTTCAGGCTCCTCTTCAGCGTGGCCGATTCCCCCTTCGAAAGGGGAAGGATCCTTGCCAGCTCCCCGGCGGTGGTTATCCTGGCCTTCATCTGCCAGCGCCAGTCGTTCCAGAGCTCTTCCCCGGCGGACTCCCGGAGCGCTTCCAGGTAGGGCCTGTTCGAGGGGAAGAGGGGGAGTGCCGGAAGAGCCCCTTCCCTGGTCTTTTTCGTCCTCAGAGACGGAGGGCGGGTTTCCTCCCCGCTCACCTCTCCGGGGACTCCGTTACTTTCCGATTTTTTTGCAGTAGAGGACAAGATCGTCACCCTCCGAATAAAAGTCTGGAATGCGTCCGCATTCCCTGTAACCCGTTGCCAGGTAGAAATGGCGCTGGCCGAGGTAATCGTCCCGCCCCGCGGTTTCCACCCGCACGACCGCGCCGGGAGATTGCTCGAGCAGGGCCGAGCACATCTTTTCTTCCAGTATCCTGCCTATTCCCTTCTTCTGGTACGCCGGGTCCACGGCGATCCAGTACAGGTCGAAGGCGAACCTGGTCATGGGGGTCGGGCCGTATACCAGGAAACCCGCCAGATTGCCTCCGTTCCACTCGGTGAGGAGGACATAATCCTTCCCCGGGTGGAGGGACCATTCAATCAGAACATCCTCGAGAACGTCCAGTTCTTCGGGGGCAAATGCCCCGGTAGCTTTTGCCGCGCCCAGGCAGCGCTCGGCCAGCAGATTCACCACTGTTCTTTTCCTCCCCGCCCATTTTCGATGGCAAGCTCCACGATGCGGACCGCCACGTCTTCTTTTTCCATGCCGCCTTCGCGGCACTGCCTCAGGAACCCGCCGCCCGATCCCATGTCCGGGTTCGGGTTGACGTCGATCACGTAGAGCGTGCCGTCCTTTTCCCTCAAATCGGCCCGGAAGTACCCCCTGCAGCCGAGAGTCTTTCCCGCCTCGGAGGCCAGTTTCTCTGCTCTCTCCCTCATGGTTCCCCCAGCAGGTTCGGGGGTAAGGTCGTACAGAGGGGAGTCCGGGTCCCACTTCGAGCCGTAGTCCAGAAAGGGGCGCCCGGCGTTCCATTTGCCGTAGTCGATGACGGACACGGCGGGAACGATGTAGGGGCCGTTCCCGATGCAGGAGACCGAGAATTCCTTCCCCGGAAGGAATTCTTCCGCCCTGATCCCTCCGGGGAAGAGCTTCAGTTTTTCCCCGACCCTCAGGGGAAGGTCGTCCCTGTCGGTCACAAGAGAGTTCCCGTCGATGCCCACGCTTCCGTCCTCCCGCAGAGGCTTCAGAAAGAGGGGAAGGGGGAGGTCGTCCAGGAGCGAACGGGAACCGCCGGGAAGGAGGGTCTTTCCCTCAGGAACGGGGATGCCCTTTCCCCTGAGCAGGGAGGAAACCGCATCCTTACATAGACAGGTTTCGAGAACTGCAGCAGAATTTCCTGTGCAGGGGGTGCCGTCTTTCTCCAGCAGGGAGCGGAAGCGGTGCTCCGCTCCGCTGTCGTTGCCGAAACCTTCGAAAAGGTTGAAAACGCAGGAGGCCCCCGTTTTTTCCAGGTGCCCGGACACCCCTTCCGGGGAGGCCAGCAGGGAGGGCGTGATGTCCCAGGCTTCCGCCGCCCATCCTGCCCGTTCGAGGGCGCGGCATACCCAGGCCCGCGCCTCCAGGGCGTCGGCCACGTCGGAGCGCGCCTCCGGTTCAACGGCGGCGGCCACGAGGATGAGCTTCTGCTTTTGAGGAGGTTCCTGGGCGGTTTCGGTTTTCATGAGGCGTCTGCCCCTACGGGAAGGGGGGAAAAGGCCAGTCCGCTCCGGCATAAGGCGCTTGCGAGGATGGAGCGGACCAGGTCCCGGTAGTTGCCGCCGCTCAGGCGGTGCAGGATCGGAAGGTCACTGTACTGGGGCGAGAGACCGGGCAGGGGATTGACGTCGATGATGCGGGGGATGCCGTCCCCGTCAAGCCTGAAGTCCACCCTGGCCATGTCGCGAAGCTCAAGTGCCCGGAAGGCCCCGGCGGCGAACCGGCCGAGCTGTTCCCGCAGAGGTGCGGGAATAGTCTCGGGACCGTCGTACCGGATGCGTTCCAGGTAGTTGCGCTTTTCTTCCAGGGAGTAGAGGAACTCCTCCCTGGGATGTACGGGGGAAATCCGCATCATGCCGGCGATAGCAGGGCGGCTGTTGCCGGTGATGCCCACGGTGATCTCCGCTCCGGGAAGGTATTCCTCCAGCAGGGCGGGCTGGGCGTATCGCTGCCAGATCCGGCGTATCCTGTCCTCCGCTTCCCGGGGTGAGTGGGCTACCGAGTCGGAGAATATGCCCTTGGAAGAGCCTTCGTAGCGGGGCTTGACCACGTAGCGGGGGCGCTGCCGGAAAAGGTCCGGAAGTATGGACAGGTCTGCCTCACCGCGGAATGAGAAGGAAAAAGGTACGGGAATCCCCTCTGAGGATAGGGTGCGCGCGGTGAGGAGCTTGTCGAGGGCCACCGCCATGGAGACCGCGTCGGATCCCCAGAAGGGGATGGACTCGCTCTCGAGAATGCAGGGAACCTGGGCTTCCCTCCCCCGGGCATCGCCCCGTCCTTCGGCGAGACTGGCCACGAAGTCGGGCGCCTGGTCCCGCAGACGGGAAAAAAAGTCCTCATCCTGTTCGCACATCGATACGGAAAAACCGAAGGAAGCGATGGTTTCCGCCACTGATTCAACGGTACTCAGGGGATCGTATTCTTCGTACTTGTCGTCGGGCTCTCCTGCCCCGGCGGCTTTTTTCAGGTTGTAGACGACGGAAATGCGCGAAACGGGGCGCAACGGAACTTCAGGGTCGCCGACGTACTCTTCGTTCATGGACAATCTCCTCCCGGAGGATGATTTGCAGTCCGCACATCCGGTGCGGACCGAGGAAGCATCAGGTTGCGGACAAACCCGCCGGTGAGAGCTACGCCTTGTCTCTCCTCCTCCAGGAGTCCGCCCCGGAATTATCAGGGGCTGTTATCTGCGGATTATAGGTGTTTTTTACGGAAAAACAAGGGGGAAAAGAGGGGAGAAACAGGCCGGGAAGAGAAAGAAAAAGGGGCCTCCCGAGAGGCCCCGCGCATGTTATGCCACGGTGACGAAAACGTCCTTCTTCGCTTTGCAGATGGGGCAGATGTCCGGGGCGTTCCCTTCTTCAACATAGCCGCACACAGGGCAGAGATAGAACGTGGAATCTTTTCCCTTTTCCATGGAAGCGAGGGCCTTTTTGTACAGTTCGCCGTGGACCTTTTCAGCCTCGTTGGCCAGGGTGAATGAGCGGACGGCGTTCTTCACTCCCTCTTTCTCGGCATCCTTGATGAAGGCGGGGTACATCTCGGTGAATTCATAGGTTTCGCCGTCAAGGGCAGCCTGGAGGTTTTCCGCCGTGGATTTTACGCCGCCCATGGTCCTGAAATGGGCGAGGGCGTGGAGAGTCTCAGCTTCGGCGATGGTTCTGAAAAGCCTGGCGATCGCGGGGTAGCCTTCTTTCTCAGCCTGTTCGGCGAAGGCGAGGTATTTCCTGTTCGCCATGGATTCTCCGGCGAATGCTTCAGAGAGGCCTTTCATCGTCTTTTCCATTTTTTTCTTCCTCCATACTTGTGAAGTGGTTTAAAAAAGCGGTCCAGAGGACCGCTTTCAGACTTGCGGTATATAGAGATTCCCTATTTCAGGGTGATAACTGCCTCAGGCGTGATGACTCTAAAGGTAAAGGACTCTGCGAAGAAAAAGCGGACTTTCCCTCCGTTCCTTTCCTCAAAGCCGAGAGAAAGATCCTGGCCGAGGACGAGTTCGAAATCGCCGCCGCGGAGAGATACGAGGTAAGAATCTTCCTGGCCCGAAAGAATGACCCTGTCCACAAGATTCCCCACGTGCTTGGATATCGGGTATCCAGGGACACTGGTGTAAATTGTTTTCCAAACCTTCGGGGAAGCCACAAGGGCATAGGGACCTTCGACGGCGTTCTGACTGAAATTGAAAATGGCGGTGGAAAGAGCATTGACCAGGCTTTGACCATCGTCACCGCCGATTTTGACGGAACGTTTCCCTGCAGCGGCAGAAAGGCCCTCAATCCCAGCGGCCGGCAACCCGCTGTAAACAGCCTTCTCCTCAAAAAGTGCGATTTCTTTCGCAGCTTTCTCAAGGGCGGAAAGGTCTGGATCTTTTGCACCCCTGGTTATATTATCAAGTTCCCATATGTCCATATCGAAGGTGAACCGGCTCTCGACAAGCGGAAGAACACGGTTGACCCCGTACTGGACGCCGTCTTTCGGCTGCTTCTGCGCCACGTCGAGCCTGCCGGTGGGATGTGCGCTGTATGACCAGCCCTTCGGGCCTTCCACATCCACGAACTTCCTGGCGGAAAGGTTTGCAGCAAGAACTTTTTTCGCCTGCCCGTCAAGCTCCGCCCAGGCCTCGGGGGTGATGAGAGAGGCAGATCTTCTCAGAATGTCCATTCTCTTGACCTCCTTTGTACTTCGGAAAGGTAGTGTCTACTTCAGGCTGCCGATGCCAAGGCTGCCCGGGGTGCCGCCTTCTCCGCCTCCGGCATCGCCGGCGGTTTCTACTTCAAGGAGCGGAGCGGAAGTGAAGAGGTACGTTTTGAGTTCCTTGTCCCATCCTTCCATGTTCCGGCGGAGCCACTCGATGAGCATGGCGGCGTGCTCGATCTCTTCATCCCTGTTGTGGGCCAGGAGCTCCTTCAGTTCAGCGTTGGGGGTGGCGGCCACTCTCTGGTTGTAATAGTTGACGGCTTCGACTTCTTCCATCAGGCTTTTGAGTGCCTTCGCCTCGTCATTGGTCTTTTGGTCAAGTATATCCGCAGGTTCCGTGAACTGCATGGTATCTCTCCTTTCTTGTCTTTCACCGGGGGCTCGCTGGTTCAATAGGACCACTCCGGTATAGTTTCCTCCCATTATACCCCGAGGAGGAGAAAATGATGCGGGTTATTAATTGTTATGTTGTAATCTTTTTAATTAGCCTGACGACAGTATAGCAAAAAAACGGGGCCCGTCAATATAGGTCAGGTGAAAAAGAAGGCTCTTCCTGTGTTAGAATTCCATACCACGTGCACGTAACACTATTTGGGGGATAATGGAAAGGATGATACTCTCCATCATGAATGACCACGGTTCGGGCACCTTGTCGGGTGATATCCGCAGGCTCCTTGCTGTGAACGGGAGAAGAGACATGTCCCTTGGGGATATAGTCTCTGCAGTGGGTGATAGGGGGTTCGGCATTCTCTTCGTTCTTCTCTCCCTGCCGAGCGCCCTGCCGGTTCCCGCACCCGGATACAGTACGCCCTTCGGTATTGTACTGTTTCTCCTGAGCCTGCAGCTTCTTGCAGGACGGTCTGTCCCCTGGATTCCGGAGTGGGCTTCCCGAAAAATCATCAGAAGGAGTACAGCCGATAAAATGATTTCCGGAACTGCCTCCTTCTTCTCTTTCGTCGAACGGTTCATCCGGCCCAGGATGCCCATGCTTCTCGGAAGAACCGCCACGAAGGGATACTGCTTTCTCCTCCTGCTGATGAGCGGCCTGATGATTCTGCCCATTCCCCTGACAAACACCCTCCCTGCAATGGTGATCTTCTGCGTGGGAGTGGCGATGACAGAACGGGACGGCCTGGCCCTCCTGGCAGCCCTCTTTTTCGGAATCGCTGCGGTTCTCCTCTACACGGTTGCTTTCTGGCTCATCACAACCTACGGCGTTCAGGGGATGAGGGAGGCAAAAGAGATCATCAAAGGGTGGCTTTTCTGATTTCTACGGAATCCTGCGTTGCACGGTTGCCTGGAAAGGAGTGATGCCTGATGTCCCTGGGCAGGAAGATGATTGTCCTCCTTGCCGGTTTTCTTCTCGTTTCCCTCTCTCTCACTGCGGCCAGCTATTCCCTTACCGTTCGGAACGTTCGGACGGGGGTCGAGGAAACCGGTAGGAGCCTGGTTTCGGAGACGGCTCTCTCCCTTGAAGAATATTTCTCAAAACTCCTGTCTCTCACCTCGGCACTGGCGGTTTCCATGGGCTCTTTTCCCGGTTCTGCCGCACCAGCTTCCCCTGCCGGGCTTTTTGCCCGGTACCTTGAATCGGCCGGGAGCCACGGAGTACAGGACGTCTTCATGGGCTTCGAGACGGGGGAATTTATTGACGCAACCGGCTGGGCTCCCCCGGCAGGGTATGATCCCAGGATCCGCTCGTGGTACGTGGAAGCCCTCAGGAAAGAAAGCGCCGTCATCACTTCTCCTTACAGGGATTTAATTACTGGTGAACTCATCGTGAGCGTCACGTCGCCGGTAATGTCGCCCTCAGGCGATCTTATCGGAGTTTTTGGTCTCGATGTGAACCTTGCCCATGTTCGGGAAAAAGTGATTTCCCGGAAGATGTTCGGTGAAGGAGCGGGGTTTCTCGTTGACAGGAAGGGTTTCTTCCTTGCCTCGCCCTTTCCTGAATGGGATCTGTCGGAGAGCATCGCCATTCCCTCGGCGGCCGTCCCCTCAACGCTGTCCACTCCCGCGAAGGCTCTTCTTCTCAGGGAACCGGGAACTGCTGTAATCCCTTTCGGAGAAGAAAGCGCCATGCTCTTTCACTCACCTGCCGGGGAATATTTTACCTTCGGGATGATCCTCCCCGAAAAGGTTTTCAGCCGTTTCGTACGGGACATCGCCGTCCTCCATCTTTTCGGGGGATTCGTCATTCTCCTTCTTGCGGCAGTGCTGCTGTTCCCGACCGTGCATGAGCTCAGGATGTCCTTTGCCTCCCTTTCCGCCGTTGCGGATGGAATTGCGGAGCGCCTTTCAGGAAACAGGGACATTACGGAGACGGCCTTCAACGTCCAGGTCCTGGGAGCTGAAATCGGAGAAGCCGTGGAGGAATCCAGGGTGGCGGAGTTCAGGCGATTCCTCAGAAGCCTCGAAAATGCCCTGAAGATCATCGGAAGACAGGGAGAGGAAATAGCGGCCCTTACCGAAGAAGCTCTGGCCATACAGGACAATCTCACCGATGTGAACAGGGAACTCACTGAGAGACAGAAAATCTGGAGAAATACGCTGAACGTCATGGAGACCGTTTCGGGTACAGGCGACAGCGGCGGCAAGCTTCAGATGATCGCAGAAAGCATAAGGGAAAGTGCCGGTGCTTTCGGGGTCCTTATGGCCCACCACAGGGACGGAGCCCTGAGAAACCTGGCCATCAGCGGCTACCGGTCCGCCGCGCTCCTGGATATCGCCATTCCGCTGGACGGAAGCGTGGCCGGGCGGGCTTTCAGGGAGAAGCGGCCCGTATGGGTGGAAAACGTGTCTCTCGAGCCGGAGTATGGCATGGTACACCCTGAGGTGGCGACAGAAGTGGAAGTCCCCCTTGTGCACCGGGGGAGGAGCGTTGGTGTTCTTGAAGTGGCTTTCGCAGGCGAAGGCAGGCCGAGGGACGACGAACTCATGGAAACGCTGATGCCTGTGGCATCTGCTCTCGCCGGTCTCTTTGACGTGGAGGACGCCCGCAGGGAGATCAAGGAATCCTACAGATACCTGGCTGAAAAGCTCCAGTCCGTCACGGAGATTCACCATCTCGAAACGGGAGATCACATGGACAGGATCGGCGCCTATTCGCGCCTCGCCGCGGAAGCCCTGGGAAAATCCAAAGAGGAGCAGGACGACATCGAAATCTTCTCACGCCTTCATGATATCGGGAAGCTCCGGGTCCCCATGTCCATCCTCGGGAAAGCCGGCCCCCTTACTGATGATGAGATGGCTCTTGTCCGGAATCATCCCCGCTGGGGAGCAGAGCTTATAGGCGGAGCGGAATGGCTTGCCGCGGCCAGGCGGATTTGCATGACCCATCATGAAAAATGGGACGGCAGCGGGTATCCCCTGGGTCTTGAGGGGGACGAAATTCCCTGGGAAGGACAGGTGGTTGCCCTCGCCGACATCTACGACGCCCTGCGGTCCCCCAGGGTCTACAAGGATTCGCTGCCCCACGAGGAAGCGGTCCGCATCATCCTGTCCGGCGACGGCCGGACGGAACCCCGCCATTTCAGCCCGGAGATCCTCGATTTTTTCAGGAACAGCCACGGGGAGATGGACAGGATATTCGAAAGACGCCGGGTGAGGTAACAAAACAGGTCCTTCCGTGGTATCATGGAAACAAAAGAATAGACGTATCTCCGAGCCCGTCCGCCTACAGGATATTCCCACGGCGGCGGGCCGTCAGGGTCCGCCCGGAAACAGGCGGTCCTCCCGTGTTCGGCAAGGAGATAACGGACTCTCCGGAGCCGTTCCCTGCCGTCCATGGCTTTGGAACGGCTTTTTTACATTGCTTCGTGTTCAGTCACACCACATAAAAGGAGGAAATAATAGTGAAAATCAGAAAAATGCGGTCGGTTCTCTTTGTCTGCCTGTTCGTTTTTGCCCTTGCCGGGGTTGCATCGGGAGCCGAGGTTCTCCGGATGGCCACCACCACCAGCACGGACAACACGGGGCTTCTCGATTACCTTGCCCCCCTGCTGCTGCAGGAAAAGAACATCGAGCTCCAGTGGGTTTCCGTCGGTACGGGCAAGGCTCTCGAGTACGGCCGGAACGGCGACGTGGACGTCCTTCTGGTCCATGCCCCCGAGGTGGAGAAGAAATTCGTCGCCGAAGGATGGGGGGTCAACAGGCGCCTGGTGATGTTCAACGACTTCATCGTGGTGGGTCCCGCTTCCGATCCTGCGGGAATCAAGGGGATGGCCGCCGCTCCCGCCCTGAAGAAAATCGCCGCAACAGCGGCTCCTTTCGCCAGCCGGGCCGACAAGTCGGGAACCCACGTGGCGGAGCTTACCCTCTGGAAAAACGCCGGGATTCCGGAACCCGACAAGGAAAAGTGGTACATCCAGACCGGCCAGGGAATGCTTGAAACCCTCATGATCGCCGATGAGCGCAAAGGCTACTGCCTCACCGACAGGGGAACCTTCATCAAGTACGAGGACTCCCGGAAGGAGCAGGGCGGCCTGGTGATCATCGTCGAGGGCGACGACTCCCTGAAAAACCAGTACAGTGTCATCGCCGTCAATCCGGCCAAGTGGGAGAACATTCGCTACGACCTTGCCGTGGCCCTCATCGACTGGATGGTTTCACCGTCAACCCAGAAAGCTATCGGAGACTTCCAGCTTCTCGGAAAACAGCTCTTTTTCCCGAACGCCGAAAGATAAAAACCGAAGGAGCGCCGGCTGACCCGGCGCTCCTTTATTTCCAACGTCCGCTTCCTATGCTTTTTCCTCTATGGCCACTTTCTTCATCTTTTCCGCATGGACTTTTTCCGAAACCTCCACGGTGAGCACCCCGTTTTTGAACGCCGCTTTCGCCGTGTCGGGATCAACTTCCATGGGGAACTGGATGGACCGGGAGACTTTTCCGTAATATCGCTCCGACCGGAGAATGTCGTTCTCGTCCACCGTTTTCTCGTCGGATTTTTCCGCCTGGAGGGTCAGTCGGTCCTCGAAAACATTCAGCTCCACTTTTGACGGGTCAATACCGGGAAGCTCAAATTCAGCATAGACTTTTCCGTCTTTCCGGTAAAAATCCCCCCTCGGCACTGCGGGAACCCTTTCGGTCTCCTGGGAATATCCCATGTCGGAGGAAAATTCACCGAAGGAACGGAGCATGTCCCTCATCATCCTGTCCACTGAAGCGAAAGGAGCAAAAGGCTGGCTGATGTCATTTGGGCGTACGGCAAGGAATCTGCGTGTCATTCTGTCCACCTCCATATTTCTGATCTATATTGACCTTATGGTCACTATTATATTCGTCAGTATTGGTTAGACAAGGGTGAAAAAGGGAAAACAGAAGGAAATACCGGGAAATAGGACACGATTTAGTATGCAGCCTCTTGATTTCTTTCTTTTTTTTGATTTTCTGTGAGAAATGGGGAAGAGGCCGGGGCAGGTGTACAATGAAGACAATATTACCGGTAAAGGAGAGTGTGCAATGAAAAAGGACATAGGAATCTCCACCCCCTTGTATCCTGCGCCCGCCCTCGTAGTGGCGGCATACGGAGCCGACGGAAAACCCGGGGGACTTATGGTTGCCTGGGGCGGTGTCTGCAATTCTGAGCCTCCCTGTCTTTCCGTGGCAGTGGCGAAGTCCCGCCATACCCTTGAGGGAATAATTTCAAGGAACGCATTTACTGTAAATATACCTTCTGAAGCCCAGGCTGCGGAAGCTGACTTTTTTGGCCTCGTCTCGGGCGGCAATGTCGATAAATTCGCTGCGTCGGGGCTCACCCCAAGAAGGGGAGATATCGCCGACGCTCCGATGATTGAGGAGTTCCCCATTTCCATGGAGTGTACAGTCGTACAGTCCCTTGATCTCGGATCCCATTTTCTTTTTGTGGGAAAAGTGGTCAAAACCTGGGCAGGGGAGGAATATCTCGACGAAAAAGGATATCCGGACCCTGAAAAAGTCCGCCCCCTGATCTTTGCCCCCCGCACCGGGAAGTACTTCGGTCTGGGAAACCTTGTGGGCAGTGCTTACGGGGAGGGAAGGAAGTTTCTGAAGAAATAGGTCTGAAGCTCCCCCTTCGGATCACTCAAGCAGCCCCGGTCAGAAAAAAAGGCCGGGGCTGCTTGTGTTTTTGAGCATCTAAACCGTTTTGGACGTTTCAGGCCTGGCGCGAAGGACGAGGAACAGCCCGATGACCGCGGATGTGCTCCCGAGGGCGATGGGCAGGCTGCCGTGGAGAGCGAGGAGGCCGAAAAGGGCAAAGGCCAGTCTCTCGGGCAGGGAGAGTCTTCGCTTCGTGAATCCGCTGATTGAGAATCCAAGCCCTGCCATGGCGGCGATACCGCTGACGATGGAGATGATATTGCCCATAAAGGTGCTCTTGAGGAGAAGCCCCGGATCATAACAAAAGGCAAAGGGTACGATGAAAGCGAGTATCCCGAGCCTGCATGCTGCGAAGCCCGTCCTGTTCGGGGGTGAACCCGCGATGGATGCCGCGGCGTATGCTGCCAGGGCGACGGGAGGCGTAATGTTTGAGATGATGGCGTAATAGAATACGAAAAGATGGGCCGCCAGGGGCATGATCCCTATCTTGGCCAGAGCGGGAACCCCGAGGGCCGCGCCGAGAATGTAGGCGCTTGTTGTTGGGAGCCCCATGCCGAGGACAAGGGAGACGATGGCGATGAGGATCAGGGCGAGGAAAGGAATGCCCCCCGAGAGGGCGAGAACCGCCCCCACGAATTTGAAGCCGATGCCTGAAAGGGCTACCGAGCCGATGACGAGGCCGGCCGAGGCGCAGGCTGTGCAGATAAGGGGGATGTTTTTCGATCCGTCATGAATGGCCTGGAGAATTTCCTTCGGTCCCATTCTTTTCCCCGGGTTGAAAAGAGAAACCGCCCAGGCGAGGGAGATGCCTGCGATGGCGCCGTACATGGGCGTGTATCCCGCCAGAAGCATGTACACCAGGAGGACGATAGGGGACATCATGTAGAGTTTCTTCATCACCGATTTGATTGAGGGAAGCTCGTCGGCGGGAAGCCCCTTGAGACCGTCGCGGAGAGCCGTCAGGTGGACCATCAGAAGGACCGTGCCGTAGTAGAGCAATGCCGGCAGCATTGCGGCGATCATGATGGTGTTGAACGGCACGCCGAGAAGGGCCGCCATGACGAAAGCCCCGGCGCCCATAACCGGGGGCATGATCTGCCCTCCCGTACTGGCAACCGCCTCGACTGCCCCTGCGAAGTGGGGTTTGTAGCCGATCCGTTTCATGAGGGGAATGGTGAAGGATCCGGTACCGTAAACGTTAGCCACGGCCGATCCCGAGATTGAGCCGAAAAGTGCGGAGCTGAGAACGGCGATTTTCGCCGGACCTCCGGGGGCTGTACCGGTGAAAGCCTGGGCGAACTCCATGAAATATTCACCCACACCGCTTTTTTCAAGGAATCCTCCGAAGATAAGGAAAATCATGACGAAGGTTGCGGAGACTCCCAGGGAGGATGAGAATATGCCCTCGTCAGTGAGGTACATCCCCTCGATGAGCCGTTGAAACTCGGTTGGGACCCCTCTGAGGAGCTGGGGCAGGAAGGGGGCATCGCAATAGTAAGTGTATACCGTGAAGAAGACCGCCACGATGACCAGAGGAAGGCCCACGATCCGCCTCGTTCCCTCGAGCAGGAGGAGAATCAGCAATGTGCCCAGAACGAGCTGGGCGGTTGTAAGGTCGTCCACTCCCTGCATCCGCATCATGATCTCATCGTAGTTCAGCATGATGTAAATGCCCGGCAGAGCGGAAAGGCCGGCGAAAATCCAGTCATACCAGGGCACGGAAGTTTCAATGCCCTTATTCTTCCTGTTTGCGGCAAAAGGGTAGAGCACGAAACACATGGGAAGGACCCAGGTAAGATGGATGGCTCTCTGCAGGTACGCTTCGAAGGTCCCGAACACAGCAGTGTAAATGTGAAAAAGGCCCATGGCAAGAACGTAGACGTACAAACTCTTTGCCACGATGCCGTCGAGTTTCCTCATGAAATGAATTCCCTCCTTGAAAACACAGGGGATGCCGGTAACAGGCAAAAAGCGGCCGGAACGAAAGCGAAGGCGGGCTGAACCAGCCCGCCTTCCGGTTCATTATGCGAAAGGATGGAATGCTATTTCTTGGAAACTTCGCTCCAGTAGCGGACAGCTCCGGGGTGGCTCTTAATGGCGCCGCCGGGAATGGCCGTCGCCGGGGTGAGTTCGTTGATGTCCACCACAGCCTTTGATAGTGATTCCTGGTTCTCGTACATTACCTTGCACAGATCGTATACCAGCTGCTCGTCGAGGTCCCCGCGGACCACGACGCAGGTGTAGTCTCCCACCACTCTCACGGTGGGTGTCTTGTCGGTCACGGATTTGTATATCCCCGGATCCACCGTGAAGGTGACGGTGCCGTAGGCTTCTCCAACCTTGTCGAGGGTGGCCTGCTCCATGCCGAGGAGGACAATGTCCGTCTGGCTCTCGATCTGCATGACGATGGAAGCAACCTTGCCGACTGAAAAGGCGAAGACGTCGAGATGGTTGTCCGCAAGGAGGTCGGCTCCGCCGGAGTAGGAGGCGTATTCAACGGAGCCGCCCCAGTCCTTGAGTTCCTTTCTGTAGTCGGCGATGCCGAAGCCCGCCTTGAAAATGCCGTTGACGATGAACTCGGAGCCGGTGCCGGTCTTGAGGGTGGCGAACCGGGTGGGAGTCTTCTTTGCGATGAGATCGTCAAGGGATGTTATGCCGTGCTTCTCCACGAAGTCCTTCCTGGCGATGAAGTATGTGTACTGGGTGTAGAGGTTCGCCATGATGACGGTGTTGCCCGTAGGATCCTTGAAGGGAGCGTCGCTCGCCTTCTGGCCCACGGCGACCATGGATGTGTTGGAGAAGCCGAGCTCGCCCTTGGCATTATGGGTATTGATGATGTTGGCTACGGCGCCGCCCGTGATGCTCGTGGTGGGGATCAGCTTGGAGGTCCAGAGGTCGGCGAGGGCGCCGCCGAGTGCGAACCAGTTGCCGCCCGGAGGGCCGGCCATGAAGCGGAGCTGGTCGGGTTTGACGGCCTCGGCGGCGAATACGGAACCGCCCATGGCAAAGACGAGCGCAATGGCTGCAAGAAGAAGAACGCGCTTTTTCATTTTTTATTTCACACTCCTGTTAATATAGGCTAGAATTCCTTCGAATTCGCTTAGTGAAAATAATAAATGCTCCCGAAAAAGGTGTCAATGAATCCGGCGAACCTTTCTTTATTTATAAAGGAGTATTTTTTTACGAAAGGAGTTTTACCCATGAACCATTGTTTTCTTTTTTCCGGCACCCTTCCGGCGGACGAAGGTCATTCCGCCAGGATTCCCCCCAGAAATGAAATTCCACGGGAGTACACATGGGACCTTGATGCCATATTTCCTTCAAGCGAATCGTGGGAAGAATCCTGCCGCGTTCTCGGAGAAGAAATGGAGAGGCTCAGCGGCTATAGCGGGAGACTTTTCGAGTCTCCGGAGTCTCTGCTTGACTTTCTCAGGCTGGAGGAAAAAGCATCGGAAAGAATGGGGAAAATCTACGCCTACGCGGTAATGAAGAGCCACGAGGATACATCCGATGCTCCCCGCCAGGCGAAAGCGGACAGGGCGGGAACCCTCCTGGCCTCGTACGGCGCGGCTCTCTCTTTCTACAGGCCTGAGGTCCTTTCCGCAGGCGAGGAGGGCGTGAAGTCCGCCATCGAAGGATGCTCCGGCCTGGAAACATACCGCCATTACTTCGATGACCTTCTCCGGACAGCGGAACATGTCCTCTCTCCCCGGGAGGAGGAAATACTCGCCCGGTCAGAGGAAGTGGCCCGGACTCCCGAGAATGCCTTTTCACTTCTTACGAACGCCGATATGACGTTTCCCGTGATCATTGACGATGAGGGAAACGAAGAGGAGCTTTCCGAGGAACGATACTACCTCCTGAGCCGGTCGAAGGACAGGAGGGTGAGGAAGGACGCCTTCGAGGGACTCTTCACCACCTACGGAAAATACCGGAACACACTCGCCGCCCTGTACTCCGGGAGCGTGAAATCCGACATCTTCTTCTCCCGGGCCAGGAAGTACCCCTCGGCTCTCGAGGCATCCCTCCACGGGGACAACATCTCTCCCGGCGTCTACGACATGGTTGTGGACACGGTGAACCGGAACCTCGACGCCCTCCACGGCTACATGGCGCTGAGGAAAAAAGCTCTCGGTCTGGAGACCCTCCGGATGTACGACCTCAACGTGCCCCTCGCAGACGAGCCGGAAACCAGGATTCCCTACGGGAAGGCCGTGGAAATGGTGACGGAGGGGCTTTCCCCTCTTGGCGAAGAATATTGCGGTGTTCTGAAATCCGGCCTCTCGTCCCGGTGGATCGATGTCTACGAAAACCAGGGGAAGAGAAAGGGCGCCTATTCCTGGGGAAGCTACGGAACCCACCCCTATATTCTGCTGAACTACAACGGAACCCTCAGGGACGTGTTCACCATTGCCCACGAGGCGGGACACTCTCTTCATACATGGTTCTCCCATGCCCGCCAGCCCCAGGTCTATGCCGACTACACCATTTTCCTGGCTGAGGTTGCCTCAACGACCAACGAAGCTCTTCTCCTCGAGTCCCTGCTGGAGAAGGCCTCGAAGGAGGAGAAGGTCTTTCTCCTGAACCACTACCTCGACCAGGTCCGCACCACGGTCTACAGGCAGACCATGTTTGCAGAGTTTGAAAGGGAAACCCATGCACTGGCCGAAAAGGGGGAGGCGCTCACGGCTGAGCTTCTCTGCACTGTGTGGAGAGGGCTGAACGAGCGGTACCATGGACCCGAGATGACCGTGGACGAGGCTCTGTCGGTGGAGTGGGCCAGAATCCCCCATTTTTACAGCGCCTTTTACGTTTACAAGTATGTCACCGGCTTCGCCGCCGCGGGCTGCCTGAGCAGCAATATCCTGCAGGGCGGGGAGGAGGAGCGGAAACGATATATCCGCTTCCTTTCGAGGGGCAGTTCAGGCTATTCCCTGGACATTCTCGGGGATGCCGGGGTGGACATGACCTCCCCGGTTCCCCTGGAGCAGACCCTCCGCAGTTTCAGGGAAAAAACAGCCCTTCTTGAAGAACTCCTGCGGCAGGGATCATAACAAAGACGATCATCCGGACAGACTTTACCTGAGGAGGCCGCGGCACTGCTCCTCGAGCCGCTTTACCATTTCCCAGCCTGCGTAGGACAGTCCCCTGGATGAGGAATACAGACACTGAATCTCCCACGATAATTCCTCGAGCCCGTCGAGGATGACGGGAACCAGTTCGCCCCGGACCAGCTCCCTCTGTACCGAGAGGGAGCTGGTGATTGCCACGCCGACTCCCTGAAGGGCGAAGTGCTTTGCCATCTCGATTTCATCCGTCTCCACCTGTCCGCCGAAACGGATCCTGTTCCGGAGAAGGAATTCATCCACGTAGGTTCCAAGGGGACAGTCCCCGGCAAATCGAATGAGCGTCTCCCCGGCGGTTTCCGCAAAGGATGCCTGCCCGCGCTGTGCCCACGGGTGGGATGGTGCGGCCACAAGCACGAGAGGGTCTTCTCCAAGGATGCGGTACGTAAGGTCCGGTTCCCGTGAAGAAGGAAAGTTTCGTCCCAGAATGACCAGTTCAACAGAACCGCTCCTGAGGTCGGAGAGAATTTCCGTCGTATTTCCGGAGGAAACGGATACGGAGACGGACGGAAAGGCGGTACGGAAATCGGCCAGGGCCCGGGGAAGGATATAGTACCCGGCGAAGGGCGATACGCCTGCGTCGAGCCTGCCTGAACGCAGTGCCTGCATGTCCCGGAACCGGGCCGGTATTCCGTCCGCCTGTCGGAGAAGATCAGAGGCGAGGACATAGAGGGCCCTGCCCTCCGGCGTGATGGAGATGCTCCGTCCCTTCCGTTCGAAGAGGTGAATGCTGTAATCCTTTTCCAGGGATGCCACGTGCTGACTTACCGATGGCTGGGAGAGGAAAAGCTTCTCGGCTGCCTGCCGGAAGGACCCTTCCTCGACGACGGCGCAGAAGATTCTCAGCTGATGGAGGTTCACGAAAATTCGCCTCCCCTGACTTGATATAGGAAATACTGATGGATTATATCATTTTTTCTTTCTTGAAAATAATAGTGTCTGGTGTATCTTTGTTCTGTTAGCGCAAGGGGGGACGTTGTGCCGTGGACGGAAAAAGACAGAACGACCTTATCCAGCTCTGCAGAGAGCTCCTTCGCCGTCCAGCTGTTTCGGGCAGGGAGGGGGATGTTGCCCGCTTCGTGTCCGATGTCATGATGGCTCTGGGATATGACCGGGTGAGTACTGATTCTTACGGCAACGTGGTGGGCACAATGGTCTTTCCCGGGGATGGGGAGAAAGTCCTGCTCACATCCCAGATGGATCACGTGGATGTGGGGGATGCTGCCGAATGGTCAAAGTATCCCTACGGCGCCTTCATAGAGGATGGCCGGATTTACGGCAGAGCCGCTTCAGACCAGAAAGGCGCCCTTTCCGCCATGATTATGGCCGGCGCTTTTCTCAGGGCAGATCTTCCGGGAGTGCTGAAAGGGGAGCTTTCCGTGGCCGCCGCCGTTCACCAGGAGACCTTCGAGAACGTGGCTTCCAGGGCGATCGCAGATACCGTTGACCCGACCTGTGTTATCGTGGGGGAGGCATCCTCTCTTCTTCTGGAGCGTGGACAGCGCGGGAGGGCGGAGATCCGGCTCGACACCTTCGGCAAAATGGCCCACTCCTCCCACCCTGAATACGGCGTCAATGCCGCCGATACCATGAATGCACTTCTTGCCTTTCTGAAACAGAACTTTTGCCCTCCAAGGGATCCTTTTCTCGGTGAGGGAATCCTCGTGCTTACCAGCCTGAACACATTCCCTGCCGGAACCGGCGGCGCCGTTCCCGAAAAATGCACCGCACTCTTCGACCGCAGGCTTCTTCGGGGAGAAACCCTTGAAGGGACCGCAAAAGAACTGCGGGCTCTTATCACCCGTGCCTCGGAGGAGATTCCCGGGCTCCGGGCTCGGGTCTCCTTCCCGGTGATGGAGGACCGGTGCTACACCGGGGCTCCCATCAGGGGAAACCACTACGCTCCCGCATGGGTCCTGCCAGGAGATTCTCACTTTCTTCGGACTCTCTCCGGAGCGCTTGCTGAAGAGGGGCTCCCTTCGGCGGTTTCGGACCGGCCCGGATTTGGCACTAACGGATGCCATTTCGCCGTGGAGAGAAAACTCCCTACGGTCATCTACGGTCCCTCGCGGAGAGAGCTGGTCCACGGAGTGGACGAATATATCGAGATGAGGGAACTTCTGGGTGCCTGCAGCGGATATTACGCTATGACCCGGCGGCTTCTTTCAGCAGGAACTGGCGAGAGTGCCGAATCGGCCGGAGTGACCGTCTCTGAAGGAGGAAGATAGAATGGGAAGACCGGTGAAGCTTCAGTGCGTCCTCTGCGGGGCGTCCTATGCCCCTGGCGAGGTTGAGTACACCTGCCCGGCATGCGGGCTTGACGGAACCCTTGATGTGCTCTACGACTATGAAGAGGCCGCCCGGACATTGACTGCCGGAGCGCTGGCCGGGAGAACTCCCTCCCTGTGGCGCTACGGCGAGATCCTTCCCGTCGAAGCGGAGGAAAATATACCCCCTCTCGCCGTGGGATGGACTCCTTTCTACGAGTGTACTTCCCTCGCGGAAGAGTACGGTGTGCGGGAGTTTTTCGTGAAGGACGACGGACGGAATCCCACGGGGTCTCTCAAGGACCGGGCGAGCGCGGTTGGAGTGGCGAGAGCCCTCGAGCTCGGACAGCGAGCTGTGGCGTGTGCCTCGACGGGGAATGCCGCCAGCTCCCTCTCGGGATTCGCCGCAGTGGGAGGGTTGAAGAGCTTCATCTTTGTCCCGGAGAAGGCTCCGGCGGCCAAGGTGACCCAGCTGCTTGTCTACGGGGCGACGGTGGTGCTGGTCCGGGGAGATTATGCCGACGCCTTCCGGCTGGCCACGGCAGCCATCGAAAAATACGGGTGGTACAACCGGAACTGCGCCATCAACCCCTACCTCGTGGAGGGCAAGAAGACCTGCGCTCTCGAGATCGCCGAACAGAGCGGATGGAATCCTCCGGACAGGGTCTTCATCTCCGTGGGGGACGGCTGCTGCATAGGCGGGCTGTACAAGGGATTCAGCGACCTTCTGAAAATTGGGCTCATCAGCAGGATGCCGAAAATTACGGGAGTCCAGGCGGAGGGTGCGAAGCCCATCCTCGATGCTTTCAAAAAGGGTGCTGCGAGAGTGGAGTTCGGTCCTGCGGACACCGTTGCGGACAGCATTTCCGTTGGCGCGCCCAGGAACTGGGCAAAGGCCCTCAGGGCGGTGAGGGAATCGGGAGGAGACATGGTTGCCGTGTCGGACGCCGAAATTCTGTCCGCCATCCCCGAGCTGGCGAGAAAGACCGGTGTCTTCGGGGAGCCCGCCGGAGCGGCAGCTTTCGCCGGATTCAGGAAGATGGCGGGCGAAGGCCGCCTGGGAAGAAAGGAACGGGTTGCCGTGGTGGTCACAGGCAACGGCCTGAAGGATATCGAGAGCGCGCGGAAATCCGCCGGCTCTCCCATAGTGTCGGAGCCTGACATCGACAGGTTCTCTGAACAACTTGAAAGGAGTGGGTTCCCGTGTTAGAGCAAGGCCAGGAATTTCTTCGCGACGCCGACCCTGAAATTTTCAGCGCCATCACCGACGAGCTCGAAAGGCAGAGGAACGGCATCGAACTCATCGCATCGGAGAATTTCGTCTCCCGGGCTGTCCTCGCCGCCATGGGGTCGGTTATGACCAACAAGTATGCCGAAGGGTATCCCCATGCCCGGTATTACGGCGGCTGCCACGTGGTGGACAGGGCGGAGGATCTCGCCAGGGACAGGGCGAAGGAACTCTTCGGCTGCGACCACGTGAACGTTCAGCCCCACTCGGGGTCCCAGGCGAACATGGCCGTCTACTTCTCCGTCCTCCAGCCGGGCGACACCATCCTGGCCATGAACCTCGCCCACGGAGGGCATCTCACCCACGGCTCCCCGGTCAATTTCTCGGGCAAGCTCTACAACATAATCCCCTACGGGGTCGACAAGAACACCGAGAGGATCGACTTCGCCGAGGTGGAGCGCCTCGCCGTGGAACACAAGCCGAAGATGATCGTCTGCGGCGCCTCCGCCTATCCCCGGGAGATCGACGCCGAACAGTTCCGGGCCATCGCCGACAAGGTGGGCGCCCTGCTGTTCTTCGACATCGCCCATATTGCCGGCCTCATCGCGGCGAAATGCCACAAGGACCCCGTCCCCTTCTGCCATTTTCTCACGTCAACCACCCACAAGACTCTCAGGGGTCCCCGGGGCGGCATGATCATGTCCACCGCCGAATATGCCAAGGTCATCGACAAGAACATCTTCCCCGGCATGCAGGGCGGTCCCCTCATGCACGTCATCGCCGCCAAGGCCGTGGCCTTCAGGGAGGCCCTGCAGCCTTCCTTCAGGGAATACCAGAAAAAGGTGGTGGCCAACGCGAAAGCCCTCGCCGGGGAACTTCTCTCCCTCGACTATCATCTTGTCTCCGGGGGAACGGACAACCACCTGATTCTCGTGAACCTCACGACCAAGAGCGTGACGGGAAAGGCAGCGGAAGCAGCCCTCGACCGGGCGGGCATCACGGTGAACAAGAACGCCGTTCCCTTTGACACCCAGAGTCCCTTCGTCACGAGCGGCATCCGGGTCGGCACTCCGGCGGCCACCACCCGCGGCTTCGGCGAAGACGACATGAAGCTCATCGCCCGCTGGATCGACAGGGTCGTCCGGAACGTGGAGAACGAGAAGGAGATCGAGGCCGTCCGAGCGGAGGTTCTCGAGGCATGCGGCAATCACC